>NZ_CP101508.1:1054901-1355134 GCF_024380015.1 Photobacterium atrarenae
ATACCGAGGTCACAGACCTGGCGATCGAGCTGGATGCGAACATCACAGAAGATGACGTGATCAACGCCGCCGAAGCCGGGCAGGATATCCCTGTCACCGGTAAAGTGACCGGTGAGTTCAATGAAGACGACACCGTCACCCTGACCGTGAACGAGAAACCGTTCACCGGCACAGTCGACAAGGACGGTAACTTCAGCATCAACGTTCCGGGCGCAGACCTTGTTGCAGATGGCGATAAGGTCATCGATGCGAGCATCACGACCACGGATAAAGCGGGCAACACAGATACCGCGACGACAAGCGAAGGCTACAGCGTCGATACCGAGGTCACAGACCTGGCGATCGAGCTGGATGCGAACATCACAGAAGATGACGTGATCAACGCCGCCGAAGCCGGGCAGGATATCCCTGTCACCGGTAAAGTGACCGGTGAGTTCAATGAAGACGACACCGTCACCCTGACCGTGAACGAGAAACCGTTCACCGGCACAGTCGACAAGGACGGTAACTTCAGCATCAACGTTCCGGGCGCAGACCTTGTTGCAGATGGCGATAAGGTCATCGATGCGAGCATCACGACCACGGATAAAGCGGGCAACACAGATACCGCGACGACAAGCGAAGGCTACAGCGTCGATACCGAGGTCACAGACCTGGCGATCGAGCTGGATGCGAACATCACAGAAGATGACGTGATCAACGCCGCCGAAGCCGGGCAGGATATCCCTGTCACCGGTAAAGTGACCGGTGAGTTCAATGAAGACGACACCGTCACCCTGACCGTGAACGAGAAACCGTTCACCGGCACAGTCGACAAGGACGGTAACTTCAGCATCAACGTTCCGGGCGCAGACCTTGTTGCAGATGGCGATAAGGTCATCGATGCGAGCATCACGACCACGGATAAAGCGGGCAACACAGATACCGCGACGACAAGCGAAGGCTACAGCGTCGATACCGAGGTCACAGACCTGGCGATCGAGCTGGATGCGAACATCACAGAAGATGACGTGATCAACGCCGCCGAAGCCGGGCAGGATATCCCTGTCACCGGTAAAGTGACCGGTGAGTTCAATGAAGACGACACCGTCACCCTGACCGTGAACGAGAAACCGTTCACCGGCACAGTCGACAAGGACGGTAACTTCAGCATCAACGTTCCGGGCGCAGACCTTGTTGCAGATGGCGATAAGGTCATCGATGCGAGCATCACGACCACGGATAAAGCGGGCAACACAGATACCGCGACGACAAGCGAAGGCTACAGCGTCGATACCGAGGTCACAGACCTGGCGATCGAGCTGGATGCGAACATCACAGAAGATGACGTGATCAACGCCGCCGAAGCCGGGCAGGATATCCCTGTCACCGGTAAAGTGACCGGTGAGTTCAATGAAGACGACACCGTCACCCTGACCGTGAACGAGAAACCGTTCACCGGCACAGTCGACAAGGACGGTAACTTCAGCATCAACGTTCCGGGCGCAGACCTTGTTGCAGATGGCGATAAGGTCATCGATGCGAGCATCACGACCACGGATAAAGCGGGCAACACAGATACCGCGACGACAAGCGAAGGCTACAGCGTCGATACCGAGGTCACAGACCTGGCGATCGAGCTGGATGCGAACATCACAGAAGATGACGTGATCAACGCCGCCGAAGCCGGGCAGGATATCCCTGTCACCGGTAAAGTGACCGGTGAGTTCAATGAAGACGACACCGTCACCCTGACCGTGAACGAGAAACCGTTCACCGGCACAGTCGACAAGGACGGTAACTTCAGCATCAACGTTCCGGGCGCAGACCTTGTTGCAGATGGCGATAAGGTCATCGATGCGAGCATCACGACCACGGATAAAGCGGGCAACACAGATACCGCGACGACAAGCGAAGGCTACAGCGTCGATACCGAGGTCACAGACCTGGCGATCGAGCTGGATGCGAACATCACAGAAGATGACGTGATCAACGCCGCCGAAGCCGGGCAGGATATCCCTGTCACCGGTAAAGTGACCGGTGAGTTCAATGAAGACGACACCGTCACCCTGACCGTGAACGAGAAACCGTTCACCGGCACAGTCGACAAGGACGGTAACTTCAGCATCAACGTTCCGGGCGCAGACCTTGTTGCAGATGGCGATAAGGTCATCGATGCGAGCATCACGACCACGGATAAAGCGGGCAACACAGATACCGCGACGACAAGCGAAGGCTACAGCGTCGATACCGAGGTCACAGACCTGGCGATCGAGCTGGATGCGAACATCACAGAAGATGACGTGATCAACGCCGCCGAAGCCGGGCAGGATATCCCTGTCACCGGTAAAGTGACCGGTGAGTTCAATGAAGACGACACCGTCACCCTGACCGTGAACGAGAAACCGTTCACCGGCACAGTCGACAAGGACGGTAACTTCAGCATCAACGTTCCGGGCGCAGACCTTGTTGCAGATGGCGATAAGGTCATCGATGCGAGCATCACGACCACGGATAAAGCGGGCAACACAGATACCGCGACGACAAGCGAAGGCTACAGCGTCGATACCGAGGTCACAGACCTGGCGATCGAGCTGGATGCGAACATCACAGAAGATGACGTGATCAACGCCGCCGAAGCCGGGCAGGATATCCCTGTCACCGGTAAAGTGACCGGTGAGTTCAATGAAGACGACACCGTCACCCTGACCGTGAACGAGAAACCGTTCACCGGCACAGTCGACAAGGACGGTAACTTCAGCATCAACGTTCCGGGCGCAGACCTTGTTGCAGATGGCGATAAGGTCATCGATGCGAGCATCACGACCACGGATAAAGCGGGCAACACAGATACCGCGACGACAAGCGAAGGCTACAGCGTCGATACCGAGGTCACAGACCTGGCGATCGAGCTGGATGCGAACATCACAGAAGATGACGTGATCAACGCCGCCGAAGCCGGGCAGGATATCCCTGTCACCGGTAAAGTGACCGGTGAGTTCAATGAAGACGACACCGTCACCCTGACCGTGAACGAGAAACCGTTCACCGGCACAGTCGACAAGGACGGTAACTTCAGCATCAACGTTCCGGGCGCAGACCTTGTTGCAGATGGCGATAAGGTCATCGATGCGAGCATCACGACCACGGATAAAGCGGGCAACACAGATACCGCGACGACAAGCGAAGGCTACAGCGTCGATACCGAGGTCACAGACCTGGCGATCGAGCTGGATGCGAACATCACAGAAGATGACGTGATCAACGCCGCCGAAGCCGGGCAGGATATCCCTGTCACCGGTAAAGTGACCGGTGAGTTCAATGAAGACGACACCGTCACCCTGACCGTGAACGAGAAACCGTTCACCGGCACAGTCGACAAGGACGGTAACTTCAGCATCAACGTTCCGGGCGCAGACCTTGTTGCAGATGGCGATAAGGTCATCGATGCGAGCATCACGACCACGGATAAAGCGGGCAACACAGATACCGCGACGACAAGCGAAGGCTACAGCGTCGATACCGAGGTCACAGACCTGGCGATCGAGCTGGATGCGAACATCACAGAAGATGACGTGATCAACGCCGCCGAAGCCGGGCAGGATATCCCTGTCACCGGTAAAGTGACCGGTGAGTTCAATGAAGACGACACCGTCACCCTGACCGTGAACGAGAAACCGTTCACCGGCACAGTCGACAAGGACGGTAACTTCAGCATCAACGTTCCGGGCGCAGACCTTGTTGCAGATGGCGATAAGGTCATCGATGCGAGCATCACGACCACGGATAAAGCGGGCAACACAGATACCGCGACGACAAGCGAAGGCTACAGCGTCGATACCGAGGTCACAGACCTGGCGATCGAGCTGGATGCGAACATCACAGAAGATGACGTGATCAACGCCGCCGAAGCCGGGCAGGATATCCCTGTCACCGGTAAAGTGACCGGTGAGTTCAATGAAGACGACACCGTCACCCTGACCGTGAACGAGAAACCGTTCACCGGCACAGTCGACAAGGACGGTAACTTCAGCATCAACGTTCCGGGCGCAGACCTTGTTGCAGATGGCGATAAGGTCATCGATGCGAGCATCACGACCACGGATAAAGCGGGCAACACAGATACCGCGACGACAAGCGAAGGCTACAGCGTCGATACCGAGGTCACAGACCTGGCGATCGAGCTGGATGCGAACATCACAGAAGATGACGTGATCAACGCCGCCGAAGCCGGGCAGGATATCCCTGTCACCGGTAAAGTGACCGGTGAGTTCAATGAAGACGACACCGTCACCCTGACCGTGAACGAGAAACCGTTCACCGGCACAGTCGACAAGGACGGTAACTTCAGCATCAACGTTCCGGGCGCAGACCTTGTTGCAGATGGCGATAAGGTCATCGATGCGAGCATCACGACCACGGATAAAGCGGGCAACACAGATACCGCGACGACAAGCGAAGGCTACAGCGTCGATACCGAGGTCACAGACCTGGCGATCGAGCTGGATGCGAACATCACAGAAGATGACGTGATCAACGCCGCCGAAGCCGGGCAGGATATCCCTGTCACCGGTAAAGTGACCGGTGAGTTCAATGAAGACGACACCGTCACCCTGACCGTGAACGAGAAACCGTTCACCGGCACAGTCGACAAGGACGGTAACTTCAGCATCAACGTTCCGGGCGCAGACCTTGTTGCAGATGGCGATAAGGTCATCGATGCGAGCATCACGACCACGGATAAAGCGGGCAACACAGATACCGCGACGACAAGCGAAGGCTACAGCGTCGATACCGAGGTCACAGACCTGGCGATCGAGCTGGATGCGAACATCACAGAAGATGACGTGATCAACGCCGCCGAAGCCGGGCAGGATATCCCTGTCACCGGTAAAGTGACCGGTGAGTTCAATGAAGACGACACCGTCACCCTGACCGTGAACGAGAAACCGTTCACCGGCACAGTCGACAAGGACGGTAACTTCAGCATCAACGTTCCGGGCGCAGACCTTGTTGCAGATGGCGATAAGGTCATCGATGCGAGCATCACGACCACGGATAAAGCGGGCAACACAGATACCGCGACGACAAGCGAAGGCTACAGCGTCGATACCGAGGTCACAGACCTGGCGATCGAGCTGGATGCGAACATCACAGAAGATGACGTGATCAACGCCGCCGAAGCCGGGCAGGATATCCCTGTCACCGGTAAAGTGACCGGTGAGTTCAATGAAGACGACACCGTCACCCTGACCGTGAACGAGAAACCGTTCACCGGCACAGTCGACAAGGACGGTAACTTCAGCATCAACGTTCCGGGCGCAGACCTTGTTGCAGATGGCGATAAGGTCATCGATGCGAGCATCACGACCACGGATAAAGCGGGCAACACAGATACCGCGACGACAAGCGAAGGCTACAGCGTCGATACCGAGGTCACAGACCTGGCGATCGAGCTGGATGCGAACATCACAGAAGATGACGTGATCAACGCCGCCGAAGCCGGGCAGGATATCCCTGTCACCGGTAAAGTGACCGGTGAGTTCAATGAAGACGACACCGTCACCCTGACCGTGAACGAGAAACCGTTCACCGGCACAGTCGACAAGGACGGTAACTTCAGCATCAACGTTCCGGGCGCAGACCTTGTTGCAGATGGCGATAAGGTCATCGATGCGAGCATCACGACCACGGATAAAGCGGGCAACACAGATACCGCGACGACAAGCGAAGGCTACAGCGTCGATACCGAGGTCACAGACCTGGCGATCGAGCTGGATGCGAACATCACAGAAGATGACGTGATCAACGCCGCCGAAGCCGGGCAGGATATCCCTGTCACCGGTAAAGTGACCGGTGAGTTCAATGAAGACGACACCGTCACCCTGACCGTGAACGAGAAACCGTTCACCGGCACAGTCGACAAGGACGGTAACTTCAGCATCAACGTTCCGGGCGCAGACCTTGTTGCAGATGGCGATAAGGTCATCGATGCGAGCATCACGACCACGGATAAAGCGGGCAACACAGATACCGCGACGACAAGCGAAGGCTACAGCGTCGATACCGAGGTCACAGACCTGGCGATCGAGCTGGATGCGAACATCACAGAAGATGACGTGATCAACGCCGCCGAAGCCGGGCAGGATATCCCTGTCACCGGTAAAGTGACCGGTGAGTTCAATGAAGACGACACCGTCACCCTGACCGTGAACGAGAAACCGTTCACCGGCACAGTCGACAAGGACGGTAACTTCAGCATCAACGTTCCGGGCGCAGACCTTGTTGCAGATGGCGATAAGGTCATCGATGCGAGCATCACGACCACGGATAAAGCGGGCAACACAGATACCGCGACGACAAGCGAAGGCTACAGCGTCGATACCGAGGTCACAGACCTGGCGATCGAGCTGGATGCGAACATCACAGAAGATGACGTGATCAACGCCGCCGAAGCCGGGCAGGATATCCCTGTCACCGGTAAAGTGACCGGTGAGTTCAATGAAGACGACACCGTCACCCTGACCGTGAACGAGAAACCGTTCACCGGCACAGTCGACAAGGACGGTAACTTCAGCATCAACGTTCCGGGCGCAGACCTTGTTGCAGATGGCGATAAGGTCATCGATGCGAGCATCACGACCACGGATAAAGCGGGCAACACAGATACCGCGACGACAAGCGAAGGCTACAGCGTCGATACCGAGGTCACAGACCTGGCGATCGAGCTGGATGCGAACATCACAGAAGATGACGTGATCAACGCCGCCGAAGCCGGGCAGGATATCCCTGTCACCGGTAAAGTGACCGGTGAGTTCAATGAAGACGACACCGTCACCCTGACCGTGAACGAGAAACCGTTCACCGGCACAGTCGACAAGGACGGTAACTTCAGCATCAACGTTCCGGGCGCAGACCTTGTTGCAGATGGCGATAAGGTCATCGATGCGAGCATCACGACCACGGATAAAGCGGGCAACACAGATACCGCGACGACAAGCGAAGGCTACAGCGTCGATACCGAGGTCACAGACCTGGCGATCGAGCTGGATGCGAACATCACAGAAGATGACGTGATCAACGCCGCCGAAGCCGGGCAGGATATCCCTGTCACCGGTAAAGTGACCGGTGAGTTCAATGAAGACGACACCGTCACCCTGACCGTGAACGAGAAACCGTTCACCGGCACAGTCGACAAGGACGGTAACTTCAGCATCAACGTTCCGGGCGCAGACCTTGTTGCAGATGGCGATAAGGTCATCGATGCGAGCATCACGACCACGGATAAAGCGGGCAACACAGATACCGCGACGACAAGCGAAGGCTACAGCGTCGATACCGAGGTCACAGACCTGGCGATCGAGCTGGATGCGAACATCACAGAAGATGACGTGATCAACGCCGCCGAAGCCGGGCAGGATATCCCTGTCACCGGTAAAGTGACCGGTGAGTTCAATGAAGACGACACCGTCACCCTGACCGTGAACGAGAAACCGTTCACCGGCACAGTCGACAAGGACGGTAACTTCAGCATCAACGTTCCGGGCGCAGACCTTGTTGCAGATGGCGATAAGGTCATCGATGCGAGCATCACGACCACGGATAAAGCGGGCAACACAGATACCGCGACGACAAGCGAAGGCTACAGCGTCGATACCGAGGTCACAGACCTGGCGATCGAGCTGGATGCGAACATCACAGAAGATGACGTGATCAACGCCGCCGAAGCCGGGCAGGATATCCCTGTCACCGGTAAAGTGACCGGTGAGTTCAATGAAGACGACACCGTCACCCTGACCGTGAACGAGAAACCGTTCACCGGCACAGTCGACAAGGACGGTAACTTCAGCATCAACGTTCCGGGCGCAGACCTTGTTGCAGATGGCGATAAGGTCATCGATGCGAGCATCACGACCACGGATAAAGCGGGCAACACAGATACCGCGACGACAAGCGAAGGCTACAGCGTCGATACCGAGGTCACAGACCTGGCGATCGAGCTGGATGCGAACATCACAGAAGATGACGTGATCAACGCCGCCGAAGCCGGGCAGGATATCCCTGTCACCGGTAAAGTGACCGGTGAGTTCAATGAAGACGACACCGTCACCCTGACCGTGAACGAGAAACCGTTCACCGGCACAGTCGACAAGGACGGTAACTTCAGCATCAACGTTCCGGGCGCAGACCTTGTTGCAGATGGCGATAAGGTCATCGATGCGAGCATCACGACCACGGATAAAGCGGGCAACACAGATACCGCGACGACAAGCGAAGGCTACAGCGTCGATACCGAGGTCACAGACCTGGCGATCGAGCTGGATGCGAACATCACAGAAGATGACGTGATCAACGCCGCCGAAGCCGGGCAGGATATCCCTGTCACCGGTAAAGTGACCGGTGAGTTCAATGAAGACGACACCGTCACCCTGACCGTGAACGAGAAACCGTTCACCGGCACAGTCGACAAGGACGGTAACTTCAGCATCAACGTTCCGGGCGCAGACCTTGTTGCAGATGGCGATAAGGTCATCGATGCGAGCATCACGACCACGGATAAAGCGGGCAACACAGATACCGCGACGACAAGCGAAGGCTACAGCGTCGATACCGAGGTCACAGACCTGGCGATCGAGCTGGATGCGAACATCACAGAAGATGACGTGATCAACGCCGCCGAAGCCGGGCAGGATATCCCTGTCACCGGTAAAGTGACCGGTGAGTTCAATGAAGACGACACCGTCACCCTGACCGTGAACGAGAAACCGTTCACCGGCACAGTCGACAAGGACGGTAACTTCAGCATCAACGTTCCGGGCGCAGACCTTGTTGCAGATGGCGATAAGGTCATCGATGCGAGCATCACGACCACGGATAAAGCGGGCAACACAGATACCGCGACGACAAGCGAAGGCTACAGCGTCGATACCGAGGTCACAGACCTGGCGATCGAGCTGGATGCGAACATCACAGAAGATGACGTGATCAACGCCGCCGAAGCCGGGCAGGATATCCCTGTCACCGGTAAAGTGACCGGTGAGTTCAATGAAGACGACACCGTCACCCTGACCGTGAACGAGAAACCGTTCACCGGCACAGTCGACAAGGACGGTAACTTCAGCATCAACGTTCCGGGCGCAGACCTTGTTGCAGATGGCGATAAGGTCATCGATGCGAGCATCACGACCACGGATAAAGCGGGCAACACAGATACCGCGACGACAAGCGAAGGCTACAGCGTCGATACCGAGGTCACAGACCTGGCGATCGAGCTGGATGCGAACATCACAGAAGATGACGTGATCAACGCCGCCGAAGCCGGGCAGGATATCCCTGTCACCGGTAAAGTGACCGGTGAGTTCAATGAAGACGACACCGTCACCCTGACCGTGAACGAGAAACCGTTCACCGGCACAGTCGACAAGGACGGTAACTTCAGCATCAACGTTCCGGGCGCAGACCTTGTTGCAGATGGCGATAAGGTCATCGATGCGAGCATCACGACCACGGATAAAGCGGGCAACACAGATACCGCGACGACAAGCGAAGGCTACAGCGTCGATACCGAGGTCACAGACCTGGCGATCGAGCTGGATGCGAACATCACAGAAGATGACGTGATCAACGCCGCCGAAGCCGGGCAGGATATCCCTGTCACCGGTAAAGTGACCGGTGAGTTCAATGAAGACGACACCGTCACCCTGACCGTGAACGAGAAACCGTTCACCGGCACAGTCGACAAGGACGGTAACTTCAGCATCAACGTTCCGGGCGCAGACCTTGTTGCAGATGGCGATAAGGTCATCGATGCGAGCATCACGACCACGGATAAAGCGGGCAACACAGATACCGCGACGACAAGCGAAGGCTACAGCGTCGATACCGAGGTCACAGACCTGGCGATCGAGCTGGATGCGAACATCACAGAAGATGACGTGATCAACGCCGCCGAAGCCGGGCAGGATATCCCTGTCACCGGTAAAGTGACCGGTGAGTTCAATGAAGACGACACCGTCACCCTGACCGTGAACGAGAAACCGTTCACCGGCACAGTCGACAAGGACGGTAACTTCAGCATCAACGTTCCGGGCGCAGACCTTGTTGCAGATGGCGATAAGGTCATCGATGCGAGCATCACGACCACGGATAAAGCGGGCAACACAGATACCGCGACGACAAGCGAAGGCTACAGCGTCGATACCGAGGTCACAGACCTGGCGATCGAGCTGGATGCGAACATCACAGAAGATGACGTGATCAACGCCGCCGAAGCCGGGCAGGATATCCCTGTCACCGGTAAAGTGACCGGTGAGTTCAATGAAGACGACACCGTCACCCTGACCGTGAACGAGAAACCGTTCACCGGCACAGTCGACAAGGACGGTAACTTCAGCATCAACGTTCCGGGCGCAGACCTTGTTGCAGATGGCGATAAGGTCATCGATGCGAGCATCACGACCACGGATAAAGCGGGCAACACAGATACCGCGACGACAAGCGAAGGCTACAGCGTCGATAATGCTCCTGATGCTATTGACGATACGTTAACGATCACTTCGTCAGGCCTGAAAGCGGAATACTATGGTTATCAGGAAGGTGCGGATGGCAATAACTTGTCCAGAGTTCATCAGGTTGAGAGCTTCATCCAGTCGAACGATCCTGATGCCACCTTTATCGCGTCCAAGGTTAATTACGGTAGTCAGGAGAATAACCTCGGCACCGGCTCTACGTTACAGAAATTCCTGAAAGGGGATAAAGGTAGCCTGAGCAATGATCCGGGTGATAGCAGTGATGCCATTATTCGCATGTCGGGCCAGATCGAGCTTTCTGAGGGGACCTATCAGTTCAAGGTGAAAGCGGATGATGGCTACAGCATTCGTATCAACGGAGAGGTTGTCGCTGAATATGATGGCAATCAATCTGCAACCTCTCGCAAAGGGATTGAATTTACGGTTGATGAAAGTGGTAGCCATAATATTGAGATCATTTATTGGGATCAGGGAGGTGATTCCCAGCTCAAAGTACAGCTAGGCGAGCAAAACAGCTCTGGTGGCTTTGGGAACTATAAAATTTTAGGTGAAGACATAACGAGCCATGAGCAGCCGCTCTCGGTTGATGATGGCCAGTCACTGACTATCGATCCGGCTGTCTTGCTGGCGAATGACCAGGATGAGTCACCTGAATCCTTGCAGGTTATCGGCGTTGGTAATCCGGTGCATGGCAGCGTATCTATGGTGAACGGTCAGATAGTCTTCACGCCGGATCCGAACTATAGCGGCCCTGCACAATTTGATTACACGGTTGTGGATGAGTACGGCCAGCAGGACAGCGCCACAGTGACTCTGAATGTCGTAGACACCAACGATGCGCCAACTGTCTCTGCAGCAACGGTGACTGTTTCTGAGGAAGGTCTGGCACAAGGGATTGAAGATGGGCAGGGCTTGCCAGATACCACTGATAGCCCTGTGGCTTCAGGTAAGCTCACGATTTCAGACCCGGACAGCAGTGATTTGAGCGTGACCTTAACGGCGCCAACGGTTGCATTGACGTCAGGCGGCCAAGCGATTGAGTGGAGTGGAGATAACACTAATGTGCTCGTGGGCTCCGTTGATGGTCAGCCTGTCATCGAGATTAGCATTGATGATGAAGGCAATTACGATGTGACGCTAAGCGGACCGGTTGATCACCCAGTTCAGGGCGAAGACCGACTGGCCATTGAAGTCGGGGTGAACGTTCATGACGGCGAGTTAACGGGTCAAAGTACATTGACAATCCAGGTTGAGGATGACGCACCGGAATCCAGTGCCCTGACCGAGGACGTGGAAGTCACGCCAACGGATAGCAATATCGTCGTCGTGCTGGATGTTTCTGGCAGTATGGGGGGCAACCGTCTCACCATGGCGAAATCAGCAATCTCTAACTTGTTGGATAGCTACGACGAGCACGGCGATGTCAAAGTCCAGGTAGTGACGTTCTCCGGTGACGCCACGGCGGCGAGCCAATGGCTCGATGTTGCTGAAGCTAAACAGCTTGTGAATGCTGCGCAGGCAGATGGTTGGACGAACTATGATGCGGCGCTATTTGACTCAGAAGACGGTGCGAAGGCTGCTTTTGAAACCCAGGGCAGTTTGCCGAATGGACAAAACTTGCTTTATTTCTTGTCTGATGGCGCTCCAAATTATGGGTATGGTCTGGGGTCTGCTGATGAGGTTAGCTGGGAAACATATCTGAACAATCATGATATTAAGGCCTATGCATTGGGGATCGGAAATGGTGTCTCGGTTTCACAACTCGACCGGGTTGCCTTTGACGGTACGACCAACAGCGAAATGGACGCTCAGGTCGTTACTGACGTAAATGACTTATCGAGTGTTCTGAATGCGACTGCGGCACATATTTCAGGTAACTTGGTGCAAGACACAAGCCGCTCAGGTCAGCTTGATGTCAGTCAGTTTGGCGCGGATGGGGGTTATATTTCAGCGGTTACTGTTGATGGGAAGACTTACCACTATTCACCGGTTGGCGGCATTACCGGCGCGACTGGTGCTCAGTTTAATGCCAATACCAATGAACTGACGATTGAAACCACAGCGAAGGGTAAATGGACTATTGATTTGGATAATGGTGCATATTCATATACGGCTCCGGCTGGCGCACAAGGTGCGTTTAGTGAAAGCCTGGACTATGTGTTGACTGATAGTGATGGTGATACGGCTGACTCCAGCCTGACGCTGAATGTGAAACCTGCTGATAATCAGGCACCTGTCGCCAATGATGATGTGGTGGAACTCAATGTGGCTGAGGGTGAGGCGGTATACCTGCTGCGGGAAAATGACTATTTGGTCAAACTGGATCCTGAATCAGGCACAGGCGCGACCATTGCCAAAGTCAATGTTGATACCCTGGCGATGGGCCAGGCCGGTGATTTGCTGGGAACTTATAAACATGGCAATAGTGCATACCTTGTTGAAATCAGCAAAGAGACAGGCGCGATAACATCGAGCCTCCAGTTATCCGGTGTCAGCGGCAGGTTGAATGCTTTGTGTGTGGGTGATGACGGCCTGTTAATTGCCTCGAATGACCAAGGCATTTATCAAATCGATCCGACGACAGGGCAAAGTAGTCAGCTTAGCAATCAACATACATTTGATGATCTTTCTATGCTTGGTGGTCAGCTTTACGGCGTAGATAACGGTAAGCTATATCTTGTTGATATTGATGGCAGTCAGGTCAGCCGTCAGCAGTTGCTCGACTTTGGTAGCTCTATTAACGGCCTTGCAACCACAGCTGATGGCCAGTTGATTATTGCCGCCACCAACTCTTATGTATATCGCTATGATCCTCAGACAGGGAATGGGGAGTGGATGCATACCTATGACGGCTCCACGAACTCTAAGTTTGCGGATGCGGCGGGTGATGCGTTAGATGTGACTGGAAACGTACTGGAGAATGACTCAGATGCGGAAGGAAGTGCCCTGACGGTGACTGATGTCGCGTTTGGGACGACTGACGGTGATGTCGGCAGTCGGATCGAGGGCAACCATGGGTATCTCGAATTGAATGCCGATGGTCGTTATCGTTACACCCTGACAGATACCGGTAATGCAGATTCGCTGACTGATGAGGTCTTTACCTATACGATCACCGATGGTTCGAAGACAGATACTGCTCAGTTGGTGATCAAGCTGGATGCGCTGACTTCAATCAAGGGTGCCGATGGCGATGATAATATTTCGGTACTGGCAGGTGAAGATCGGGTTCAAGTCGATCTGGGTGCTTATTTTGACTCAGAGAATAAGCCGGTTGGCACTCAGAGTTATCAACAAGCGGTGGATGAGTCCGAAGGTGTCATGCTGAAAGGCGGCGCCGGGAACGATCACCTTACGGGGGGCCTGGGGAACGACATCCTGATCGGCGGAACCAACGGTCATGGCTCTTCTGGCGGATCGAATGGTGGAAACCAAGGTGACACTTTATCGGGCGGCGAAGGGCGCGATACCTTTGTATGGCTGGACGGTGATGCCGGAGACTTTGGCCAAGTGGGTGGGTCCATTGATATTCCTGTTGATATCATCACGGACTTTAACACCAGCAGTGGCTACTTTGATGCCAGCGAAGGGGATACGATTGATCTCAGCGATTTACTTGACAGCGATGGCGGCAAGTCAAAAGACGAACTTGAATCTTTGTTGAGTGCGCTTGAAGTCGATGGGGATACCCACCTGCAGATCAATGTTGATGGCAGTAGCGATGATTCTGTCGATCAAACGATTGTTCTGGAAAATACGACTTTCGATGATATTACAGGAATTAGTAACAGTAGCGCGAATGATGTAATTAACCATTTGTTTAATAACAACCTCATCGACTTAGATAAATAATTGCACTAAAAGCAATGATTTAGAAAAATCCCTCGATTAACTCGAGGGATTTTTTTTGAGTCATCTCAACAGGTCTTTAATGAGGTGTGTTGTGATCGGAGATTGCGGAAATGAAAAACCGCCTGACTAGGCAGGCGGTTTGGCGATCAGGAGAGCTGTCGTTCCGGAGTTTATGCCGGCTTATACCAATTAAAGTAAGTGATCAGAAATAGCGCCGGAAAAATGTTTGAGAACAAGGCAGAATTTTTAGATAAGTAGTTATTCTACAGTCAAAAATTCTAACGCAGTTATCGAGCATTTTAACAAGCTAGAATGACCCCTTATTTACTGCGATTGGTATTATTTCGCCAGTGACTGGCAGTATTCGGCATAGACTGGTTGCTCCACCATGGTCCGGCCCCGCATATCCATGATCAGGATGCGATAGTTCAGTCCCTCGTCGAACAGCGGGGTGAGCTCTTCATTGCGGCAGTAGTTTACTGCGGCATTTTTAGCAGCCACGGAAGGGGCGACTTTGCCGCCGCCGCCGTAGAGAATGGTGATCTCAACGGTTTTTTCCCGCGCTTGCGCTTTCATCACCTGATACTCGCCAATTTTGTTGTACGGCGCTTTATTGTTAATTGCTGTCGCCCGGCTTTTGGCAAGAGCTTTGGCAACATCATCCGGGTTGGATGCACAGCCTGCCAGCAAGAAGATGGCGAGAGAGGCGAAAACCTTTTTTAACATCAGTCAATCGTCCAAGTGGGGTACATTTAAGGCAGTACCTTTTTGAATGGTTTGACGATCACATTTTCATAGACCCCGGCGTCAATATACGGGTCGGCATCGGCCCAGGTTTTGGCCGCTTCCAGTGAGTCAAATTCTGCAATCACGGTTGAACCGGTGAAACCAGCTTCACCCGGGTTGTCGCTGTCAATCGCCGGCATCGGACCGGCAACCAGCAGGCGGCCTTGTTCTTGCAGATCTTTCAGGCGGGCCAGGTGTTTTTCACGTACGCTCAGGCGGCGCTCCAGGCTATTTTCAACGTCCTGAGAAAAAATGACATACCACATCTAGGAATTCTCCCTGTGAAAAATGAAGTTGAAGCTGTTTCAGTAAGATACAGGCCTCTCGAGGGTTGGTCGTTATCTTAAAGTAAAAGAAAAGCCCCAGCCAGTGACGGGGGCTCATTGTGCGCTCAAGTTTACGCTTTTTTGATTGGGCGCGGTCGGCCTTCGCTGTTAATCGCGACATAATTGAAGGTCGCTTCACAGACCCGGTATCGCTCACCGACACCATCGATAGCCACCGGTTTGACCCAGACCTCCAGGCCGACACTCATTGACGTGTTGCCGATACGGGTGCATTCACCGTAGCAGCACACAACATCACCGACGCTGACCGGGGCTTTGAAGGCAATACTGTCGACAGAGACTGTAACGACACGACCGCCGGAAATCTCTTTGGCCAGAATCGCACCGGCCAAATCGAGCTGGGACATGATCCAGCCGCCGAAGATATCGCCGTTGGCATTGGTATCAGCCGGCATCGCGAGGGTGCGGAGCAGCAGTTGTCCGCGTGGAATATGATTCTCTGTGGTCATGGTTCGGTCTTACTAGTTGTTGGAACAGTTGGGGAGCCTATGGTGTGCAATAACACCGCGGCTGGCAAGGGGTAATCCCAATCAAAGTAAGTAAATGAGCAGAAATAGCGCAGGAAAAATGTTTGAGAACAAGGCAGAGTTTTTAGATAAGTAATTATTCTACAATCAAAAAGTCTAACGCAGTTATCGAGCATTTTAATAAGCTAGGATGACCCCTTATTTACTGCGATTGGTATCACTGGGTCTGGTAACGCAAAAGGCTGCGGACGGAGCCGCAGCCAATGTTGTGATTGACCACAGCAGGATCAGGCGATGGACGCCTTTTCGACTGGCTGCTCTGCGGCTTTATCAATTGTGTCGTTGATGATCACGGCACACGCGGCATCGCCGGTGATGTTCAGTGCCGTGCGGATCATATCGAAGATCCGGTCCAGGGCAAACAGCAGCGGCAGGCCTTCAATCGGGATCCCGGCGGATAGTAGCACGGCGACGACCAGGAAGGATGGGCCCGGGACACCAGCCTGACCGACGGCACCTAAAGTGGACGTCACGATAATGGCGATATAAGCACCCATACTCAGATCGATGTTGAACATCTGGGCAAAGAAGATGGCAACCAGGCCGTAGTAGATTGCATTGCCACTCATGTTGATGGTCGCGCCCAGCGGTAGGACAAATGAAGCAGTCGAGTTTTTCACCTTCAGCTCTTCTTCACACACTTCCATGGTAACCGGCAGGGTGGCCATGGAAGATGCGGTCGACAGCGCGACGGCTTGCGGCTTTTTCATTACCGACAGGAATTTCATTGGTGAAGTCTTGCTGAAGACCTTCAGCATCAGCGGGTAGAAAATAAAGCCGTAAATCAAAATGGCAGCGACGTAGACCACGAACAGCTTGAAGACCACCATCAGGGCGTTGAAACCGAATGTGCCGACGGCATCAGCCATCAGGCCGAACACGCCCAGCGGGGCGATTTTCATCACCACGTTGATCATCCACACCATGGCATCAACAATGGCGTTAACGCCGTTCAGCAGCGGGTCGCGGCGATCTTTTTCCAGCTTGGATAAAGCGATACCAAAGAACAGACAGAACACCAAAATTTGCAGGATATTCGCTTCATTGAGGGACTGGAACACGTTGGTTGGGATCATGCCCAGCACAGTTGCCCAGAAGGATGGCAGATCCCCTTTGTCGGCATACACATTGGAGAACATGCCTTCAACACCGGTCAGGTCAACCCCGACCCCCGGCTGGAACACCTGACCCATAAACAGTGCCAGGGCCACGGCTACGGCAGAGGTGAAGCCGAAGAAGCCGAGGGTGGCAAAACCGACTTTCCCGGCAGACTGGCTGCTGCCGAGGCCGGCGGCACCGGAGATAATCGCGACGGCGACCAACGGGATCACCAGCATTTTAATCAGATGGATAAAAATGCTGCCCAGGGGCGCAAACATACTGGCTGAGTGGCCCATCATGGCCCCGGCCAGCGTCCCGATACACATGGCAATGACGACTTGTACGCCGATATTGCCGAACAGTCCTTTTTCTTTGAACACCTTTGATACCTCAGTTGTGTTTGTGTACATGTTTGGTTAGGTTGTCTAGGGTTAAGTGTTGAAATTGTTGTAAATGTTAACCCAATATTTTTGCGGTTGTGTTTTTACACACAATTTTTGAATTGTTCAATCATTCCTTTCGATATTTTTCTCTAATGACATAGTTTGGTGGAATGTCTGGGTGATCCCGGCGACTTAGTCACCGGTTACTTTAAGCTGCGGGGGAAGGGAGATCTTTGATCTAACCCGGATTAGGTAGGCATTTGGGGCCGAGAAATAGACAGCTTTTCAGCCGGGTAGAAAAAGCCGCATCGGATGCGGCTTTGGTGCGAGATCATTTTGCTTGAGCGTCAATCAGGGCTCAGGATTCACTTTGCCGGGTGGCAGACTTCATCTCGTGAATGAAGTGGTGCATCTGGCTGAGCATTTCCAGCGGATTGTTCAGGTTGTTTTCAATCACCTTCACCACCGCAGAGCCGGAAATGGCGCCGGCGGCACCGGCTTTGATCGCTGCCGCCACTTGTTCGGGCTTGGAAATCCCGAAGCCCAGCAGCGCCGGTGGCGCATGGTAGGTGCGCAGACTCTCGAGCAGATGGTCGACCGGCATTCCGGCCTGGGTTTCGGTACCGGTCACCCCGGCACGGGACAGCAGGTAGGTATAGCCGCCGCTGAGCTCCGAGACCGTTTTGAGGGTGGCTTCATCGGCATTGGGCGGGGCGATGAATATCGGATGGATCCCGTGCTTTTGCGCGGCCTCGCGAAATTCAGCCGAGGCGCCGACCGGTACATCGGCGATCAGCACCGAATCCACACCCGCCTCAGCACACTGCTGATAGAAATGGTCGATCCCTGCGGCAAAGACCAAGTTGGCGTACATCAGCAGGCCAATCGGTACCTCCGGGTGGTTGGCGCGGATTTTTGCCAGCAGTTCAAAGCAAATCGCAGGGGTGGTGCCGGCATCCAGGGCGCGAATGGTGGCGCCCTGAATGGTTGGGCCGTCCGCCAGCGGATCGGAGAAGGGGATCCCCAGCTCCAGGGCATCAGCTCCGGCTTCAATCAGGGTTTCAATTACCTGCAGGGATTGTTCCGGGTTCGGATCACCGATGGTGACGAAGGGAACGAACGCGCCTTCCTGTTGTGCTTGCAGGCGTTCAAATAGTGCTTGATACCGATCCATTACAGCGCTCCCTTTCCTTCTAAAATTGCATGTACCGTAAAAATGTCTTTATCACCGCGGCCGGACAGGTTGACGACCAGCAGCTGCTCTTTATCCGGGTTTTGTTTGATTAGCTTGAGGGCATAGGCAAGGGCATGGGCGGATTCCAGCGCCGGGATGATCCCTTCGCTGCGTGCCAGTTCCTGAAACGCATCGAGCGCCTCATCATCGGTGACTGAGCCGTACTCGGCGCGGCCTGTGGCATTGAGGTAGGCGTGCTGCGGGCCGACTGACGGAAAGTCGAGGCCGGCAGACACTGAATAGGACTCCTCAACCTGACCGTGCTCGTCCTGCATCAGCGGTGCTTTCATGCCGAAGAAAATCCCCAGCTTGCCGTGCTTGAGCGGGGCGCCGTGCATGTTGGTGTCCAGCCCTTTCCCGGCCGGCTCGACGCCGATCAGTCCCACTTCCGGGTTGTCAATGAAGTCGGCAAACATGCCGATGGCATTGGAGCCGCCGCCGACACAGGCGATCACGGCATCGGGCAGACGTCCTTCTTTTTTCAGGATCTGAGCCTTGGTTTCTTCGCCGATGATGCGCTGGAACTCGCGGACAATGGTCGGGAACGGGTGCGGCCCGGCTGCCGTGCCCAGCAGGTAGTGGGCCTTGTCGTAGGTGGCCGACCAGTCCCGCATCGCCTCGTTACAGGCATCTTTGAGGGTGGCGGAGCCGGAGTGGACCGGGATCACCTCAGCGCCCATCAGCTTCATCCGGAACACGTTCGGGCTCTGGCGCTCGACGTCCTTGGCCCCCATGTAGACCCGGCATTTCAGGCCCAGCAGGGCACAGGCCAGGGCGGTTGCCACCCCGTGTTGCCCGGCGCCGGTTTCGGCAATAATTTCTTCTTTACCCATGCGTTTGGCCAAGAGGGCCTGACCCAACACCTGGTTGGTTTTGTGGGCGCCGCCGTGGAGCAGATCTTCGCGCTTGAGATACAGTTTTGTTTTGGTGCCTTTGGTCAGGTTACGGCACAGGGTCAGCGCCGTCGGACGACCGGCATATTCCTGCAGCAGCTCGAGAAAGTCCTGTTGAAAGCCCGGGTCCTGCTGGGCGTCGACAAAAGCAGCTTCCAGTTGGTCCAGTGCCGGGACCAGGATTTGCGGCACATACTGGCCGCCGAATTCGCCAAAAAAGGCGTCAAGTTTACTCATAACATCTGTCCTTAATATTTTCTGATGGCTGCGAAGGCCGCTTTGAGTTTTTTCGGATCTTTCTTGCCCGGGGCGCTTTCAACACCAGAGTTTAAATCCAGTCCTTTGCAGCCCAGGAGCGCTGCTTCGCAGACGTTGTCCGGGGTCAGACCACCGGCCAGCATGGTGACTTGTTTCTGCTCATCGGGTATCAGGCGCCAATCGAAAGTGACCCCGGTGCCGCCGGACTGGCTACCGACCTTGCTGTCGAGCAAGTGGCGGTCGGCGTTCCATCGCTTGAGATCCGGTATTGTGTCGGTGATCCCGTGGGCTTTCCAAATCTCACAATCTGCCGGCAATCGGGCTTTCAGGCCCTGAACGTATTCCGGCGTTTCGTCGCCGTGCAACTGTACTGCTGCCAGCGACAGGGCTTTGGCTGCCTTGGTGACCGCATCCGGATCGGCATTGCGGAACACGCCGACATATTTGAGTGGGGCACCGCTCATGATCATCCGTGCCTGTTCGATATCCACATGGCGCGGCGAGCCGGAGACAAAAATCAGCCCGCCGTAGACCGCGCCGCTCTGGTAGGCTGCTGCGGCATCATCGGCATGGGTCAAACCGCAGACCTTGTTTTCTCCCAAGAGCACGCGGCGCACCGCCAGCTCCAGATTGTCTTCAGCCATCAGCGAGCTGCCGATCAAAAAACCGTTGGCATACGGGGCCAGTTCGCGCACCTGCTTGTGGGTGTAGATCCCGGATTCAGAAATGACGATGGTGTCTTCCGTCAACCGCGGTGCGAGGGCTTTGGTGCGGTTGAGATCGATGCTTAAATCGCGCAGGTTGCGGTTATTGATCCCGACCACCTTGGCTTTGAGCGCGATGGCCCGCTCCAGCTCCGCTTCATTGCTGACTTCGGTCAGGATCCCCAGCCCCAGCGTTTCTGCGACTTTGGCCAGCTCGCGATACTGGTCATCGTCGAGGACCGACAGCATGAGCAGGATGGCATCAGCCTGGTAATGACGGGCCAGATAGACCTGATAAGTGTCAATCATAAAGTCTTTGCACAATACCGGCTGGCTGACCTGGCTGCGAACCCGGGGCAGAAAATCAAAATTGCCCTGGAAATACTTCTCGTCGGTCAGTACAGAAATGGCGCTGGCATAGCGGTTGTAGATCCCGGCGATATAGTCGAGGTCGAAGTCTTCGCGGATCAGTCCTTTTGACGGCGACGCCTTTTTACATTCCAGAATAAAGACGCTCTGTTCGCCGGACAGGGCGGCGTAAAAGTCACGATCACTCAGTTGCAGCTGGTCGATAAAACCGTCCAGCGGTTGCTGTGCTTTGCGTTCCTCGACCCAGATTTTTTTGTCGGCGACGATTTTTGCGAGTACGGTTTCCATGATTAACCTCTTGCTGCCAGTTGTTCGACCAGAGTATAGGCCTTGCCGGATTGCATGACATCCAGTGCCTGCTGGGTATTGGCGCTGAGATCTTCATGACCAAACAGGCGCAGCAGCAGGGCGACATTGACTGCGACAGCTGCTTGCTGGGCGGGGGTCCCTTTCCCGGTCAGAATATCTTTGATGATCATCCGGTTTTCTTCCGGCTCGCCGCCTTTAATGTCATCCAGATCGTAGCTTGGTACGCCAAAATCTTCCGGAGTCAGGGTGTATTCGCGGATCTCGCCATCAATGATTTCAGCCACGGTGGTCGGGCCGTGGATCGCTACTTCATCCAGGCCGCTGCCGTGGACCACAGCGGCACGCTTCATGCCCATGGTTGCCATGGTTTCGGCGATCGGCCGGACCAGGGCCTGATCATAGACGCCCATCAGCTCGATGTTCGGTCGGGCCGGATTGATCAGCGGACCAAGCAAGTTAAAGATGGTGCGGGTTTTCAGGCATTGGCGTACCGGCATCGCATGGCGAACCCCGCCGTGGTACTGCGGCGCGAACAGGAAACAAACCCCGAGTTCATCAAGTGCGGCGCGGGTCTCGTCGGCCCCCATCGCCAGATTGATCCCGAATTTGTCGAGCAGATCGGAAGAGCCGGACTTGCTTGATACCCCGCGGTTGCCGTGTTTGGCGACTTTCACCCCGCAGGCCGCAGCAACAAAGGCGGCGGTGGTGGAAATATTGATGGTGTTGTGGCCGTCGCCGCCGGTGCCGACGATATCGGCAAAGTCGTAGTCTGGGCGCGGAAACGGATTGGCGTTGGCCAGCAGGGCACTGGCTGCGCCGGCGATCTCAGCCGGAGTTTCCCCTTTGATTTTCAGCGCGGTCAGGATCGCTGACAGTAACATCGGCTCGACGTCGCCTTTGATGATGGCATCGAACAAGGTGTGGCTCTGGGCCTGAGTCAGTGGCTGTTGCTGATACAGCTGGTCAGCCAGGGTATAAATGCTTGCATCCATTGTCGTTCTTCCTTCATTGTTCTGTTGCTATTGTTGCGCTGTGTCATGTGCCGGTTTCGACATCACCCAGTCCAGGGTGTGGGTCAGGAGCTGGGCACCTTGTGTGGTGAGAATGGACTCAGGATGGAACTGGTAGCCGCAGACGCGATCGGCGTCATGGGTCACGGCCATCACCAGGCCGTCGACATCCGCGATGGTGGTGAGTGTTTCCGGTACTTGGGTTGCGACCAGCGAGTGGTAGCGGGCAATGGTGAGCGGGCTCGGCAGCGAACCGAAGACCGCATGGCCGCTGTGGGTCATGTTGGCAGCCTTGCCGTGGACGATATCACCGGCGCCTTCGACAGTGCCGCCGTAGGCTTCCACAATGGCCTGATGGCCGAGGCAAATACCGATCATCGGGACTTTGCCGCGCACGCGTTGGATGAGTTCCGGCATACAGCCTGCCTCTGACGGCGCGCCGGGTCCGGGGGAGAGCACCAGCACCGGATTGGTTTTCTGCGCCAGGGCCTGTTCAACCTGTTCGGCACTCAGGCTGTTGCGGTAGATGGTGACCGGATAGCCTAGGGAGCGGAACTGATCCACCAGGTTATAGGTAAAGGAGTCAAAATTATCGAGGAGGACGATGTGGGTTTGGCTCATGATTGGCTCCTTAAACCGATGGGGTTGGGGCACAGTGTGCCTGACGGATGGCGTTGATCACTGCTTGCGCTTTGCCGCGGGTTTCATCGGCTTCGGCTTGCGGCACTGAGTCGTAAACCACTCCGGCGCCAGCCTGAACACTGGCCACGCCATTTTCGACATAGGCGGAGCGGATCACGATACAGGTGTCCATATCGCCCTGGCCGGTGAGATAGCCGACGGCGCCGCCGTAGCTGCCGCGCCGGCGTTGCTCGACTTCGCGGATCAGCTGCATGGCACGGATTTTCGGGGCGCCGGTCAGGGTGCCCATGTTCATACAGGCCTGATAGGCGTGCAGGGCATCGAGATCGCCCCGCAGCTGGCCGACTACGCGGGAGACCAGGTGCATTACATGGCTGTAGCGATCGACCTGGAGCAGGTCGGCGACGTAGCGGCTGCCCGGCTCGCTGATCCGGGCCACATCGTTGCGGGCCAGATCAACCAGCATCATGTGTTCGGCGTTCTCTTTCATGTCGCTGCGCAGCTCGAGCTCGATCCGGCCGTCGAGATCCAGGTTAATTGAGCCGTCGGGATTCTTGCCGCGGCGGCGGGTGCCGGCAATCGGGTAGATTTCGATCTGGTTACTGTTGGTGCAGTACTTCAGCGCGCTTTCCGGCGATGCCCCGAACAGGATGAAATCGGTATCCTGAAGATAGAACATATACGGGCTCGGGTTGCCGGTTTTGAGCTCTTTGTAAGCCACCAGTGGTGACGGGCACGGCAGGGTGAACTGGCGTGACGGTACCACCTGGAACACATCGCCGTTGACTACATGCTGTTTGAGATCCTCAACTTGCTGGCAGAAATCGGAGTCGCTGACGCTGGCTACCGGCTCACATGAATCCAGCAGATCGGCTTTCGGCAGCGGTCTGGGTTCGAGGCAGGCTTCTTTAATATGTTGCAGCCGGCGGCTGAGCTCGAAGTAGCTGGCGGTATAGTTGTCGCCGCCGAACAGGGTGGCCTGCAGTTTGCCGCGCCGTTTCTGATGGTCGAGCACCAACAGGGTTTCGGCAATATAAAACAGGTAGTCCGGGCACCGGTTATCAGCGGGGACGTCCGGCAGCGGCTCGAATCCGGCCACCACGTCATAGGCGAACAGGCCGCCGAGGAACAGGGCCTCGCGCGGATGGCCCTGGGTATTGAACAGTTGCTGGATCAGACGCAGGGCATCAAACGAAGAGGTCTGGCGCAGGCGACTGTCTTCATCCAGGCTACGCTCAGCCGAGGGAAAGTCCAGGATCAGGCACTGACTCTCGCGCTGGAACGGCACATCGGCCGGCAGTGCTGTGATCAGAGTACTGAGCACATTCTGGCCGTTGTCGCTCAGGGCCTCCAGGCGAACCTGATGACCGCGGCAGATAATGCGCACTGCGGCATCGATCAGCATCAGGCTTTTTAAGTCTTCCTTGGAGTCGATTTCAGCCGACTCCAGCAGAAGGTTGTGCGGGCGATCCCCGCAGACGGAATAGTACAGTTCCGTCGGGTCTGCGACATAGGGAACGTCGAGGCTCAGCAGCTCTAGTTCGCCGGTTTCTAATGAGGTCGTTTTCACAGCGTTCTCCCTGCCGCTTCTACAAACGGTTTCAACTCTTGCATTAATTGCTCAAACATCGGACCGGTCAGTGCCTGGTGGCCGTCAGACAGGGCTTCGCTCGGGTTGAGGTGCGATTCCACAATAATTCCGTCAGCGCCAACCGCGGCGGCGGCGCGGGACAGCGGGATCACCAGCTCGCGTACTCCGGTACCGTGGCTCGGGTCGACGACGACCGGCAGGTGCGTGCGCTGTTTGAGGTAGGCGACGGCATTGAGGTCCAATGTATTCCTTGTCGCTGTTTCAAAGGTGCGGATACCGCGTTCACACAGGATAATGTTCGGATTTCCCGCATCAAAGATGTATTCCGCAGCCAGCAACAGTTCTTCGATAGTGGCGGAAAGTCCGCGTTTGAGCAAGACCGGTTTGCCGCTTTCACCCACGGCTTTGAGCAGGGCGTAGTTTTGCATGTTGCGCGCGCCGATCTGCAGGCAGTCGATATACTGGCACAGACTTTCAACCTGGCTGACTTCCATCACTTCGGAGACGGTCGGCAGTCCAAGTTGCTGATTTGCCTGCTGGAGCAGTTTCAGCCCTTCCTCGCCAAGGCCCTGGAAGTCATACGGGCTGGTGCGTGGCTTGTAGGCGCCGCCCCGCAGGGCCACGGCGCCGTGCTTTTTGACCATTTCGGCGACGGCCATCAGCTGGGCTTCAGATTCGACGGAACACGGGCCGGCAATCACGGCAAACTTGTCGCCGCCGACGGCTGCGTTGCCGAAGCGAACCACGGTATCGTGGGCCTGGACTTCCCGGCTGACCATTTTGTACTTGGTCAGGATCGGCTTAACCGTTTCGACACACGGGTAGGCATCAAAGTGCATGGTTTGCAGGATGCGCTCATCGCCCAGCGCGCCCAGCACGATTCGCTCGACCCCCGGCATGTAGAGCGGCTTGAGCCCCGCGGCTTCAATGCGGTTCAGAATCTCTTGGGCTTGCGCTTCGCTGGCTTGGGGTTTCAGTACAATGATCATGGTTGCCTCTTTCCTGATATCGGTTCAGCCGGGTCGACGGCGTTGCATTGGGTTTGAAATTATCGGTATAAAAAAGCCCGCAAAATCGCGGGCTTGTGTTTGTTTGGCCATCAGGCACAGCAAATCACACCACCCGCGAACGGCAGTGCCACCACCAAGAGAAGAAAGCGCAGAGCTGATGATGAAATTGCTGTACCATGTAAATATCCTGTAAGTCGATTACGGGGTAACTGCGTACTAGTAAACTAGTTCATAAATTCAATGTCAAGAAAATTCATTTATGTTATTTGATTTACATAGCCACACGACTGCGTCGGATGGCCGTTTATCCCCGGAAGAATTGGTCAAACGTGCGGTCGCGAGCCGGGTGGACGTGCTGGCGATCACGGATCACGACACGGTGGCGGGGCTTGAGTCGGCGCAGCAGGTGATTGACGCAGAAAACCTGCCGCTAACGCTCATCAAAGGTATTGAAATATCGACACTTTGGCAAAATTTTGATATTCACGTTGTCGGCCTGAACATCGACCCGAGCCACCCGGCGCTGGTGGCCCTGATTGCCGAGCAGGCTGCGCGCCGTGAAGCCAGAGCTGCGTTGATTGCAGAGCGACTGGAGAAGCGACGGATGCCGGGGGCACTTGCCGGGGCCAAGGTGCTGGCCGGTGGTGCTACCCTGACTCGGGCCCATTTCGCCCAGTGGCTGGTGGAACAAGGCTATGCCAAAAACATGCAGGCAGTATTTAAAAAATTCCTGACCCGCAACAACCTGGGCTATGTGCCGCCGAACTGGTGCTCGATTGCCGAGGCCGTGGTGGTGATACATGCCGCGGGCGGGCAGGCGGTACTGGCCCATCCCGGACGATATAAACTCAACGGGAAATGGCTCAAGCGGCTGCTGGCATCTTTTGCAGAAGCCAACGGGGATGCGATGGAAGTGGCACAGCCCCAGCAGGCGCCGCAGGAGCGCCGGATGCTGGGCGATTACGCGATCGAATATCACTTGCTTGCTTCGCAAGGCTCTGATTTCCATTACCCATCACCTTGGACAGAGCTGGGTCGCAACCTCTGGCTACCCAAGGGGGTGACGGAAGTCTGGCAGGATTGGCAAGTTGAGAAAAAGCGAGTGGATGAAGCGACTTCGCCTTAGGCGGGGTCCTGTGAGGAGGAAGAATGAGTCAGTTTTTTTACGTTCACCCGGAAACACCGCAAAACCGCCTGATCAACCAGGCGGTTGCGATTATTCGCAACGGTGGGGTGATTGTCTATCCGACTGATTCCGGCTATGCGCTGGGATGCCAGTTGGAAAACAAGCAGGCGTTGGATCGGATTTGCCGTATCCGCCGCCTGGATGATAAGCACAATTTTACCTTGTTGTGCCGGGATTTATCGGAGTTGTCACTGTATGCCCGGGTCGATAACACGGCGTTTCGCCTGCTGCGCAATAACACACCGGGCGCTTATACGTTTATCTTTAAAGGGACCAAGGAAGTGCCGCGCCGGCTGATGAACCCGAAACGAAAAACCATCGGGATCCGGGTGCCGGACAATGCCATCGCCCTGGCTCTGCTTGAAGCGCTGGGCGAGCCGATGATGTCGACCTCACTGATTTTGCCGAATAGTGACGTGGCGGAGTCGGATCCGGATGATATCCGCGATAAGTTGGAGCATGCGGTTGATTTGATCATCAATGGTGGTTTCCTTGGGGAGCAGCCAACGACCGTGATTGATTTCAGCAATGATACGGTGGAAATTGCCCGCCAGGGTGCCGGGGATCCCGAGCCGTTTCTGTAACGGTGATTTAACGGGATGACATCGCGTTTAGCTGTGGTATCTGCGGCGCGGTTTTGGCATAATTCGCCGTCGCTTTAAGTGCGCTTAAAGCATGTATTGATGATGTTTCGACGCCTGTGAAGGCGACAAAGGTTTGTCTGATGAGTGAAAAATTACAGAAAGTGCTGGCCCGTTCCGGTCAGGGGTCCCGACGTGAGATCGAACAAATGATCCAACAGGGGCGTGTGAGCATCGACGGGAAGGTTGCCAAATTGGGTGATCGCCTGGACGATCTGAACACCCTGGTTCGAATTGATGGCCATAAAGTTGATTTGGTGGCACTTTCTGATGAAGTGTGTCGTGTATTGGCCTATAACAAGCCGGAAGGTGAGTTATGTACTCGTCATGATCCTGAGGGTCGTCGTACGGTTTTTGATCGTTTGCCGCGTCTGACTGAAGGCCGTTGGGTCTCTGTCGGTCGTCTGGATGCGAACACCGCAGGTTTGTTGCTGTTTACCACTGACGGTGAGCTGGCGAACCGCCTGATGCACCCGAGCCGCTGCGTGCAACGTGAGTACATGGTCCGTGTGTTCGGCGAAGTGACGGAAGACATGGTCCGTAACCTGGTGCGTGGTGTGGAGCTGGAAGACGGCATGGCCCGCTTTGAAGATGTGGTCTACGCTGGTGGTGAAGGGATGAACCATACCTTCTACGTGGTGATCACCGAAGGTCGTAACCGTGAGGTGCGCCGTCTGTGGGACTCACAAGGGGTGACGGTGAGTCGTCTGAAGCGTGTGCGTTACGGCGATATTTTCCTGACCAAAGATCTGCCTCGCGGCGGTTGGATGGAGCTGGAGCTGAAGGAAGTGAACTACCTGCGTGAAATGGTCGAGCTGCCACCGGAGTCGGAAACGATGCTGACGGTGGAAGGCCAGAAGCGTAAGAAAGGGGTTCGTCAGATCCGCCGTGCGGTTCGCCGCTATGAAGAGCGCGTCAGCGATGAAACCAAGGGCCGCCGTGGCCGTAAGGATAATCGCCGCACGACCAGCCGTAACCAGAATGCCGAAAGTGACCATGCCCAGCAGCGTCGCCGCAAGCCGTCCGGGAATGCGGCAAATCGTCGCAACCCGCTGAAAAACAAGCCGGCCAAACCGCGGACACGTAAGTAAGCGTCTGTCGCTGGAAGTGTCTGGGCCCTCCTGGCGTTGCCGGACCCCGGAAATAAAAAAGCAGCCGATGGCTGCTTTTTTTGTACCTGGTCTTTTTTGTACCTGGTCTTTTTTGTACTTGGTATTGATGGCTGGACTTTGCCCGTGGGGAGCTCGGATTAACTTTCCGCGCCCGCCGGTCCCGGTTTGCGTTTTGGCTGCGCATCAATGCACTGGCCATGGACATCTTTGCTCTCCGGCCCCATCAGGTAGAGATACAGCGGGATGATGTCTTCCGGTGTTTTCAGCAACGAGGCATCCTCGGCCGGGAAGGCCTTGGCCCGCATCCCGGTGCGGGTACCGCCCGGATTGATCGCATTGACCCGGACATGGGTGTTGCTCAGCTCATCGGCCAGCACCTGCATCATACCTTCGGTGGCGAATTTGGAGATGGCGTAAGCGCCCCAGAATGCCCGGCCCTGATGGCCGACAGAAGAAGAGGTGAAAATAATCCGGCCGTCTTTGGCTTTTTTGACCAGCGGCATCAGCGCCTGGGTCATCAGGAACTGGGCCTTGACGTTGACTTGCATCACCTCATCAAAGGTATCTTCACCAAGTTGATCGAACGGGCTCAGCACCCCCAGCAGGCCGGCATTGTGCAGCACGCCGTCCAGGTGGCCGAACTGACCTTCAATGGTCTCAGCCATATCGAGGTAGTTCTGCTTGGTCGCGCCCATTAGATCCAGCGGGATAATCGCCGGTTGGGGGTAGCCCAGCGCTTCTATTTCATCGTAAACGGCTTCAAGCTTCGCCACTGTGCGGCCAAGCAAAATAACAGTTGCACCGTGAGCTGCGTAGCTGATGGCAGCCTGACGACCAATGCCTTCTCCGGCACCGGTTACCAGAATGACGCGATCTTTAAGCGAATCGGCAGCAATTTGATATTCCACGTGTAACTTCCTTATTGGTTTTTTCGTTTTCCTATTGTATTGCGATAGCGGTATGGGTGACAACTTGGTTACAATGAAGAAAATGCCAAAAATGAGGACTCAACATTGGATTTTTTGTTTGATTACGGGCTGTTCCTGGCCAAAATTGCCACGGTGGTGATCGCGATTGTCAGTATTTTGGTGCTGGCGAAAGGACTGAGCGGTCGTCAGGGCGGGCAAAAAGGCGAGCTGGAAGTCACCAATCTGACCGAGCAACACAAAGACACGGTCCACCAGCTGGAATCACACCTGTATGACAAGCCGCTGCTCAAAGCGCGCGAAAAAGCGTCGAAAAAAGCCGATAAAGAAAAGAATAAAGCTCGCCAGAGTGAAATCAAGAAAGCAGCCAAGGAAGGGGAGCTGTCCCAGGCCCGTGAGGCGCGCTTGTTTGTCCTCGATTTCCACGGCAGCATAGATGCCCGTGAGGTTTCCGCATTGCGGGAAGAAGTGAGCGCGATTTTGGCGGTAGCCGCCGAAGGTGACGAAGTACTGCTGCGTCTGGAAACCGGTGGTGGCATGGTCCATGGCTACGGTCTGGCCTCTTCACAGCTTGATCGCCTGAAAGCGGCCGGGATCACCCTGACGATTGCCGTCGATAAAGTGGCAGCGAGTGGTGGTTATATGATGGCGTGTGTCGCCGATAAAATCATTTCGGCCCCGTTTGCTGTGGTTGGCTCGATCGGAGTGATTGCCCAGTTGCCGAACTTTAATAAACTGCTGAAAAAGCACGATATCGAATTTGAGCAAATCACCGCCGGTGAGTTTAAGCGAACGCTCACGATGTTCGGCGAAAATACAGATAAAGCGCGGGATAAGTTCAAATCTGAAATCGAGGAAACCCACGATCTGTTCAAGCTGTTTATTGCCGAGCACCGCCCGTCGCTGGCGCTGGATCAAGTGGCGACTGGTGAGCACTGGTTCGGCAAGCAGGCCTTAGAACTCGGTTTGGTGGATGAAATCGGCACCAGTGATGATGTGATCACTGCTGCCTGTAAGGAACGTGAAGTGTTGGCGGTGCGCTATGTCCAGCGTAAAAAACTGGCTGAGAAACTGGCCGGTGCGACCAGTGAGGCGGCTGATCGCCTGCTGCTGAAATGGATCAGCCGCGGCCAGCGTCCGATTGTCTGAGCCTGGGTGATGCCTGCTGGTGGATCCATCACAGCCCCGCATTAGCGGGGCTGTCATTTTTCTGGCGAATCATTCGCCTCGGCTTTGAGGCCGCTTAGTCCGCGAGGGTAAATTCCGGCGAAAGCTGGTGGGCGAGGTACTTGAACAGGTTAAATACCACGGTGGTTTTCTCGGTCGGCAGCCCTTGGTCGTCGAGGAAATAGTCACCGCGGAAGATCAGGACATCGTCTTTTTCTTCTACGCTCGTGGCGCGGATACCGTCCTGGTAAGCCTGGTGATCCTGAAGCAATTGGTTAGCGATCATCAGCAAGTCATTGGTTTTAATTTCTTTTTTATCACTCATAAAGATTCTCTCTGTGGTGACAGCCCCGCGATTTGAAAGCGGGATGCGGGAGCGGGGCGAGATGTGTCAGTGTATTGAAGTTCTGGGGAGAAAACAAATCCACATCTATAAAGAGGGAATTCTGAAATTGGTTAAAGAGTGTGTGCATTTGGTGAAAGTCTCCGCGATTTATGTGAGCCAAGACAAAAATTCATGGGTTTGAATAGTCAAAGCGGTTGCGAGGTGGTAATCATTAGCGCCCGTCGCCTCTTTCAAAGTGGAAAAATAGAAAATGAATCGGCGTTGAGCTACAACAAATACAGGAGGGCAAAGGGGTTAACCTGTATTTAACAAGTGGAGAAGGGACGAGCAAACAATTCGCTTTCTGCAAAAAGCAGTTGACCTTCACGGAATGTAGCCCAATATGTAAATACCAGTCACATTAAGTAACTATCTGTCCGAGGCCCTGGTTTTTCCTTGCGTTACGATAGGTTAGGAATAGTTATTTAATCAGATTGGTTAGTTAGCGTTGCCGTGCCACTGGGTCATTTTTAACGTGCAACTATTTGTTTTATTCTAAAGTTTTGCGAGCACGAGGACGTAATTGAGTCATTATGGGTAAATCTCTCGTTATCGTGGAGTCACCAGCCAAGGCGAAAACAATAAATAAGTACTTGGGCAAAGACTTCATTGTTAAATCTAGCGTGGGTCACGTCCGTGATTTGCCGACGGGTGCACGAAGCACGGGTAAAAAGGCGGCCCCGACCTCGACGAAAGGGTTGAGCGCCGAAGAGAAAGCCCGCATCAAAAAAGAAAAAGAACGTAAGTCGCTGATCGGCAAAATGGGGGTGAACCCCTACAACGGCTGGGAAGCGCAGTACGAAGTGCTGCCGGGGAAAGAAAAGGTAGTCAACGAGCTACAAAAACTGGCAGCGGATGCTGACTATGTCTACCTCGCGACCGATTTGGACCGCGAGGGAGAGGCCATTGCGTGGCACCTTCGTGAGCTCATCGGTGGCGATGAGGAACGCTATAAGCGAGTGGTTTTCAACGAAATCACCAAGAATGCAATTCAGCAGGCTTTCGAGCAGCCTGGCGAACTGAACATCGACGGCGTCAATGCCCAGCAAGCCCGCCGCTTTCTTGACCGCGTGGTCGGCTTTATGGTCTCGCCGCTGCTGTGGAAGAAAGTGGCCCGCGGCCTGTCGGCCGGCCGGGTTCAGTCGGTTGCGGTGAAGCTGATTGTCGAGCGTGAGCGCGAAATTAAAGCATTTACGCCGGAAGAATACTGGGACATGCACGCCAACACGCAGACCCAGGGCAAAGATGCCCTGCGCCTGATGGTGGCCCAGCAAGCCGGTAAGGCGTTCCGTCCGGAAAATGAAGCCGACACCATGGCGGCCAAAGCGCTGCTGGAACAGGCGGCGTTCACTGTGGTTGATCGTGAAGATCGCCCAACCAGCAGCAAGCCGTCCGCGCCATACATTACCTCGACGTTGCAACAGGCGGCCAGTACCCGTCTGGGTTACGGGGTGAAACGGACCATGGGTCTGGCCCAGCGCCTGTACGAAGCCGGTTATATTACCTATATGCGTACCGACTCGACGAACCTGTCCAAGGAAGCGGTGGCGTCGGCGCGTGAATATATCGGTCAGGAATACGGCGAGAACTATCTGCCGGCCCAGCCGAATGTTTACGGCAGCAAGGGCAATGCCCAGGAAGCGCACGAGGCGATCCGTCCTTCCAATGTAGAAGTGAAAGCGGAAAACCTGGAAGGGATGGAGCAGGACGCGGTCAAGTTGTACGACCTGATCTGGCGCCAGTTTGTGGCCTGTCAGATGGTTCCGGCGAAATACGACTCCACCACCATTACGGTGGAAGCGGGTGAATTCACGCTGAAAGCCAAAGGTCGCACCCTGCGTTTTGCCGGCTGGACACAGGTTCAGCGTCCGTCCGGGAAGAACGAAGACACCACATTGCCGATGGTTCATGTCGGCGATTCGCTGGCACTGGAGAGCCTGGAGCCGAAGCAGCACTTCACCAAGCCACCGGCACGCTTCACTGAAGCGGCCCTGGTGAAAGAGTTGGAAAAACGCGGGATCGGCCGCCCGTCAACCTACGCTTCGATCATCTCGACCATCCAGGATCGTGGTTATGTACGGGTCGATCAGCGTCGTTTCTACGCTGAAAAAATGGGCGAGATCGTCTCAGATCGTCTCGATGAGAGCTTCTCGGATCTGATGGATTACGACTTCACCGCGCGGATGGAAGGGAATCTGGATAAAATCGCCGAAGGCCAGGCGAACTGGAAGGCGGTCCTGGATAAATTCTTCAGTGACTTCTCTGCCGAGCTGGAAAAAGCAGAGTGTGATGAAGAAGAAGGCGGTATGAAGCCGAATAAGATCGTGCTGACCGACATCGAATGTCCGACCTGTGGTCGTCCGATGGGGATCCGCACGGCGTCGACCGGGGTGTTCCTGGGTTGTTCCGGCTACGCGCTACCACCGAAAGAGCGTTGTAAAACCACCATCAACCTGGGGGATGAGGAAGGGATCGTCAACGTCCTGGAAGAGGATGTTGAAACGGCCGCTCTGCGTGCCAAGAAACGTTGTCCGAAGTGTGACACGGCGATGGATGCCTACCTGATCGACCAGGAGCGTAAGCTGCACGTCTGTGGTAACAACCCGATCTGTGATGGTTATATCGTTGAGAAGGGGGAGTTCAAGCTCAAGGGCTATGACGGCCCGGTGATCGAATGTGACAAGTGCGGCTCCGACATGGAGCTGAAAAACGGTCGCTTCGGCAAGTACATGGGTTGTACCAATGAGAGCTGTAAGAATACGCGGAAAATCCTGAAAAACGGTGAAATTGCGCCGCCGAAAGAAGATCCGGTGCATCTGCCTGAGCTGCCGTGCAGCCAGGATCCGGATGCATACTTTGTCCTGCGTGACGGGGCTTCCGGTCTGTTTATGGCTGCCAGTACTTTCCCGAAATCACGGGAAACCCGTGCGCCGCTGGTTGCTGAGCTGGCTCGGTTTAAAGACCGCCTGTCACCGAAGTTTGCCTACCTGGCTGATGCGCCGCAGGAAGATCCGGATGGTCGCCCGACTGTGGTTCGCTTCAGTCGCAAGACCAAGGAAAACTACATTCGCTCGGAAATTGACGGCAAGCCATCGGGCTGGACCGGGCTCTACGTCGACGGTAAGTGGGAAATTACCGACAAGCGTAAAAAGCCAAAAGCCGAGAAAACAGAAAAGTAAGGACATGAAAAACCGCCGGAAGGCGGTTTTTTGTGTTTGGGCCATTGGTGTTGGAAATGATCAGAAGGTCAGGCTGCCTTGCTGCTCTGAGCCGGAACGCCACTATGGAAGCGGAAGTGCTCATCGGGCTGGGAGATGAGTTCAGCTTCCCGGGCACCGATCACCTTGACCCGCTCGCTGATATCTTCGCCGGCAATGGTTTCTGCCAGGATCAGGTAGTCTTGATAATGGCGTGCCTCGGAGCGCAGTAGTGAGATGTAGAATTTCTTCAGTTCTTCATCGAGGAACGGCGCCAGTTTGGCGAAACGTTCACAGGAGCGGGCTTCGATATAGGCACCGACAATCAGCTTGTCGACCAGGGTTGCCGGCTCATGGGTGCGGACGGCTTTCATCAGGCCCCGGGCGTAGCGGCCGGCACGCAGGCTGCTGTAGGGGATCCCGCGGCTGTCCATGATCTCAAGCACCTGTTCGAAATGGTGAAACTCTTCCTTGATGAGGCGAACCATCTTGTCGATCAGCTCCTGGCCGTGGGCGAAATCCTGGCGGGGCGTGAGCGGCGCGGAGAGACCGTTTTTTTTGCCGTGAAATGTGCTGGTATCGCGCAGTTTGCCGTAGACGAAGCCTTCATAGGGTTTGGCCCATGCCAAGAGTGCCTGGCCGCTCTCAGCATCAACGGCATATTTGCGGATCAGGAACATGGCCGTCTGGCTGGCCTTCAGTTCACAATTACAGTGATCGACCAACAAGTCGGTCAGGTTCTCCGGCTTACGGGCTTCTTCAATCCAGCTGTCGGGCGTGTCGCACTGAAGGAATTGTTGGATTGGCGAGAGCAGCTCGTCAATCATGCGCTGCGTGTCGTTCATGGGCATTCGTGTTGCGTCTGATAGTCAGTTAAACAGGAAGTTGGGGAGTATAGCAAGTTCTGCCCGTTGCGTCTCAGTTGGCGGTCAACTGTAACCGGGGATCAAAAAAGGCCGCGACGGCGGCCTTTGCGAAGTGTAGAAACGGGTTACCATTTCCGCTTGGGCTGGAACAGCACGTCGAGGTCGTCCTGCTCGCGGTCAATCATTTGTTGACGTTCCTGCTCGTGACTTTGATTCTGGCTGTCATCAATGTCAAGCAGCATGCCCTGCAGTTTCTCCCGTGCCTGGTTGGCATAGTTGTCGTTCTTGCTGGCCAGGACATCAATTCCTTTTTTGAGCAGCTGCTTCGCGGTTCCCAGCTGTCGTTTGGCCTTGGCATCGTTGGCGCGTTTAATGACATTTTCGATGTTGATCCGCAATTGGATCCCTTCGAGCCGGGCATTTTCTGCCACAAAAGCCTGGGTTGGAAAACGTCCCTTGCTGTGTTCATTACGGATCACGGTTTTCAGGCGTTTCACCAGCTGCAGCATCCCAATGGCTTGTTTGTCGGTACTGGGGACCTTAAACGGGGTAACATCAGCGTTGGAATAGTTTTCCTGCAACTGGCGGATCTGATCTCTCACATTCCTGATCCGCGGCGGCAGGCTTTTGTCCGAAGGATCGGTTTCGCTCATGCTTTCCAGCGAGTGTAAGACGCGCTGGTTCAGACACACCAGGAGCTCTTTACTATAAGGCAGGTGATGGGCATTCCCAATCAGCTCTTCTGTCGCATCAATGGTGGCAATGAATTTGGCCAGTTCCTGATGTTTTGCACTTTCAAGGCGTTGGCGATACTGAACGATCACGTTGTAGCCAATGACCAAGACCAGCAATAGCGAAATCAGGCCAATCATTAAAGGGATACTCATAGAATACGTCTGTCTTCCGTGCGTTTGAACGAGCCTCATAAGATACACTATCTCTCAATCCCGGCATAGCGTGGCGGCCAATTTTGCTAGCTTTATCCGTTAATCGGCAGGTTTTCATTTGGTCGACTTACTTGCCGGGTTAACTTCGGTATGATTGGGCATCCGGTTGGATGCCCAATCCGATTTTATGGCATAAAAAGCAGGCTTGCTCAGGGGGATTCGACTCAAGAAATGCTATGAAAGTTGCGAGATTCGATATATAACATGATGCAATACATGGTTGCACTGATATGATGTAACGGACTATAAGTTGGGCGGTACCATGAAATTACAACAGTTAAGATATATTGTTGAGGTGGTAAATCATAACCTTAACGTTTCTTCGACAGCAGAAAGCCTCTATACCTCACAGCCGGGGATCAGTAAACAGGTGCGTTTACTGGAAGATGAGCTGGGGATCCAGATTTTTGAGCGCAGCGGTAAGCACCTCACCAAAGTGACACCGGCCGGGGAAGAGATTGTGCGGATTTCGCGCGATATCCTGTCACGGGTCGAAAGCATCAAGGCCGTTGCCGGCGAGCACACTCATCCTGAAATGGGTACCCTGAATATTGCCACGACGCATACCCAGGCGCGTTATGCGTTGCCTTCGGTGATCCAGGGATTTACCGCGCGCTATCCGAAGGTGTCGCTGCATATGCACCAGGGCACGCCGTCTCAGATTGCAGATGCGGTGGCCAAAGGCACAACGGACTTTGCCATTGCGACTGAAGCCCTGCACCTGTATCAGGACATGATCATGCTGCCGTGCTATCACTGGAATCGCTCGATCGTGGTCAAGGCCGATCACCCGCTGGCGAAAAAGTCTGAAATTACCATTCATGATCTGGCGGCGTATTCGCTGGTGACCTATGTCTTTGGCTTTACCGGGCGTTCTGAACTCGACAGTGCGTTTAACCGCTCTGGTCTGACGCCACGGATTGTGTTTACCGCAACCGATGCTGATGTGATCAAAACCTATGTCCGTCTGGGGATTGGGGTCGGGGTGATTGCCAGTATGGCGATGGATCCGGACACTGATGATGACCTGGTAGCGATTGATGCCAGCCACATCTTTGAAGCCAGCACGACCAAGATTGGGTTTAAGAAAGGGACCTTTTTGCGCAGCTACATGTATGACTTCATGGAGCGCTTTGCTCCGCACCTGACTCGCAATGTGGTCGATCAGGCTGTAGCGCTGAAAACCAACGCAGAAATTGAAGCCATGTTTGCCAGTATGGCGCTGCCGGTTCGCTAACGGGTCCGGTTATTGCAATTCCCGCGAAGGGCTGTCAGAAGACAGCCCTTTTCTTTTGCGACGGCAAACATGGGTAGGTAGATGCGCCGCTTGTGGTATAAAATGCCGGGTCTTGTTGCTAATGTCTCTGAAGAGTTCTGACATGACTGGATATTCACCGCGGTTTCACCGTCTGGACAAGCTGCTGACCGACAATCGTGCGTTCTGGCAGTTTATGCCGTTTGCTGCCACAGACTTGATTTGGCAATCCAGTCATCCGGGGTTGTGCGACTGGCTTAACGGGTTGAGTGATGAGGCAATCGCCGCGTTCCTGCACGATGGCGAGGCACTGGCTTTAGCGCTGTCGCCCTGGTTGCCCGCTGCGCCCGAGTTGTATCGCCTGTCGCAGCTCGAGGCCCTGCAACCGTCGGGTGATGCGTCTGAGCCTGCCTGGCCCCAGGGGCTGGATGTCGGGATCCCGGGGCGCAAGTGGCAACAGATCACTGCGTTTAATCGTGCTACTCCGGCATTGCAACTGCCGATTCTTGAGTGGTGTGCCGGCAAAGGGCATCTGGGTCGGGTACTGGCAGTCAGCCACCAGATGCCGGTGGTCAGCCTGGAGTGGCAGCAGACCTTGTGTGAAGAAGGGGATGTTGCCGCCCGCCGGCTGCAATTGCCGATCCGTTTTGTCCATGCTGATGCGTTCGAGCCTGCCAGTGCCGAGCATGTGCTGGCCAGGCAGCACGCCGTGGCGCTGCATGCCTGTGGTGACTTGCATGTCGCACTGTTACAGCGGGTTACAGAGCGCCGGGGGAAGGCCGTGACAATTTCCCCGTGTTGCTACCACTTGATCCGAGAGAGCCATTATCAACCGCTCTCGCGCGTCGGTCAGCAAAGCCAGCTCCAGCTGAGCAAGCATGATTTGCGCTTGCCGCTGCAGGAGACAGTGACGGCCGGGCAGCGGGTGCGTCGCCAGCGCCGGACCGAGGTCAGCTTCCGACTGGGTTTTGATAGCCTGCAGCGATTCGTACGCGGTAGTGATACTTATCTGCCGGTGCCGAATGTGCAAAAGGCCCAGCTCAATGCCGGCTTTGCCAGTTTCTGCCGCTGGGCGGCCGAGAAGAAACAGCTTGAGCTGCCATCAGCGATCGATTTTGAGCACTGGCTGCAACAGGGTGAACAGCGCTTTGCCCGGGTTGAGCGAATGGAGCTGGTACGCCAGCTGTTTCGTCGACCGCTGGAATTGTGGCTGATTGAAGATCGGGTCGGTTATTTAGAAGAGCGTGGCTATCAGGTGTCGGTCGGGGCCTTTTGCGACAAGCCGGTGACGCCACGGAATATTCTGATCCACGCCGAGCGAAAGGATAACTGAGCATGGAAACCAGCACCTTAGTTTATTGTGCCCTGGCATTGGCTGCGGGGTGTTTTGTCCAAAGTACGGTTGGCTTTGGCATGGCGATTGTGGCTGCGCCGATCGTGTACATGTTTGAGCCGCGCTTTGTTCCGGGTACGATCACGCTGGTCGGATTGGTCCTGGCGCTGATTAATATGTGGCAGTATCGCCGGATGCTGTCGTTCAGGGGGCTCTCCGCCGCTTTTATTGGCCGGGTACCGGGCACGATTGCTGCCGGGTTCCTGCTGTTGTATATCAGCGCCGAATCGCTGGCGCTGGTGCTGGGGGCCGGGGTACTGCTGGCAGTGGTGATCAGCCTGATGAAGGTGCGGATTAAACCGACCGGTAAGGCGCTGTTCTGGGCCGGGTTTGCTTCCGGCCTGATGGGAACCAGTACCAGTATCGGTGGCCCGCCGATGGCCCTGGTGTTGCAGCATGCCGAAGCCGGGAAGTTGCGGGCCAATCTGGCCGGTTATTTCGCTTTCAGCTGTGTGCTCTCGCTGATAGCATTGTCAGCGACCAATCACTTCAGCTGGTGGCATTTCAAGTACGGCATGATGATCCTGCCGGCGCCTATTCTGGCTACCTGGCTGGCATACCGGGTCCAGCACCTGATCCGGGCGGAATGGCTGCGCTATGCATTATTGGTGCTCTGCTCTGTCTCCGGAGTGATCGCGATCTGGCAGGGGGTCTAACCTCCGGTATCTGCTGAAAGGACAGATAGCCTGCTCACGGGTGGTTATACAGGTGCCGCCTGCGAGGTGTCGGCCGGTTTGACCGGGATCGGGTTGAGCAGGCTGAAATTGTTGGCTTCGATTTCGACCGGCGGTAGTGGTTTGCCGAGGTAATAACCCTGGCAGTAATCAAAATTACACTGCTGCAGGTATTGCAGCTGCTTAATGGTCTCAACCCCTTCCGCAACCACTTTCAGCGCCAATTTCTCACAAATGGCCCGGGTCGCTTCAATGATGGCCTGGCTGCTCTTGTGTTCCCCCTGGACGAAACTCTGGTCCAGCTTCACGGTACTGATCGGGAGATCCTGGAGCTGCGACAGGGAGGAATAACCGGTGCCGAAGTCATCAAGATATAATTCCAGCCCCAATCCGGCCAGGGCATCCAGGCATTGCTTCGCCTCGTCATATTCCTGCAGCATGGTGGACTCGGTAAGCTCCAGCGCCAGCTGTGATGGCTGAATATCATATTGCTCCAGCAGGGCCTGGATTGCGGGTGCCAGGCTGGTCTGGAGTTGCGCCCGCGAGAGGTTGACGCTGACGGTAAACCGATGTTGGTATTTTTGGTGCCAGGCGGCCAGTTGCTGGCAGGCTGTTTTCAAAATCCAGTGGCCCAGCGGAACAATCTGGCCGGTTTCTTCGGCCAGGGGAATAAATTCGCCCGGAGAAACCTGTCCTAGCTCGTCATCGTACCAGCGGATCAAGGCCTCAAACCCTTTGAGCTGGTGGCTCGCCAAATCGACAATTGGCTGATAATAGAGTTGAAAATTTTGGCTTTCCAGCGCCAGGGTCAGGTGGTGGCGCAGGGTCATTTTTCGATACAGGGCATCAGCCATGTCCGGTGAAAAGTGATGGTTGCGGTTGCGACCCCGTAGCTTGGCGCGGTGCATCGCCATATCGGCCTGGATGATCAGGGTCTCAATTTCGCGGGCATCTTCGGGGAAGCTGGCAATGCCAATGCTGCATCCAACTGAGAGATCGCCTACTTCCTGGATATGAAATGGCTTGTTCAGGGCGGTGATGATGGTTTTGGCAAAGCGGGACGGGGTGTCCAGGTTACGGTGCTCAGCCTGAATGATAAATTCGTCGCCGCCAAAGCGAGCCAGCAGTCCTTTGTTTTTGACGATATCCAACACCCGAATTGCGACCGCACGCAGGAGCTTGTCACCGACGGCGTGGCCATAGGTGTCGTTAACCAGCTTGAAACCGTCCAGGTCAAGGAAAAATAAGCTATAAGGTTGGCGACTGTGCTGGTTTTCGGCAATGGCCCGGGTCAGGCCACGGCGGTTGAGCAGGCCGGTCATAAAGTCATGCTCGGCATTGTAGCGGGCTTTGCTGAGTTGCTCTTTTTCCTGGTGAATGTTCACCAGGCTCAGCAGTAGTTGTTGTTTGTCCTGCAGCCATTGGCCGTGAATTTCAAACCAGCAATGGCTGCGGCCGGTCCAGCACAACTTCTTCAAAGCCAGTGAGCCGTGGTCACGGGCTTGCGACAGCCAGTTGTCGGCCAGCGCGGCATCGCCAAGAAAGTTGGCCAGATCGGGTAACTGGTTGCCGAATGCTTGTTCGAAAGCGGTATTGGCACTCAGTAGCTCGCCGCTGGCGGCAAACAGCAGCGCCAGGTTGGTACAGCCGGCAAACGCCAGCTCGCGGCGTAAACTGGATTCCTCTGCAATAACTTCCACCAGCATCGCCATTCTGCCGTCCGGGAGTGGTATCCCGGAGAAATGGCACAGGGCTTTTTTTTGCAGACCTTTGGGGTTGAATGACCACCAGGTTTTGATCGCTTCCCCGGCGGCGAAGCGCTGTCGGTAGACGTCCAGCAAGGCGTGGACAGCCTGGGTCATATCCAGGCTCAGATCCCGGGCCGTGAGCTCGGTGAGGGTGTTCGCTTCCCATAGGGCTAGAGAGGCCGGATTTGCCCACAGGATTTTCTTATGTTGAAGATCAAACACCCAGACCGGTGACTGGAGGTGTGCAAACAGCGAAAAAGTACGGTTCATACCAAGGCAGGGTATTAATGATAGTTATAGTATCAATAGGTTATATGAAAATGCTCACGCTCAGTACGCAGAGAAGATAAAAGCGTGATATGCATCCATGAACATGGTGCTATATAAACTAAATGATTGAAATTGAGTATGAAAAAAGATAGTCCGGTTCAGGTTAATAATCGAGCGACAAGCTGAGGCCGATAAACGGGCCCGTGTTGGGATGAAGCTGTCGGGGCTGGCCAGGTGCGAAGACGGATTCGGGGGACCATAGGGTGGTTGAGAGTCGGACATGGACTCCATGGTCCCACCAGCGATTAACCCAATGGTGAATATGTCCGACCGGGTTGAGCAGGAATAAGCTCACATCGCCCAGAAACCTGGAGTGCATCACCTGTCCGTCATTGGCCAGGATTTCGGCTTCTGTCAACAACATCCACTCGCCTACCGCAGCGCCGAAGATAGGGGTGACAATGAGATCCTGAATTGAGGGCTGCTCAGCCAGTGCTTCAATCCCGTACTCCCAGTAAAAGGTGGAGAGAGCCGCGGAGTACAGAAAAGAATCCCACTCATCATAGCCGGCATGTCGGGCCGTGGTGTAATAGACGCCGCCAAAGTAAGGATGCATGACATAGTTGAGGATATGGTCATCTTGATCCCAGGTCGGCCCGGCCGACACGTTATCCCACCACTGTCGTCCTAAATGATTCAGGCTTAGATCGGCACCTTCCCAGTGGGTCACACTGTCCGGCAGCAAGGTCATCAGCCCGGCGGTCGCTACACTCAGCCCCAGAATGGTATAGGACTGGGCTTTGAGATAAGGCCAGTTTTTCTGATCTGGGACCAGGTCGTCGGGGGACGGCTTCGGGTCGGCCGCTGGGCCGCGCTCGAGGGATACATTGTGGTATTGGTCCGGGATAATTTGATACAGAAAAAGATCGTGAGCGTGGAATGTCGGGGCTGGCGCTCTTCCGGTGGCAAAAGCGGAAAAGCTGAGCAAAGCGCTCAGCAATATAAGAACTTGAAAAAAGCTGCTGTCGCGTCGCAATCAGGGCTCCGCCAGTTAAAGGATTTAATACCAATCGTAGTCAAGAACGGGTCATCCTCGCTTGTTAAAACGCCTGGGAACTGCGTTAGAGTTTTCGATTGTAGAATCACGACGTCTCAAAACAACCGACCTTGTTCTCAAGTGTTTTCTCTAGGATATTTCTGATCACTGACTGACTGCGATTGGCATAAGTATCGATGAAGCCAGGGGAAATTCCCTGCAAAGAAAAAGGCTTGCCGGGCAAGCCTTTTACAACGGTGGAGAAAAGTACGGCTGGCCTGCTATCCCACGGCCGGGATCATTCCGGCCATTTGTAAAAATTGCGCTGAGATGATCAGGATCCCGGCTCCTGTGGCGGCGGTCAGGGCAACAGAGCCGCCGCGAACCTGGTAGCTGTCATCTTCTGCCGGGCGCTGGCGGCGCTGGGCTTTGACCATCGCAACCGGCAGGAAGATGGCCAGGATCACCAGGGCGATAGCGGCAAAGCCAAGGGCCATAATAAAACCTTGTGGGTAGAACAGGGCAAAGCACAGCGGCGGCACGAAGGTGATCAGTGCGGTTTGCAAGCGGGCAGTGCCTTTGGTACCGCGATTGAGGCTGTCGGACATAAAATCGAACAGCCCCAGACTGACCCCCAGGAATGAAGTCGCCAGTGCCAGATCGGCAAATACGGAGACGGACTGGCTCACCGCGGGGCTGTGCAGCAGCTCACTGAGGGACGCGATAAAGGTGCCGAGTGTCGTACTGGCCATGAGTGCTGGTTGGCTGAGCACCCCCTGGCTGGTGATCTGCCACAGCACGTAGACGATCAGCGGTGTCGCTGAGCCCAGGATCATGATCTTGCGCAGGGCTTTCATATCCAGGCCGACGTAGCGAACAATCGACGGAATGCTGCCGTGAAAGCCGAATGAGGTAAAAATCACCGGCAGGGCTGAGAGCAGTAGCCCCTTCTGAACCGGCATTTCTACCAGGTTAATACCCTGTACGTGCGGTGCCAGCAGCACCAGCATGGTGGCGAGTGCGACCAGTTTGAGGGTAAAGAGCGCGCGGTTGACGAGATCAACTGAATGCGTGCCGATAGATACGACGGCGCCGATCATCACGGTGAATATCACGGTGCTGGCCTGGGCGCTGACGTTCAATCCCATCCAATTGTTCAGCTTGTCATTCAGCTGTGCCCCGCCGCCGGCGATGTAGGCTGCGCACAGAGAGTAGAACAGGAACATCATCGCAAAGCCGGCTATGAGCTGGCCTTTGCGTCCGAGAAGTTGCCGGGCCAGGGTGTGCAGGGTGGCATTTTGATCCGCATGTTGATGGACTTCTAACATTAACAGGGCGGTGTAAATCATCAGGCCCCAAAGACCAAGCATGGTCAGGGTTGCGGTGGCAAAGCCGAGCCCGGCTGATGCCAAGGGAAGTGCTAGCATGCCGGCACCGATGGTGGTCCCGGCGATGATCAGGGTACTGCCGAAGGTTTTGTTCATAGACATTGGGTCGAAGCTCCCGATTACTTTCTTTTGTTTTATGAGGGAGATAGCGCGCAAACTGCCTGTGGTTGTGCTCTCCCGATTTTTGGGTTGAGGACTGAGTTTAGTTGGGTCTCCAACTTTTGCCTCAAGGGGTGGGGCGGCCACAATCGCACGAATAAGATGAAGAGGGTATAAGTGGTTACTTATCTTTACACCCGATCGAGCCATTGTGGCTATCGATAGAAGGTGTTTTGATGGTGCTTATTCATGTGATTTCCGTATAAACCTAGTAATAAAACCTGGATAAAACAGCGCAGAGCATAGTATCTATGGTTTGCTACCATAATGGTGGACGGCCAAACTGTCAACTGTAGATTGACAGTGTGTAACGATATATTTACGATCTGGTGTGCTGTTGGGGCATTCAATTTTCGCGCCTCAAGTTTCGGCTACTTTGTTCAGCACATGTTTTGCTCAACCCACTTCATATTTGTGTCATTTTCAGAGGGAACTGGTATAAGGTGTATAGAACCAAACCCTTCCCGGGAACATGTCCTCGAAGGGATTTGGGTGACCGATCCAATCACAATAAACGAGGAAAATAGTGTGCGGGTAGCAATGATTAGTACAGGTGAAGAAGTGCTGCATGGCGATATTGTCGATACCAATGCGGCATGGTTGTCGCGGCTGTTTTTTCAGCATGGGTTCCCTTTATCCCGCAGAACAACGGTGGGAGATCAGCTCTCTGATCTCGCATCCGAGATCGAGCACTGTAGCCTGACGGCCGATATTGTGGTGGTTAATGGCGGGTTGGGGCCGACAACCGATGACTTAACCGCTCAGGCCGCCGCAATTGCGGCAGACAGTGGACTCGAGCAGTCGGATCACTGGGTCGCACAGATGCAGGCTAAATATCAGGCGATGGGCCGGGAAATGCCGGCGGCCAACCTCAAGCAGGCGATGCTGCCTGAAGGTGCGGTGTTGCTGGATAACCCCGTTGGAACGGCTTGTGGTTTTGCCATGAAGCTCAATCGTGCCTGGTTGTATTTTACCCCTGGGGTGCCCAGTGAGTTTAAGCAAATGGTCACCGATGAGATTTTGCCACGGTTGAAACAGCAGTTTAGTGAGGTGGCGGCACTGGACTGCCATCGCTTTTATACGTTTGGCTTGTCTGAATCCGGCATTGGTCAAACCCTGGCAGCCATCAAGTTACCTGAGGGGTATCAACTCGGCTACCGCTCCTCGTTGCCTTTTATTGAGGTGAAGCTGTTCACCCCGCGTCACGCTCGCCAGGCGCGGGAGGTTCAGCAGCAACTGGTGGCTTGCCTGGGTGAGCATGTGGTGAGTGTGGATCGGGAAATGGTTGCTCATGTGGGCCAGCAGCTGCAATCTGCGGGCCTGGATGTCATGGTGGTTGAGCATTGTTCCGGCGGCTGGCTGACGAACTGGTTGTCCGGTGATCCGCTGTGTCGTCAGGCGCTGCGGAGCGGGCAAACACGGATGGTAGATACCGGCGAGCAAGACCGGACACTGGCAGCGATGCTGGCGTATGCGACGGAAGAGCGGGCGCAGTCTGGCGCATCGATAACGCTGATTTCGGGCGCGTGGGGTGAGTCGGGTTTTCAGGTCGGCCTGGTGACGCCGACTGGTTGTTGGGGCCAGGTGGTCTTGACTCGGCGTGAATACAGCAATCAGGCTCAGCGGAACATCGTCGCAACAGTCATCCTGGATATGCTGCGGCGTTACCTGGCGGGTCAAGCTGTCATTGGTCAGTATGAATTTCTGAGTTGTGCTGAGCAGCTTCATCTTCCGGCTGAAGCTCTGTGTGGGGATTAAGGTTTGCCTGCCAGGCAATCCGTCATGAAGGCCGCCTGCGGGCGGTTTTTTTGTGGCTGAAGTTCATAAAACCGGGTCTGAACTCACAGAGACTATTGTGAAACTCATAGCGTACTGAACAATTTTATGTGAATCATTTCGTGCTAACGGAAAAAATCCTTTGATTTTGTAGTGTTATTTTTGCGGGTTTCTTTTTATTTATCATCATTCTGGGTAACATCATTACGTGGTGAAAAACATGATACGGCTTCCAAGTTTTTTCAGTGTTGCTGCAAAATTTCAATAATTGTTTAAGTGATGATGAAATATCGATTTCGGATGGGGTCAAAACCGCAGGAGCGTGGAAAACAGGCTGGTTTCAATCGGGTTTTGCTGCGTGATATCGCCGTGATTTACCTGTTGACCTTTGTGGTCGGCGTGCCTTTTTACTTCTGGAAGCTACACTCGGATTTATCCGGATTGGGGCAGTCCGCGCTTTCGCGGATTGATCTGTTCGTCGAGCAAACCACCCATAGCTTGGCCCCGCTGGTGAGCCTGCCCAAAACTTGTACTTCATCTGAGATTGATCAGCTCCGTCAGACGGTCTTTCATTCATACCGGGTTAAAGAGATTGGTCTGATTAACCCGGCGGGACGGGTGTTCTGTACCAGCAACCTCGGTAACACTTCAATTCCTATCTATAACCAGACACTCAGTCGCTGGCGAAATGCGCCCGACGGTCGGACGCTGGCTTTGGTGCGGGCCAAAACCGGCAAAACCCACTCGCTATTTGTTTATTTGCAGGGCCCTCACGACATGGGCGCGAATGCGCTGATCCCGCCGGATGTTCTGAATGAGCTGGTTGGCAAAGGGTTTCCGTTCCCGGACCTGCCGTTTGCGGTCAAAGTGGCCGGCAATGCACTTGCTGGCTCGGTGAATGCGCCGCTTGAAGTCGGCGCGATGCATGAGACAGATCGGTTTAGCTTTTACTCAGCGCAAAACCCGGTGGAGTTGCAGTTTCAGGTGACCCCGGCCTTTCAGCGTTCCTATATGCTCGAGCATAGCTGGATCCCCTTGCTTCTGGGAACCCTGTTTAGCGCGGTTTACACTTATGCCAGCCGGCGACGGGTAGCCCGGCAATCTTTGCCGGCGACGTTTGAGTGGGCGCTGAAAAATAATGAGCTGGAGGTGTTTTTCCAGCCGATTATGGACACTGATCTCGGTGGGCCACTTGGGTTTGAACTCCTGTTGCGCTGGCACCATCCGGCTCATGGCATTATTTCGCCGATGATCTTCATTCCGCTGGCTGAACAGTTGGGAAAAATCGGGGCGCTGACGGATTTTGTGATGGAGACTGCTATCGGCTTTATCCAAGAGAACCCGGAGTTAATGAAATCACGTTACCTGGCGATCAACATCAGCCGCCAGTTGCTGCTTGATGAGCACTTTGCCGAGCGGGTATGCCGTCGCTGCGGGCGCAACCAGCACCTGATCCGCCACCTGTTGCTCGAAGTGACTGAAGATCTGGCGTTTAGTGATGCGGAGATGGATCAGGCCATTACCCAGCTTCATTTGCTGCAACAGCATGGGTTCCGGATTGCGGTCGATGATTTCGGCACCGGGTACTCCGGCCTGGATCTATTGCGTCGCTTCCCGTTTGATGTGGTCAAAATTGATAAAGTGTTTATCAAAGAGCTGCTGCCGGAAGGCAATGCGGTGGCTTTGCTTGATTCCATGATTGGCCTGGCGGATGGCCTGGGAATGGTGATCATTGCTGAGGGCGTTGAAACTGCCCAGCAGGCCGACAGCCTCCTTCAGCGAGGTGTCAATCATCATCAGGGATTTTATTATGCCAAGCCGATGCCGCAGTCTGCGCTGGTCGCCTGGCTGGCCCGGAGCGGCGCATCTGAGCCGGCCGAAGGCGCGGTAACGGTCGAGGTATAAACTGGTGTGGTAACAAAGCGCGAGGTCGGGACGCGCTATCGGTTGACGACGTCGCGGTCAGCAGATTCGGCCGGGGTCAGTTGGTAGTCAAATTCGAGCTCAAGGTGGCTTTTCGGCACAGAACAACAGGCGAGGATCTCATTGGGACCAACAAAAGCCATGGCATCTTGCTGATCGACGGCACCGATCTTGAGCTTGCAGCGGCAGGCACCGCACATGCCGTTGCGGCATTGATACTCGGGGCGGAAGCCGGCTTTTTCGAGCTGAACCAGCAACGGTTCGCGGCTGTTGCCGCAAACCGTCTGACCATTCACCTTGAAGGTTAATGGGCTCATAGCTCAAAATCACCCAGATCGTCAGAGCTGACGTCGTTGTCAATCTGACCGACCAGATACGAGCTGATTTCCGCTTCCTGTGGCGCAACCTGAACGTTGTCCGACGACAACCAGGCATTAATCCACGGGATCGGGTTCTGGGTGGCACCCGGATAAGCCTGCTCCAGACCGACCGCAGCCATGCGAAGGTTGGTGATGTATTCTACGTACTGGCACAGGATATCTTTGTTCAGGCCGATCATAGAGCCGTCCTTGAACAGATATTCAGCCCATTCTTTCTCTTGCTCGGCGGCCTCTTTAAACAGGGTGAAACATTCCTGGGCACATTCCTGGGCAATTTCTGCCATTTCCGGATCGTCCTGACCGGTGCGCATCAGGTTCAGGATGTGCTGGGTGCCGGTCAGGTGCAGCGCTTCGTCACGGGCGATCAGCTTGATGATCTTGGCGTTTCCTTCCATCAGCTCGCGCTCGGCAAATGCGAACGAGCAGGCGAAGCTGACATAAAAGCGGATTGCTTCGAGCGCGTTCACCGACATCATGCACAGGTACAGCTTCTTTTTGATCTCGCGCAGATTGACCGTGATGGTCTTGCCGTTGATCATGTGCGTGCCTTCACCCAGGCGGTGGTAGTCGTTGGTCGCGTTGATCAGATCATCGTAGTATTTGGAGATATCGCCGGCACGCTTGATGATATGCTCGTTATCCACGATGTCATCAAAAACCACGGATGGGTTGGTGACGATATTGCGGATGATATGGGTGTAGGAGCGCGAGTGAATCGTCTCTGAGAACGACCAGGTTTCAATCCAGGTTTCCAGCTCCGGAATCGAGACAATCGGCAGCAGGGCAACATTCGGGCTGCGACCCTGGATCGAGTCCAGCAAAGTCTGGTACTTCAGGTTGCTGATGAAAATATGGCGCTCGTGCTCCGGCAGATTGTTATAGTCAATCCGGTCACTGGAGACGTCCACTTCTTCCGGACGCCAGAAGAACGAAAGCTGTTTTTCAATCAGCTTTTCAAAGATTTCGAATTTTTGCTGGTCATAGCGCGCCACGTTGACGGGCTGGCCAAAGAACATCGGCTCCTGGAGCTGATTGTTATTGGTTTGACAAAAAGTGCTGTATGCCATTGTATCCTCAACTTCAAAGGGGAGCCGAAGCTCCCGCTCTAAATTGTGCCTTTACTTAAATCTTGCAGCTGGTGCAGTCATCACCGGAAACGTCACCCTGGCTATCAGATGCACCATCTCGGGTGTTGTGGTAGTACAGGGTTTTCACGCCGAGTTTATACGCTGTCAGCAGGTCTTTGAGCAAGAGTTTCATCGGCACTTTGCCGCTTGGCTGAATGCTCGGGTCGTAGTTGGTGTTGGCAGAAATCGCCTGGTCGATAAATTTCTGCATAATGCCCACCAGTTGCAGGTAGCCATCGTTGCTGCCGATATTCCACAGCAGCTCGTAGTTGTTTTTGTACTTGCTGTACTCAGGCACAACCTGTTTCAGGATACCGTCTTTCGATGCCTTGACCGAAACAAAGCCACGCGGTGGCTCAATGCCGTTGGTTGCATTGGAGATCTGCGAGGAGGTCTCTGATGGCATCAGCGCAGATAGTGTCGAGTTGCGCAGGCCGTGGGTTTTGATCTCTTCCCGCAGTGTTTCCCAGTCGTAACGCAGTTCTGCCGTGCAAATGTTGTCGATATCTTTCTTGTAGGTATCGATCGGCAGGATCCCTTTGGCGTAGGTTGTTTCGTTAAACGCCGGACACGCGCCTTGCTCTTTGGCCAGGCCAACCGAGGCTTTCAGCAGGTAGTACTGAATCGCTTCGAACGCTTCGTGGGTCAGGTTGTTGGCACTGCCGTCCGAGTAGCGCACGCCGTTTTTGGCCAGGTAGTAAGCAAAGTTGATCACGCCGACTCCCAGGGTGCGGCGGTTCATGGTGGCTTTGTAGGCAGCCGGCAGCGGGTAGTCCTGGTAATCCAGCAGTGCATCCAGAGCGCGTACGGTCAGGTCAGCCATCTCTTCCAGGTCGTCCAGCGAATCGATGGCGCCCAAGTTGAAGGCAGACAGGGTACACAGGGCGATTTCGCCGCTTTCATCTTCCACGTTGTTCAGCGGTTTGGTCGGTAGCGCAATTTCCAGGCACAGGTTGGACTGGCGAATCGGCGCAACAGTCGGGTCAAACGGGCTGTGGGTATTACAGTGGTCGACGTTCTGGATGTAGATACGGCCAGTCGAGGCACGCTCTTGCATCAGCAGTGAGAACAGGTCAATCGCTTTGATGGTCTTGCGTTTAATGCTTTCGTCTTGCTCGTACTGGACGTACAGACGCTCAAACTCTTCCTGATCGGCAAAGAAGGCATCGTACAGACCTGGGACATCAGATGGCGAGAACAGGCTGATATTGCCGCCTTTGATCAGACGGGTGTACATCAGTTTGTTGATTTGCACGCCGTAGTCCATGTGACGGACCCGGTTTTCTTCAACACCGCGGTTGTTCTTCAACACCAGCAGTGATTCCACTTCACCGTGCCAGATAGGATAGAACAGGGTCGCTGCACCACCACGGACACCGCCCTGAGAGCAGCACTTCACGGCAGTCTGGAAGTACTTGTAGAACGGGATACAGCCAGTGTGGAAAGCTTCACCGCCGCGAATTTCCGACCCCAGGGCACGGATACGACCGGCGTTGATACCGATGCCGGCACGCTGAGACACATAACGCACAATGGCGCTAGCTGTGGCGTTAATTGAATCCAGGCTGTCGTCACACTCGATCAGCACACAGGAGCTGAACTGGCGTGTTGGTGTACGGACACCAGACATGATCGGCGTCGGTAGCGAGATTTTGAACTGGGAAACGGCATCATAAAAACGCTTGATGTAGTCCATGCGCGTCTCTTTCGGATATTTGCCGAACAGACAGGCTGCAATCATCATGTACAGGAACTGGGCGCTCTCAAAGATTTCGCCGGACACACGGTTTTGCACCAGGTACTTCCCTTCCAGCTGCTTCACCGCAGCGTAGGAGAAGTTCATATCACGCCAGTGATCAAGATAGGTGTCCATCAGATCGAATTCTTCTTTGCTGTAGTCTTCCAGCAAATGACGATCGTATTTTCCTTTCTCAACCAGGTTGGTGACGTGGTTAAACAGTGTTGGTGGCTCGAACTGACCGTACGCTTTCTTACGCAGATGGAAAATCGCCAGGCGTGCTGCCAGATATTGGTAGTCTGGTGTTTCCTCTGAAATCAGGTCAGCCGCTGCCTTGATGATGGTTTCATGAATATCTTCCGTCTTGATCCCGTCATAGAACTGGATGTGAGATTTCAGCTCGACCTGTGACACAGAGACATTCTCCAGGCCTTCAGCGGCCCAGGTGATCACCCGGTGGATTTTATCCAAATCGATATTTTCTTTGCGTCCATCACGCTTGGTAACAGTTAGCTGTTGATTCATTTTTGACCGTTTTCCCAGAAATTCGCCAATAACAGGGCGTTTTGCAACATTTTCGTGAAGAGATGTAAAGATTGTGATCTTACTTACAACTCTTAGTTTAGTCGAAAAACACTATATATTGGGGTGTTGAGCTTATGGCGTTACAAGATAGTGATGAAGTCAGGGTAATGCAAGGTGGTAATTTTTCGCCACCTGTGGATAACGTGGGGATGGTCAAAAAAAAGTTGGTGCCTACTAACCGATTTAGGTAGATACGCCAATATAATAGAAAAAATCAACGAAAGCCGATGAGAAAAAATGGCGTAAAAAAAAATATTTTTCTTGATTTTTGGCCGGGCAGTCATCGTAAAAACCTCCCTGAACTGATTGATTAAGAAATGACTTATTGGCATTTTCTTTGCTGCTCCAGCATATCAATCAGCGCCTCCGGGGCTGGTAACACTTCGCGGGCCTGCCATGCTTCGGGGTGGTGCGTTTGACCGATATAACCCCAGCCGGCCACCAGGCCGTGCATCCGCGCGGCATTGGCGGCAATCATGTCCTTTTCGATGTCGCCGACGTAGGCGCAGGCGGTATGGGGGATCCCCAACAACTCACTGGCATGCAACAGTGGCTCGGGGTGAGGTTTGGCAACGGCCAGGGTATCGCCACAAACCACAACCTGGGCTTTCAGCAGTTCCGGGAAAAAGGGCAACAAGAGCTCGGTGAGAAAACCGGGTTTGTTGGTCATGATCCCCCAGGGAATTTGATGCGCTTCCAGATAAGCCAAGACTTTGTTGATCCCACGGTAGACGGAAGTCCCTTCACAGATATTTTGCTGATAATAGTGGAGAAATTCGCGGCGTAGCTGATCGGCATCAAGATGGGCCGGAATGGCTCCGAACCCGGCGGTCAGCAGTCCTCTGGCGCCGTAACTGGTGTTGGCTTTGATCTGCTCATCAGTCAGGGGGGCCTGATTATAGTCCGCCAGCACCCGGTTGGCGGCCTCTGCCATATCGGGCGCGGTATCGAGCAAGGTGCCGTCAAGATCAAACAGGATGGCACGGATTGGTAAATGCATGGGGTTATATCCTTATAAAACCGTCTGGGTTCGGGCCATCGCCTCGGTGGAAGCCGACATCTGCACCCGCTGTTCTTTTGTCTCTAATTGTAGCCGGGGGATGGCCAGAACAACTTGAATAAAAAGAGGCGCCTGATGGCGCCCCGATAACAATGCTAGCCTGCTGAGTCCGGCTTGATGGTATGGACGATGTAATTGACATCGACATTCTTCCCCAGCCAGTAATTGTCGGTCAGCGGATTATAGTGCAGCCCGGTGATATGGCGATCCTGCAGCGGCGTCTGATCGATCATCGCCATTAGCTCTGACGGGCGGATAAACTTGTTGTGATCGTGCGTCCCCCGCGGGACCAGTTTCAACACCTGCTCGGCACCGACAATGGCAAACAGGTAAGATTTGAGGTTGCGGTTCAGGGTCGAGAAGAAGACATGGCCGCCCGGTTTGACCATCTTGGCACAGGCGGCGATCACTGAGGCCGGGTCCGGTACGTGCTCCAGCATCTCCATGCAGGTCACGACATCATAGGTTTGCGGGAACAGCTCGGCATGCTCTTCCGCAGTCCGCTGGACATATTCCAGCTGGGTCCCGGTTTCGAGCGCGTGAAGGCGAGCCACCGTCAGCGGCTCTTTGCCCATGTCCAGCCCGGTTACGTCTGCGCCTTCCACAGCCATGCTCTCAGCCAGAATGCCGCCGCCACAGCCGACATCGAGAACTTTCTTGCCAAACAGGCCGTCGGCATGATCGATGATAAAGTTCAGCCGCAGCGGGTTGATTTGGTGCAGCGGCTTGAATTCGCCTTCGAGATCCCACCAACGGGAGGCCATTTCTTCAAATTTCGTGATTTCTGCCGGATCGACATTCAACTGCTTGGTCATTGTCATCGCCATTTTCCTTTTTCGATTGCAGGCATTATAACGAAATCACCCAAGTGGAATAATAATTTCTGCATCAACGCCTGAGCAAGTGGCGAGAGAGGAAGGTAAAAAGTCGGCCCAAGGGCGGTCTTGGCCCGTGAAGTGTCGAGGGAAATAAGCAGCAGGCTTCATCTCAACTGCTGCTTGGGGCGCCTTAGCCTTGGTTGAGGACGATGAGTTCCGGGGTCAGGGTCCCGGAGAACAACGTCATGGCAGCAAGAATGAGCATCAGGATGTATTTCCCGCCGATGATACAGAGTCCGATGGTGTTGATGGCCTGGCTTAACATAGTGACCTCACTTATTTTTCTGTGAAAAAATAAAGGTGCAGGTCCGTTTGATACGGCTAAACGGTTGGTGCAAAGGCTATTTTACGCTTTGCCTGGCGGACAAAATTGACCCGGATCAGAGTCTGGCATGATGAAAATAGGTGGTGGATGTTGCAGGGGTGAAACCGCGAGGGGATCGGCTTTTTACAATTGCTCATACTTTATTTGTTGATTGAAATTTAATCGCTGCGGACGTGGTGGAAGTGATGGAAAAATAACCATTTGACGCTCGGGCCGGACGTTAAGGCGAATATCTGGTGTCTGGTTTTTGATAAATCCGCTAAATTACTCACAACATAAATTGTGAAAGGTGTGCCTATCGAGGCCTGTTTGTGCTATATTCTCGCACCTTGCACGTAGAAATACGACAGAAATTACCTGAGGGATATTGGCTCCATGAGCGATCTTGCAAAAGAGATCACGCCCGTAAACATTGAAGAAGAGCTGAAAGGCTCATATCTCGACTATGCGATGTCCGTTATCGTTGGTCGTGCTCTTCCTGATGTGCGTGATGGCCTTAAGCCGGTACACCGTCGCGTGTTGTTCGCGATGAATGTGCTCGGCAATGACTGGAATAAAGCATACAAAAAATCAGCCCGTGTGGTTGGTGACGTCATCGGTAAATATCACCCCCATGGTGATAGTGCGGTTTACGATACGATCGTACGGATGGCGCAACCTTTCTCCCTTCGCTACATGCTGGTCGACGGCCAGGGTAACTTCGGCTCCATCGACGGCGACTCCGCCGCGGCCATGCGTTATACCGAAGTCCGGATGGCGAAGATTGCACACGAGCTGCTGGCTGATCTGGAAAAAGAGACGGTTGACTATGTGCCGAACTATGACGGCACCGAGCAGATCCCGGCAGTCCTGCCGACGAAAATCCCGAACCTGCTGGTCAACGGCGCTTCCGGTATTGCCGTGGGGATGGCAACCAATATTCCACCGCACAACTTGGGCGAAGTCATCGACGGCTGCCTGGCGTATATCGACAATGAAGATATCACCATCGATCAACTGATGGAGTATATCCCGGGACCAGACTTCCCGACGGCAGCACTGATCAGTGGCCGTAAAGGCATTATTGATGCTTATAAGACCGGTCGCGGCAAGGTCTACATGCGCTCGAAAGCGGAGATCGAAACCGATAAGAACGGCAAAGAGACCATTGTCGTCACGGAGATTCCGTATCAAGTTAACAAAGCGCGCCTGATCGAGAAAATCGCCGAGCTGGTGAAAGACAAGAAAGTCGAAGGCATCACTGCATTGCGCGATGAGTCCGATAAAGACGGGATGCGCATCGTGATCGAGTGCCGCCGTGATGCGGTGGGCGAGGTCGTGCTGAACAACCTGTACGCGCAAACCCAGCTGCAAACCACGTTTGGGATTAACATGGTGGCGCTGGATAACGGCCAGCCGAAGCTGTTCAACCTCAAAGAGACCCTGAAGTGCTTCGTCAACCACCGCCGTGAAGTGGTGACCCGCCGGACTATTTTCGAACTGCGCAAAGCCCGTGAGCGTGCCCATATCCTCGAAGGTCTGGCACTGGCACTGGCGAATATCGATGAAATTATCGAACTGATCCGCAATGCACCGACGCCGGCTGAAGCGAAAGCAGGCTTGATCGCGCGTGGTTGGGATCTGGGCAATGTTGCGGCAATGCTGGAGCGTGCCGGCACTGATGCAGCCCGTCCGGACTGGCTGGAGCCGCAATACGGGATCCGTGACGGTCAGTACTTCCTGACCGAGCAACAGGCTCAGGCAATTCTGGATTTGCGCCTGCACAAGCTGACTGGTCTTGAGCACGAGAAAATTCTCGACGAATATAAAGCGCTGCTGGAAGAAATCGCGGAGCTGATGCATATCCTGGCCAGCTCTGAGCGTCTGATGGAAGTGATCCGCGAAGAGCTGGAACTGGTCAAAGAGCAGTTCAACGACCCGCGTCGCACCGAAATTACCGCAGCCAGCCACGATATCGATCTGGAAGATTTGATCACCCAGGAAGACGTGGTCGTGACTCTGTCACATGAAGGCTATGTGAAATACCAAGTGCTGAGCGACTATGAAGCGCAGCGCCGCGGCGGTAAAGGTAAAGCCGCAACCCGGATGAAAGATGAAGACTTTATCGAGCGTCTGCTGGTGGCGAACACCCACGACACGATTCTGTGTTTCTCCAGCCGGGGCCGGATGTACTGGCTGAAAGTGTACCAGCTACCGCAAGCGAGTCGTGCCTCGCGCGGGAAGCCGATTGTGAATATTCTGCCGCTGGAAGAGAATGAGCGGATCACCGCCATCCTGCCGGTGAAAGAGTATGAAGAAGATAAATTTATCTTTATGGCGACTGCCGATGGTACCGTGAAGAAAACACCGCTGACTGACTTCAGTCGTCCGCGTAGCGCCGGGATCATCGCGGTGAACCTGCGGGAAGGTGATTCGCTGATTGGCGTGGATATTACCAACGGCAGTGACGATATCATGCTGTTCTCGCAAGCCGGTAAAGTGGTGCGCTTCTCGGAAGAGCAGGTGCGCGGCATGGGCCGTACTGCGTCGGGTGTGCGTGGGATTAAGCTGGCGGAAAGCGATCAGGTTGTTTCGCTGATTGTGCCACATAACGATGGTGACGTGCTGACCGTGACCGAGAATGGCTTTGGTAAGCGCACCGAGCTGGCAGAGTACCCGGCGAAGAGCCGTGCCACTCAAGGCGTGGTGTCGATCAAAGTCACCGAGCGTAATGGTGCGGTGGTCGGCGCGATCCAGGTTGAGGAAGGCGACGAGTTCATGATGATCACCAATGCCGGGACGTTGGTTCGTACCCGTGTCGGCGAGGTGAGCAAAGTGGGCCGGAACACCCAGGGTGTGACGTTGATCCGAACTGCGGAAGACGAGCAGGTGGTTGGCCTGCAGCGTATCGATGAGCCGGACGAAGATGAGCTGGCTGAAATTGTCGAAGGCGCTGAAGCCGTTGCTGCCCAGGCAGAGCAGCCGGAACAAGCAACCGATGATCAGGATGATTCTGCTGAGCAGGCTCCTGAGCAAGAATAAGCAAAGCGCGATCCGTAACAAAAAAACGCAGCCCCATGGCTGCGTTTTTTTGTGTTGCGCAAATGAATGCCGGATTTCGGCATGAAATCCTTTTCAGCACCGTGAGAAAGGTGTAAAAACAAGGATTAGACTTGGGTCACAATCTGTGGGCCTGGGAGCGTCTCTGAAAGCGCGACACCGTGTAACCCCATGTTTTATTAGCAGGAGCAAATTGATCATCATGGAGCAGGTTTATAATTTTTGTGCAGGTCCGGCAATGATCCCGGCAGACGTCTTAAAAAAAGCGCAAGCTGAGCTGGTTGACTGGCATGGCCTGGGCACATCCGTTATGGAAATCAGTCACCGGAGCAAAGCATTTCTCGCTGTGGCTGAGCAGTCAGAAAAAGATCTGCGCGAATTGCTGGCCATTCCGGAGAATTACCATGTGTTGTTTTGCCATGGCGGCGCGCGCGCGCAGTTTGCTGCGGTGCCAATGAACCTGCTGGGGGATGCGACCAGCGCCGATTATATGGATGGTGGTTACTGGGCCCACAGCGCAGCGCAGGAAGCCGAGAAATACTGCCGCCCGAATGTGGTGGATATTACCTGTGAGCGTGAGGGTAAGCGTGCCATTTTGCCGGCGCAGGCGTGGCCGTTGTCCGATGATGCGGCATATGTTCATTTCTGCCCCAATGAAACGATTGACGGGATTGAAATCCGCGATCTGCCGGTCACGGATAAACCGATTGTGGCCGATCTGTCTTCAACGATCCTGTCGCGTCCGATTGATGTCTCCCAGTATGGGGTGATTTACGCCGGGGCGCAGAAGAATATCGGCCCGGCCGGCCTGACGATTGTCATTGTACGTGATGACTTGCTGGGGCTGGCCAAACAGGCGCTGCCGAGTATTCTCGATTATACCGTGCTGGTGGAGAAAGACTCGATGTTTAACACCCCGCCGACCTTTGCATGGTACCTGGCGGGTGAAGTGTTCAAGTGGCTCAAATCCATTGGTGGTGTTGCTGAAATGCAGCGGCGTAACGAGGCCAAAGCCAAGGTGCTGTACGATTTTATTGATCAGTCTGACTTTTACCGCAATGAGGTGCATCCGGACAACCGCTCCCTGATGAATGTGCCGTTCCAGCTGAAAAATCCGCAGCTTGATGCCCTGTTCCTCGAGCAGGCAGAAGCGGCGGGCCTGAAAGCCCTCAAAGGCCACCGAGCGGTGGGGGGGATGCGCGCCTCAATTTACAATGCGATGCCGATTGAAGGTGTCCGGGCGCTGGTGGATTTCATGGCGAAGTTTGAACATCAGCAGGGTTAAGTTGCATTGAAGCCATGACACGAACCAATCAAGGCCGCCGCGAAGGCGGCTTTTTTATTGAATCATCGGATCAGCCAAGCCGGGCTGGATTCAGTACTAGCCGACAAGGGCATTATTCGCTAATCTGCGGGAACGCCTAAAAAACAGGATAGAAGAGAGACAGATGGACAGTTTAACGTTACAGCCGATACAACAGATGAATGGGGAAGTGAATCTACCAGGGTCGAAGAGTGTTTCCAATCGCGCCCTGTTATTGGCAGCGTTAGCACAAGGGACCACACGACTGACAAACCTGCTCGATAGCGATGATATCCGTCATATGCTCAATGCATTAACACAACTCGGTGTCAGCTATCAGCTTTCTGAAGATAAGACCGTCTGTGAAGTTCACGGATTGGGCCGCGCATTTGCACCAACCCAGGCCCTGGAGCTATTTCTGGGCAATGCAGGGACTGCGATGCGCCCGCTGGCGGCGGCGCTGTGTCTGGGCGAGGGAGAGTTTGTGCTCACCGGTGAGCCGCGGATGAAAGAGCGCCCGATTGGCCATCTGGTTGATGCCCTGCGTGCTGCTGGCGCCGATATTACTTACCTGGAAAATGACAATTATCCGCCGCTGAAAATTACCGGCACCGGTCTGCACGGCGGTGAGGTGGAAATTGACGGCTCGATTTCCAGCCAGTTCCTGACCGCCTTTCTGATGGCGGCGCCGATGGCCACGGGGGATACCGTGATCAAGATTAAAGGCGAGTTGGTGTCTAAGCCGTATATCGATATTACCCTGCATATTATGTCTCAGTTTGGGGTCGCGGTTGAAAACCGTAACTACGAAGCGTTTGTGGTGAAAGGTGGCCAAACTTATCAGGCGCCGGGTGATTTCCTGGTTGAGGGTGATGCCTCGTCTGCTTCTTACTTCCTGGCTGCCGCCGCGATCAAGGGTGGCACCATCAAAGTCACCGGCATTGGCAAGAAAAGCATCCAGGGGGATGTCCAGTTTGCTGATGCCCTGGCGGCGATGGGGGCCGAAATTGAGTGGGGTGATGATTATGTGATCGCCCGCCGCGGTGAGCTGAAAGCGGTCGATATGGACTTTAACCATATCCCGGATGCAGCCATGACCATCGCCACGACCGCTTTGTTTGCCGAGGGCACCACGGCGATCCGCAATGTCTACAACTGGCGGGTGAAGGAAACTGACCGTCTGGCTGCGATGGCCACCGAGCTGCGTAAAGTCGGTGCTACCGTTGAAGAAGGGGAAGATTACATCATCATTACCCCGCCGGTGCAGCTGCAGCATGCGGCGATCGATACTTATGATGATCACCGGATGGCGATGTGTTTTTCTTTGGTGGCACTGAGCGATACCCCGGTCACCATCAATGATCCAAAGTGTACTTCAAAAACCTTCCCGGACTATTTTGACAAGCTGGCGCAACTAAGCTGCTGAGTTTGTCGACCTGGCCTGAACAGAGCCCGCCTGCTTGGCGGGCTCTGTTGTTAATCAACTTCGCGCGTTCAGCCAAGCGGTGGATTCTCCGCCATCAAGCCGCTGATTTGATAGTACTGAGGCTATTTTTCCCGTATAATACGCCCCCGTTTGAGGGCTGTCATACCAGGCTGTTGGCTCACATTCTGCGCTAGCGGTTTGGTATGACAGCGCTATATTTGGAACCAATTCGGAGAAAACCTATGTCTACACATGCTCCAGTGATCACTGTTGATGGACCAAGCGGCGCCGGGAAGGGCACGCTCTGTATGCTGTTGGCAGAAAAGCTGGGCTGGAAGCTGCTGGACTCTGGTGCGATTTATCGCGTCCTGGCCCTGGCAGCCATTCATCATGGTGTTGATCTTGAATCAGAAGACGCACTGGTTCCACTGGCAGCGCACCTGGATGTTGAATTCGTTGCGGAAGGCGAATTGGTGAAAGTGATCCTCGAAGGCGAAGATGTCTCGGGTGAACTTCGCAAGGAAGAAACCGGGATGGCGGCTTCCAAAGTGGCAGCCTTACCTCGCGTGCGTGAAGCGCTGCTGCGTCGCCAGCGGGCATTCAGTGAAGCCCCTGGGCTGGTGGCTGATGGTCGCGATATGGGCACCGTGGTTTTTCCGGGCGCTGACGTGAAGATTTTTCTTGATGCCAGCGCGGAAGAGCGTGCAATTCGCCGCATGAATCAGTTGCAACAGAAAGGCTTAGATGTTAACTTTGATAGTCTTTTAAACGAAATTCAGGAACGCGATGATCGCGACCGCAATCGCGCGGTAGCGCCGCTGCGTCCCGCGGCTGATGCTTTGGTGCTAGACTCTACTGAGATGTCAATAGAGCAAGTCACTGCAGAGGCACTGGCCTATATTGAAACGAAATTATCAGTTGAGTAATCAACATGATGGCGTCGGTATCAAGGATGAATACTGACTATACCCCCAACCCCATGTGGTAGGACACCCATGGTTGTTTATTAAATTGAAGATTAAATAATGATTGAATCTTTTGCTCAGCTCTTTGAAGAGTCACTGAAAGAAGTAGAAACACGCCAAGGTGCCATTGTTAAAGGTACTGTTGTAGCGATCGAAAACGGTTATGTACTGGTTGACGCGGGCCTGAAGTCTGAGTCTTCTATCCCAGCTGACGAGTTCAAGAACGCCGCTGGCGAACTTGAAATCGAAATCGGTGCAGAAGTTGACGTAGCTCTGGACGCTGTTGAAGACGGCTTCGGTGAAACTAAGCTTTCTCGTGAAAAAGCGAAGCGTCACGAAGCTTGGATTCAGCTGGAAAAAGCTTACGAAGATGCTGAAACTGTTGTTGGTATCATCAACGGTAAAGTTAAAGGTGGTTTCACCGTTGAACTGAATGGCATCCGTGCATTCCTGCCAGGTTCTCTGGTTGACGTTCGTCCAGTTCGTGACACTGCTCACCTGGAAAACAAAGAGCTTGAGTTCAAAGTAATCAAGCTGGACCAGAAGCGCAACAACGTTGTTGTTTCTCGCCGTGCTGTTATCGAGTCTGAGAACAGCGTTGAGCGTGACGAGCTGCTGGCTTCTCTGCAAGAAGGCATGGAAGTTAAAGGTATCGTTAAGAACCTGACCGACTACGGTGCATTCGTAGATCTGGGCGGTGTTGACGGCCTGCTGCACATCACTGACATGGCTTGGAAACGCGTTAAGCACCCATCAGAAATCGTTAATGTTGGCGACGAAATCAACGTTAAGGTTCTGAAGTTCGACCGTGAGCGTACTCGCGTATCTCTGGGTCTGAAGCAACTGGGTGAAGATCCATGGGTTGCTATCGCGAAGCGTTACCCAGAAGGCACTAAGCTGTCTGGCCGCGTAACCAACCTGACTGACTACGGCTGCTTCGTTGAAATCGAAGAAGGTGTTGAAGGTCTGGTACACGTTTCTGAAATGGACTGGACTAACAAGAACATCCACCCATCTAAAGTTGTTAACGTGGGTGACGAAGTTGAAGTTATGGTTCTGGACATCGACGAAGAGCGTCGTCGTATCAGCCTAGGTCTGAAACAGTGTAAAGCGAACCCATGGCAGTCATTTGCAGAAATGCAAGCTAAGGGCGACCGCGTAACTGGTAAGATCAAGTCTATCACTGACTTCGGTATCTTCATCGGTCTTGAAGGCGGTATCGACGGTCTGGTTCACCTGTCTGACATTTCTTGGAATGTTGCAGGCGAAGAAGCTGTTCGTGACTTCAAGAAAGGCGACGAAATCTCTGCAGTTGTTCTGGCTGTTGACGCTGAGCGTGAGCGTATTTCTCTGGGCATCAAGCAAATCGAAGAAGACCCGTTCAACGGCTTCGTTGCTGTGAACAAGAAAGGCGCTCTGGTAACAGGTACTGTGACTGCTGTTGACGCGAAAGGCGCAACTGTTGAGCTGGCTGAAGGCGTTGAAGGCTACCTGCGCGCTTCTGAAGCATCTGTTGACCGTGTTGAAGACGCAACTCTGGTTCTGTCTGTTGGCGATTCTGTTGAAGCGAAATTCACAGGCGTTGATCGTAAGAACCGCGTAATCAACCTGTCTGTACGTGCGAAAGACGTTGCTGAAGAGCAAGAAGCAATGGCTGCCCTGAACAAGCAAGACGATGCTTCGTTCGGTAGCGCAATGGCTGACGCTTTCAAAGCGGCTAAAGGCGAATAATTGAGCATAGGGGGAACACTTTTCCCCCTAAGCGGTTATACTATTGAGAAACATACTAAAAACGGAGTGTGTATGACAAAGTCTGAATTAATTGAAAGGCTGTGCAGTCAACAAACACATCTTTCTGCGAAACAAGTAGAAGATGCAATCAAGGAAATCCTTGAGCATATGGCGACCACCCTCGCAGAGGGCGACCGTATCGAAATCCGTGGCTTTGGTAGCTTCTCCTTGCATTACCGTGCTCCACGCGTTGGGCGTAATCCCAAGACCGGGGACAAGGTTGAGTTAGACGGTAAGTACGTCCCTCACTTTAAACCGGGCAAAGAGTTACGTGATCGCGTGAATGCTGCTTACGCAGCGAATTAAACGCATTTAGAACAAAAAAACGGCATGCTGAAAGGTATGCCGTTTTTTTATGTCTATTGATCATGGTCTGATGTGTGAAAATCTTGCATAATCAACCCATCAACTATCGATCAAGTAAGAAGGATTTACGATGAAGATAATAAGCATTCTTGTTTTAGTGGTCTGCTTTCTCATTACGCTGGCGTTGGGGGCGCAAAACCAACAGTTAGTGAATTTTGATTATCTGATTGCTCAGGGTGAGTTCCAGATGTCGACCCTGCTCGGGATTGCCTTTGGTGCCGGTTTTGCCATTGGCTGGCTGATTTGCGGCATGCTGTATCTGAAAGCGCGTTTTTCAAGAAATCGCCTGAGCAAGAAAGTTGCGAAGCAACAGAAAGAGCTCGAGCAGCTGCGTGCTGAGCCTGTAAAGGAATAAACATTAATGCTAGAGCTGTTGTTTCTGTTATTGCCAATTGCCGCCGCCTACGGCTGGTATATGGGTAACAGGAGCGCTAGTAATAAACAACAGGAGCAGTCTCACCACATGTCACGCCAGTATGTGACTGGCTTGAACCTGCTGTTATCTGATCAGTCAGATAAAGCGGTGGACGTGTTTATTGAACTGCTCCAGGTTGACAGTGAAACGATTGATACTCACCTTGCTTTGGGGAACCTGTTCCGAAGCCGGGGCGAGGTGGATCGTGCCATTCGAATTCACCAGAATCTGATTGCCCGTCCGAATTTAACTATCGATCAACGCAATTTAGCTTTGCAGCAATTGGCCCAGGATTATATGGCTGCCGGGTTCTTTGATCGTGCGGAGAAGATTTTTGAACAGTTGCTGGACGAGCCGGAGCATCGTAAAGGTGCCTTGCAGCAACTGTTGACCATTTATCAGCAAACCCGGGAATGGGACAAAGCTATCGAAATGGCCAGCCAGCTGGTCAAAATGGGCAAGTCCAAGCTCAAGCATGATATTGCCCACTACTGGTGCGAAATGGCGATGCTGGAGCTCAGTGCTTTGAATATGGACAAGGCCAGACAACTCCTGAAGAAAGCCCTGTCGGCTGATAAATCCTGTGTGCGTGCCTCAATGATGATGGCGAAGATTCTGATCGGCGAGGAAGAGTACAAAGCCGCGCTGAAACAGCTGGAGCGGGTCGCTGAGCAGGACATTGATTATGTCAGCGAAACCTTGCCGATGTTGTTGCAATGCTATGAAGCGACCGGAAACGAGTCGGGGTGGTACAAACACCTGCAGCACTGTGTTGAGCTCAATGCCGGGGCTACGGCTGAATTGATGCTGGCTGACGAGATTGCCAGGCTTGAAGGCTCCGTGTCTGCCCAAACCTTTATGACCCGCCAGCTGACCAAAAATCCGACCATGAAAGGATTTTATCAGTTGATGGATTACCATCTGGATGAAGCGGAAGAGGGGCGAGCCAAAGAGAGCCTGAGTACCCTGCGCGCGCTGGTGGGGGAGCAGCTGAAAATCAAACCTCACTTCCGCTGCCGGAAGTGCGGCTTTGCCACGCACTCGCTCTACTGGCAGTGTCCCTCCTGTAAAGGCTGGGGCGGCGTGAAGCCGATCCGAGGTCTGGACGGTGAATAACCCGAATGCTGAACAGCCCGCTCGATGCCGAGCGGGCTTTTTATTGCCGGCAGGTTTGACGATTTACGATACCGAGTTGAATCTTGTGCTCTGAACAAACGATTGGCAAGGTAAGAAAAGCTTTGGTTTTGACTACTTCCAACAAAATTTGAAGAAGTGCTCGAAAAAAAACAATTTTACGGTACAATCCCGACCGCGCTCAGGGAGGCTGGGCGAGATTTAGCAATTATCAAGCAGGAGATGCCATGTTGGATCCAAAAGTCATTGTCGCGCTCGATTATCCAAGTCAGGATGAGGCTCTTGCCTTTGTTGACCGGATTGAGCCCGGAACTTGTCGATTGAAAGTCGGCAAAGAGATGTTTACTTATTTTGGCCCTGATTTTGTGCGTAAACTGCATGATCGGGGCCATTCTGTATTTCTGGACCTGAAATTTCACGATATTCCCAACACCTGCTCCCGTGCTGTTGCGGCGGCGGCAGAGCTCGGGGTGTGGATGGTGAATGTTCACGCCGGCGGCGGTGAGCGCATGATGACGGCATCGCGGGAGATCCTGGAGCCGTTTGGCAAGGACCGCCCATTGCTGATTGCAGTGACTGTGCTGACCAGCATGGAAGCGACTGATCTGCGTGGGACTGGGATTACGGCTGAGCCGCAGGCGCATGTTCTGAATCTGGCTCGTCTGACGAAAAGCAGCGGCCTGGACGGGGTGGTTTGCTCGGCACAGGAAGCGACGATGCTGAAAACAGAGCTAGGCCGAGAATTTAAACTGGTCACGCCGGGGATCCGTCCGGCAGGCAGCGCTGCTGGCGATCAGCGCCGGGTGATGACGCCGGTTGAAGCGGTTCAGGCGGGCTCGGATTATCTGGTGATTGGCCGGCCAATCACCCAGGCCGATGATCCGGCAGCGGTGCTGGCGGCGATTAACCAAAGCCTGGCCTAAGCGAACTTGGCAGGCCCGGTGGGCCTGTCGTTGTTTTGGGGTATGGTTCGCTTCGCGAACAGGTTAGGCGCTAGCACTCTACCTTGGCAGAACGCCGGCTGCGCCGATCGTGGCTGTGAGCGGAGAAATGACTGTCGAGCAGCTTTTGGGTCAGCGGGTGTTGCGGGTTGTTAAAGACCTCCTCGGTTAGTCCTTGTTCGACCACTTCGCCGGTTTGCATCACCATCACTTTATCAGTGAAGTGTTTGATCACCCCCATGTGTTGCGACACGTAGATATACGACAAGCCCATTTCTTCCTGAAGCTCGAGCAACAGGTTGATGATCTGCGAGCGCATCGACATATCCAGCCCGTTCAGGGCTTCATCGGCGACAATGATACAGGGTTGCAGGATCAGCGCGCGGGCGAGAGAAACCCGCTGTTTCTGGCCGGTCGCCAGCATTTGCGGATAAAAATAGGCGTGCTCCGGCAGCAGCCCGACCCGGCGGAGGGTTTCCATGATCCGTCGCTCACGGGCTTGCGGGGTCATGTTGGTGTTTCGCTTCAGCGGCCCCTCCAGGATCTTGCCGATCTGGATCCGGGGGTTGAGCGAGGTATTGGGATCCTGAAAAATCATCCGGATCAGCTTACAGCGAGTCTGAAAGTCATTGTTGGCCAGTGGCTCACCGTTGACCCGGATGATCCCTTCGGTCGGCTCGACGACCCCAGACAGCATTTTTGCCAGGGTCGACTTGCCGGAGCCGTTCTCGCCGATAAAGGCCAGGGTCTCACCGGCTTCGAGGGAAAAGGTCACTGGTTTGACGGCTTCAATGGTCCGGCGGCGGAATAAACCTGAACGGTAGTGATAGTCTTTCTTCAGGTGTTCGACTTCAAGCAGCGCACTCACTTACTGTTCTCCTCCATGTTCAGCGGGAAATGGCAGCTGAATTTATGGTTTTTGATTTTTCTGCGCTTGGGGACTTCGACACATTTCCGCTGGGCATGGGGACAGCGAGGGCCAAGGCGACAGCCGATGGGTAAGTGCTGCAACGGCGGGATCGAGCCCGGCAGCGTCTCCAGTTTGCACTTATGCGGCAGGACATCGAGGTTAAAGTCCGGCATCGCGTGCAGCAGGGCTTCGGTATAAGGGTGGTGCGGTGATTCCAGCAGTTGCTTTCGGCTGCCGGACTCGACCGCCTGGCCGCAATACATCACGGTGATCCGGTCCGCCCACTGGGTCACCATGGTTAAATCGTGGCTGACCAGCAAGATGGTGGTATTGCCGAGCTGGTTCATCCGGCTGAGCAGACGGAAGATCTGCGACTGGGTGATCGGATCGAGATCGTTGGTTGGTTCATCAGCAATCAGCAGGCGAGGGCGGTTGGCGATCGCCATTGCAATCATGACCTTCTGACACTCGCCGTCCGTCAGCTCGTAGGGGTAGCTCTTCATCACCCGCTTGTGCTCTTTGATCCCGACCTTATGCAGCAAGGCGATTGCCTGCTTCTGTCGCCAGTGGAACCGCTGCCACCAACTGCCGGAAAAAGAGCCGGCCGGGATTGCTTCTTCCAGCTGCTCCCCGACTTGCTCAGAAGGGTCCAGGCACGAGGAGGGCTCCTGAAAGATCATCGCAATTTCCCGCCCGACCACTTTGCGTCGCTCACGGGCAGAGAGGGTCAGCAGGTCGATGTCAGCCAGGCGCAGGCGGTCGGCGCTGACCCGCCAGCTGTCTTTGGTTACGCCGGCGATAGCTTTGGCCACCAGGCTTTTCCCGGAGCCGGATTCACCCACCAGCCCGCGGATCTCGCCTTCGCTTAGCGTCAGGCTCATTCGGTCGACGGCTTTGACCATCCCCTGCGGGGTTTCAATTTCAATGGTGAGGTTACGGATATCAAGTAATGGCATTAATCTATCCCCGCGTTAATCGCCTGGCGGAGTCCTTCTCCTACTAAGTTTATAACCAATACGCTGAAGGTGATGGCCAGTCCCGGCAGGGTGACGGTCCACGGCGCGAGGTAGATCAGCTCAATGGAATCACCCAGCATCGCGCCCCATTCGGCCGAAGGCGCCTGGGCGCCGAGGCCGAGAAAGCCCAGCGCTGCCAGATCCAGAATGGCGATGGAAATGGCCCGGGTCAATTCGTTGGAAATGACGGTCAGGATATTGGGCAATATTGAATGATAGAGCAGATAGAAATTATTGGCGCCGTCGAGCCGGGCCGCGATGATGTAATCTTTCTCGACCTCATTGTGGACTGCGGTATAGACCGCGCGGATGAAACGGGGGATCAGCGCTAGCCAGATCGCCAGTAGGATATTGAGCTCCCCCGGCCCCATATAGGCCACAACAATAATCGCCAGCAGCAGGGACGGGATCGATAATACGGTGTCGAGCAGGTGATTGAGAAAACTCGATTTCAGTCCCCGGGTCATCCCCGCCATGACGCCGATGGTAATGCCGATCACGCTGGAGGCCAGGGCAATCAGCAGGGCGTAGCCGAAGGTCAGCTGCGAGCCAACGAGCAGGCGGCTGAGAATATCCCGGCCCAAATCATCGGTTCCGAAGAAGTACTCGACATGGCCGGTCGGATCCCAGGATGGTGGCATCAGCAGCTCACCGACCTGATCATAGGGCGAATAGGGGGTGATCCACGGCGCAACCAGGGTGATCAGGAGCAGGAACAACAGGCACCAGAGCCCGAACATGGCCAGCGAGTTGGTGCGGAAGTTTTGCCAGGCCCGTTCCCACTGGGTCGGGATCTTCTGCTCCTGGTAAATGTTATTTGATAGCATACCATTCCTTTCTGACAAGCGGGCTGACGATGGCGCCGGTCAAATCCGACAGGATGTTAGCCACCAGAATAAAGCTCCCGACAGCAATCACACCGGCTTGAATGGCCACATAGTCCTGGCCGGCAATCGCATTGAGCAGCCAGCGACCGATGCCGGGCCAGTTGAAGATCGACTCGGTCAGCATGGCAAACGTCATCATGGTGGAAAACTGCATCCCCAGCTTCGGAATGATCGGCGGGATGGCATTTTTCAGAACGTGGCGACGGATAATTTCAAACATCGACAGGCCTTTGGTCTGGGCGACCTTGATAAAATTCTGACCCATGATTTCGGACACGGATGCCCGGGTCAGGCGGATCACTTCGGTCGTCGGCGCCATGGCCAGCACCAGTGTCGGCAGGATCAGATGGCGGATGGTATCCATCAGTGCTTCAGAGCGGTACGGCTTCTCGGACAGGATCACATCAATCAAGGCCACCCCGGTCACCGGTTTGATTTCATACAACAGGCTGTAACGCCCGGCCACCGGGAGCCAGCCAAGCTGCTGGGAGAACAGCATGATCAGCAAGACAGCCAGCCAGAACACCGGAATCGAGTAGCCAAGTAATGCCAGTGATGAAATCGACGTATCAATCATCCGTCCGCGTTTCACCCCGGCCAGGGTGCCCAGCGGGATCCCGACCAGCAGCGACAGGACAAAGGCAAAGAAGCAGAGCTCAATCGTGGCCGGGAAGGCGGCCAGCACATCATGGACAATCGGCTCACCGTTTGGGTTGAGGCCCAGGTTGCCGGCGAACAGGTTCTCCAGGTAAATCAACCAGCCGCCCCAGAACGGCTGCTGGCTCCACACCAGGCTCTGATCCAGGCGCAGGATGCTGAAACCCACCAGGGTCAGGATGGCCATGGTGATCAAAAACAGATTGAGTCGACGAATCGTGTAAATAAACATGTAATTACTCGCTGCGATAGACGCTGGCAAAAGAGCGGGTGCCAAACGGGCTCAATTGCAAACCGCCAAGCGATTGGTGATGGACCTGAAAATGGACGCCGTGCGCCAGGGGGATCACCGGAACCTGCTGGTCCAGAATATCCTGCGCCAGGTGGTAATAATTGACGCGCTGTTCGAGCTGATTGGTTCGTGAGGCCAGCTCCAGCAGATTGTCAAAGCTGAGTTCGCACCAGTTCGCGACGTTGAGCCCGGCGGCTTTGGCACTACAGGAGAGCAGCGGACGGAGGAAATTATCCGGATCGCCGTTATCGGCAATCCAGCCGGTCAGCTGCATATCGCTGTTAGAAGCTGAAGTTGAGCTGAGGCGACTAACTGACTCCTGAGCCAGGATGATAAGCCGCACCCCGACCGCTTTCAGATCGGCCTGGATCAGCTCGGCGGTTTTGCGCGGACTCGGGTTGTAAGGGCGGGGCTCGATCGGCACCCACATTGTCAGGATCAGATCGTCGGCATAGCCTGCTTCTGCCAGCAGGGCGCGCGCTTGGTCCGGGTCGTAATCCAGCGCCTGGCTGGCGTGGTTGTAGGCCCAGGACATCGGCGGCAGGATGCTCTTGGCCTTGGTGCCGGTCCCGTAGTAGACCGAGTTGAGCAGGTTATCCCGGTTGATAGCGAGATTGATGGCTTGTCGGACCCGCAGATCCTGCAGCACAGCTTTGTCGTTATTGAGGGCAACGAAAGCCACGTTCATCCCGGTCTGGGCCATCAGCTCAAACTCTTCGCTGTTGCTGATCACCGGCAGCTGGCTGGCCACCGGCGATGACAGTACGTCACATTCTTTGCTCAGCAGCTTGGCCAGGGTGCCGGTGCCGCGGGCTGAAATATCAAATACGACCTGCTCCATCGGTGCGGCGCCCTGCCAGTATCCCCAGTGGCGGCCGAGACGGATCAGGTCGTCGGGCAAATACTGGGCGAGGTAGAATGGGCCGGTGCCGATGGGCTTCATATCCAGTTGCTGTAACTGACCGGCTTTGAGCAGGCGCTGGGCATATTCCTGGGAATGGATCACCGCGTAGCTGGTGGCTAGGTTTGACAGGAAAGCATTGTCCGGGCGGGTGAGCACGAAGGTGACGGTATGGGAGTCGTTCATCTCGATATGAGCAATCAGCTCACTGAAACCCTGGCTCTCAAACCACGGGTAGCGTCCGCCGGACACGGCATGGAACGGGTGCTTGGGATTGATAATCCGCTGGAAGCTGAATACCACATCCTGGGCATTGAAGCGCCGGGTCGGCTTAAACCATTCGGTGGTCTGAAATTCAATCCCTTTGCGCAGCTTGAAGGTATATTCCAGGCCGTCATCACTGATGGTCCAGCTGCGAGCCAGCGAAGGCAGGGGCTGGTGGCTGACCGGATCGAGCATCAGCAGGCGATCGAAAATTTGAGCGGCAAGCGTATCAGCCGTCAGGCCGCCATCAATCAGCTGGGGGTTGAAGGTGGTCGGTGTATCTTGGCCACAATAGACGAAGCCACGGCTACGGATGGTGCTATCTCGCTGTGGCTCTGAGCAGCCAATCAGGCTGAGCAGACTGAGGCACGCAAGCAGTAGACGGGTAGAGGCGCTCATATCGACATGTATTTTTGGAAAACAAGTGGCTAAATTTACCATTATCCATCACCGTCACCAAGCGTTGCAGGCAAATAACCTTCTAGAATTTGGTGCTTTTTACTGAGGTTCTGCGCCGGATGATGCCGGTTTGGTCACTGGGTCGGGGTGCCGACCAGCTGGTATTTGCGCAACAGGCCCCTCAGTTGATGGTAGCTTAAACCCAACAGCTCAGCGGCATTTCGCTGATTGAAGCGGGCCTGTTCCAGCGCCTGGCGGATCAGGGAGACTTCCTGCGCCTGCTGCCACTGGCGAAAATCAAGCGGAAAACTCGGGACCGGTTGGGGCGCGCAGGCCTCGGCGGATGGCTGTGCTGCGGCTGCCGCATCCTCAGGTTGCCAGGGAGAGCGGAACGGGTCAATGATGATGGCATCGACGGGCTCATCTTCCTGGCTGTGGCGGAATACCGATCGTTCCACCACGTTCTTCAGTTCGCGGATATTGCCGGGCCAGTGGTAGTCGGTCAGCGCTTTTCGGGCGTCGGGCGAGAAGCCGGAAAAGTAGCCAAACCCCAGCTCTCGGCACATGCGCACAGCGTAGTAATCCGCCAGCGGCAGGATATCTTCCCGGCGTGCCCGCAGCGGCGGCAGGTGGATGATGTCAAAGGCCAGGCGATCGAGCAGGTCAGCGCGGAATTTTCCGTCCTCGGCCAGCTGGGGCAGGTTGTCATTGGTGGCGCAGATCAGCCGGACATTGGCCTGACAGGTTCGGCTGCCGCCGACGCGCTCGTATTCGCCGTACTCGATCACCCGTAGCAGCTTTTCCTGGACGCCGAGTGGTGCGGTTGCCAGTTCGTCGAGGAACAGGGTGCCGCCTTCAGCCCGCTCAAAGCGGCCCTGATGGCGGCCTTTGGCACCGGTAAAAGAGCCGGCTTCGTGGCCGAACAGCTCCGAATCAATCACGCCTTCACTTAACGCGGCACAGTTGAGTGTCACCAGCGGTTGATCCCAACGCTGGGACAGATAGTGGATCCGCTGGGCAATCAGCTCCTTGCCGGTCCCGCGCTCGCCCAGGATCAGGATCGGCCGGTTGAGCGGCGCCAGGCGTGAGGCCTGATCCAGCACCGCCAGGAAAGGTTCGGATTCACCGATCAGGTTATCTGTCTTTTGCATGGTTAATCTCGCTAACTGTTGGCGAATTTAATAATACCATAGCACCATGTGTAGATGGCTTCCAATGTAACTTATTGAAAAACATCAACATAAAAGTTGGCACAGTACTTGATATAACTTTAGGCATCACAGAACACATCGTGGCTTCGGCCACCATGACTGAACGGAGTCGTTTTCATGGCGGCACAGCATCAAGCTGGCACCGGACTGAAAATGGACCTGACTTAAATGAAAGGAGAGTTACTATGGGTATTTTTTCTCGCTTTGCCGATATTGTAAACGCAAACGTCAACTCACTGCTGGATAAAGCCGAAGATCCGCAAAAAATGATCCGCCTGATCATCCAGGAGATGGAAGATACCCTGGTGGAAGTGCGCACCTCGTCTGCTCGCGCTCTGGCCGATAAAAAAGAGCTTCAGCGCCGCATTGATACGCTGCAGTCTCAAAGTGATGACTGGCAACAGAAAGCGAGCCTTGCGCTGCAAAAAGGCCGTGAAGATCTGGCCCGTGCAGCCCTGATTGAAAAGCAAAAACTCAGTGATGCCATCCTTACCCTCAATGAAGAGTATAAGCTGGTAGATGAGACCATTGCCAAGCTCACCACCGAAGTTGCGGAGCTGGAACGCAAGCTGCAGGAAACCCGTGCTCGTCAGCAAGCGCTGGTGACCCGTCACCAGGCTGCCGGGAATCGGCGCGATATCCGCCGTCAGCTCGATACCGGGAAAGTGGATGAAGCGCTGTCGAAGTTTGAGCAATACGAGCGCCGGGTTGACGAGATGGAAGCTGAAGCTGACAGCTACGGCATTGGACGCGGTAAAAACCTCGATCAGGAATTTGCCGATCTGCAGGCCCAGGATGAAATTGAACAGGAACTGGCGCGGATGAAAGAAAAGATGAAGGATAAAGAGTAAGCTGGTGATCATTCAGGGTTCTGCACGAAACGAGGATGGAGGTAATTTATGGGTTGGATAGTTTGGCCACTGATGGTGTTTTTGATCTTTGTGGCGCCGTTGTGGCTGATTCTGCACTACCGCGGGAAGCGCCATGCCGGTCAGGGACTCTCGGGCGAGGCACAGGAAAAGCTGCAGTCACTCGTGGTTCGTGCAGAGCAGATGCAGGAGCGTATTCAGACACTGGAGAAGATTCTCGATGAGGAGGCGCCGCAATGGAGACAACGCCAATGAGCAAAACCTTGTACCGTGATCCGCAGAACGGCAAGATCACCGGGGTTTGTGCCGGGCTGGCCGAGTATTTCGGGATGGAGATCTGGCTGGTGCGGATCCTCGCGGTCTCTGCGTTTTTGCTGGGCATGGGCTTCTTCGCGGTGATCGCGTATCTGGCTGCCAGTTTGATCCTGGAAAAGATGCCCGAAGCGCGCCAGGAGCAGCGCTATATCTATCGCGAGCATACCGTGAAGCAAAAGGCCTGGCAGGCCGGGCAGTCGCCGGAGCAGGTGATGCAGAATGTCGAGGCCGAGCTGGATGATGTCGAACAGAAGCTGCGCCAGATGGAAGCTTATGTCACTTCATCCGCGTTCAAAGTTGCCCGTGAATTTAAACACCTCTGAGGGCTGCTGCTTCAGCGCCGTGCCGTCTGCACGGCGCAATGTTATTAAGCAGACCACCCGTCTGCTTTTTTCACCTCCGTCGATGTTCATGCGCGATTCATCCCGGAAGTGAGAGTATACAAATCATTTGCTGGGAACCTTTATGCACCGAATTGGGAATGAGCTCAATAAATTAGTCAACCGCAGCCTGGATCGCCATGTCCGTCTGGCGGTGACCGGTCTGTCGCGGGCGGGGAAAACCGCGTTTATCACCTCATTGGTCAATCAGCTACTCCATGTCAGTACCAACCCGAGGCTCCCTCTGTTTTCAGCCGTTCGTGATGGTTATCTACTCGGGGCCAAGCGGGTGCCTCAAGTCGATATGCATGTCCCTAAATTTGGCTATGATGAAGGGATGCAGGCCTTGCTGTCTGCCCCGCCGGCCTGGCCGGAGCCGACCCGGGATGTCAGCCAGATCCGCCTCGCGCTGCGCTATAAACCGCAAAAGGGACCGATGAAGCTGCTGCAGGATACCGCCACGCTCTACCTCGATATTGTCGATTATCCGGGCGAGTGGCTGCTGGATTTGCCGTTGCTGGAGCAGGACTTTCACGCCTGGTCACAGCAGCAGAGCAAGTTGCTCAAAGGGAAGCGGGGCGAGCTGGCGCAGCACTGGCAGGCAATGCTGGAAGACTTTGACCCCTTTGCTCCGGCGGATGAGGCCCTGATTGAGCGGATCTCGGCCGCTTTTACCGAATATCTGTATAAATGCAAGGCCGAAGGCGGCCTGCACTGGGTTCAGCCGGGCCGTTTTGTGCTGCCCGGCGAGCTGGCAGGCGCGCCGGTGTTGCAGTTCTTCCCGCTCACCCGGCTGGCACAATACACCGAGGCACAGTTGCAGCAGGCGAATGAGCACAGCAACTACGCGATGCTGAAAAGCCGCTATCAGTATTACCGCCAGCATATCGTGAAAGGGTTTTACCGGGAGCATTTTTCCAAGTTTGATCGCCAGATCATCCTGGTGGATTGCCTGCAACCGCTCAATGCCGGGCCGGCGTCGTTTAACGATATGCGCCAGGCGCTGGATCAGCTGATGCAGAGTTTTCGCTATGGCCGCAGCTCGCTGCTGCGGCGGTTGTTTTCACCGCGGATTGATAAGGTGCTGTTCGCGGCGGCCAAGGCTGATCACGTGACCCCGGAACAACACCCGAACCTGGTCAGTTTACTCCAGCAGATGATCAATGAAGCCTGGCAAACCGCTTCCTTTGAAGGGATCAAGATGGACTGTGTCAGCCTGGCCTCGATTCAGGCAACTGAGCCGGGGTTTGTCGCCCATCAGGGCCAGCAGATGCCGGCGCTGCGCGGGGACACGCTCGACGGGCAGTCACAGATGCTGTTTCCCGGCGAGGTTCCCAGACGGTTGCCGAACGAAACCTTCTGGCAGCAGCACGGCTTTGATTTCGTGAATTTCCGGCCGCTGGAAATTCAGAGCGATGAGCCGCTGCCCCATATCCGGATGGATAAAGCGCTGGAGTATTTATTGGGAGACAAACTGCAATGAGTCATGCATACAAGGGCAAAATTGTCTTTGAGGAGCCGCAAACCCAACCCAAGTCGGACCAGGAAGAGCTGACTGCGCAGCAGCAGTTTGACCAGGGCGAAGACTTTCTGCCGGAGACCACGACAGATCAGCCTGATGTCGAAGCACAACTGACCCGGACGCTGGCCCCGAAGCGCCGGGGACGTTGGCTGAAAGGGCTACTGGTGGCCACGGCGGCGATGACCGGCTGGCAAACCGTGGATTATGTCGTCACTGCTTATCAGGGCGGTGACTGGCTGGCACTGGGTTGGAGCGCGATTGTGGCGGCCCTGGCGACGGCCGGGATCACCACTTTGGCGCGCGAACTGCTCAAATTACGCCGCCTGAAGCAGCGCCAGAGTGAGCAGGAACAGGCACAAGCACTGCTGGAAGCCGACAGCATGGGTCAGGGACGGGCGTTTTGTCTCAAGCTGGCCAAACAAAGCAATATTCGCGACGATCACTTGGGGTATGAGCGCTGGCTGAACTCGCTGGCGGCAACCCATAACGATCGGGAAGTACTGGCACTCTATGATCAGATGGTGCTGCGCCAGCAAGATCAACAAGCCCGCCAGCTGGTGGCCAAATACTCGGGTGAGGCGGCCGTGATGGTTGCGGTCAGCCCGTTGGCGCTGGCAGACATGCTGCTGGTGGCGTGGCGTAATTTCCGGCTGATTGATCATATCGCCCGTGTCTATGGGGTTGAGCTCGGTTACTGGTCACGGATCCGGCTGGTGAAACTGGTGCTTGCCAACATGGCGGCAGCCGGGGCCAGTGAAATGCTGATGGATACCAGCATGGATGTGCTGTCGGTCGACTTGGCCGGGCGGATGTCGACCCGGGTGGCCCAAGGCGTCGGAGTGGGGTTACTGACCGGCCGGTTAGGGCTCAAAGCCATGGCCCTGATGCGGCCGCTGCCATGGCAGCCAGGGCAACAACCCAAGCTGGGAGAGATCCGCAAGGACTTACTCACCCGGCTGACCCGAAAAAAGGCCTAGCCCCATATCGCAACTGCCCGAGGCACCTTGGGTTTCGGGCAGACTGGCGATTTCCTCGCCACTTCGCTGTGGATGACCTGCGTGACCTCTCATCCCGCGATGCTCGCAACTTGACTCCCCGAAAGTGAAGGCGCACACTTCTTGAGGTGTCAACAATTCCTGACACCTAAAGCAAATTGAAATATTCGGCTCGAATCGAGCGCTCCAGTCGGTGCGGCCCGGTGAGGCCGAGACTGCTTCGTGCGTCACGGCGGGATATTTATTGAGGACATTGAAAAGGCGTGTGATATGAGGTTACAAGTCAATTGTGAAGACCGGCTTGGGATAGCCCGGGAGTTGCTGGATATTCTGACCAGCCAGCAAATTGACCTGCGGGGGATTGAAATTGACCGGGTCGGCATTATCTACCTGAACTGCCCGGAAATTGAATTTGAGCAATTTAGCCACCTGATGTCGCAAATCCGTCAGCTGGATGGTGTCACTGATGTCCGGAAAATTCAGTTTATGCCCAGCGAGCGGGAGCATAAAGAGCTGAAGGCGCTGCTGGAAGCCCTGCCGGATCCGTTTTTCTCGATTAATTTGCAGGGCAAGATCGATCTGGCCAATGATGCCGCGGAAATGCTGTTGAGCAAGCAGCGTGGGGACATCGTTGGCGAAAACGTTCAGACCTTGCTGGGCTTTAACTTTCACCGTTGGCTTGAAAAAGAGCAAGCGGCGAAACGAAGCGAAATGGTGGTGATTGCCGGCCTGGATTACATGATGGAAATCATGCCGGTGTATGTTACCGACGAAAGTGAGCAGTCGGTGCTGGCCAGTGCCATGATTTTGCTGAAATCGCTGTCGGAAGCCAAAATGCCGGTTGCGATGCGCCAAATCAGCGGCGATAACGGATTCGAACACTTTGTGGGTCAGTCGTCGCGCTTCAAGCACTTGTTGGCGCAGGCGAAGAAACTGGCGCTGCTGGATGCGCCGTTGCTGATCCAGGGCGAAACCGGAACCGGGAAAGAAATGCTGGCCCGTGCCTGCCATCAGCGCTCAATGCGACGCGAAAAACCGTTCTTGCTGGTCAACTGTGTTTCGATGCCGGATAACGCGGCGGAAACCGAGTTGTTCGGGATGGCGTCCTCGGCAACTGAGCCGGGTAAGAAAGGGATATTTGAGCAGGCCGATGGCGGCACCGTCTTTTTGTACGAAGTCGGTGAAATGTCAGCCCACTTGCAGATTAAACTGCTGCGCTTCCTACAGGACGGCACGTTCCGCCGGGTGGGGGAAGAGCGCGAAATGAAAGTCGATGTCCGGGTGATTTGCTCGACGCAGAAAAAGTTGCCGGATCTGGTGGCAGCGGGCGCGTTCCGGGAAGATCTGTACTACCGTCTCAATGTGCTGGCGCTGGTGGTGCCGCCGTTGCGCGAGCGTCCGGCGGATATCGTCCCGCTGGCAGATCTGTTCCTGAGTCAGTTTGCCCAGGAAATGCAGCAGGCCAAGCCGCAGATCACCGATGATTTGGCCAGTTATCTCAGTCAGTATGCCTGGCCGGGGAACATTCGCCAGCTGCGCAATATTCTGTTCCGGGCAATGACCCAGATTGAGGGCTCGATGCTGAAGGTTGAAGATGTCCAGTTACCGGAGAATGAGTCGATGACCCTGATCAACGAGGAAAACCTTGATGGCTCGCTGGACGAGATCATGAAACGTTATGAGTCCGGGATCCTGACCAACCTCTATCGCAGCTATCCGTCGACCCGAAAACTGGCCAAGCGGCTGGGGGTTTCCCATACGGCGGTCGCCAACAAACTGCGTGAATACGGGATCGGGAAGCAATAGTGCTATCACGGCTCAGGCAATGAGCTCCGGCGGTGGATCTGAAATCAAAAAGAAGACGTCTGGTTACGTCTTCTTTTTTTCGCCCTCAGACTGATACCGGTCAAAGTAAATCAGTGATCAGAAATAACGCCGGGAAAATGTTTGAGAACAAGGCGGAATTTTTAGATAAGTAGTTATTCTACAATCAAAAATTCTAACGCAGTTATCGAGCATTTTAACAAGCTAGGATGACCAGCTATTTACTGCGATTGGTATGAGTACCGGGAGTCGGTTGGAGCAGGGTGAGCTGGCCGGCTTCCAGTGCCAGCAGCTGCAGTGTCACATCCTGTCCGTAGCGGCAGGTGGCAGGTTGCCCCTGTTCATTGAGCACCCGGTGGCAGGGAATAATAATGGGAATAGGATTGACGTTTTTCGCCATGCCAATAGCCTGAGCGGCGGCTGGTTGCGCCATTGCGCCGGCAAGCATCTGATAAGAGCAGCAACTGCCGAAAGGGACTTCCGTGATAGCCTGCCAGACTTGTTGTTGGAACAGGGTGCCTTGTGGTGCCAGGGGCAGGGTGAATGTCTGGCGCTCACCCAGGAGATATTCTTTGAGTTGGGTGCGGTAGGGGTGCATAAAATCCGGGTGACGTTCCCAGCTGGAATCCGGGCAAAAGCCGCCGCTACCAATGGTCAGTTGCCTGAGTCCGTGGTGATCGGCCAGTAAGTAGATTTTGCCCAGGACCGAATAGAGGTAGTCATAATACATAAAATGTCACTGCTAGTTGAAAAGAGCCTCTGGTGCGATCTCCTTGCCCTCGCCGGGAGGTGGTGCAGACCTTTGAAAGGTGAATCGCACTCTGTTGAAATCATAGTTCAGAACCGGGATCTGTCCGGTCATTTTTCATAAAATGTTTTACCCGACATTGATTTATCCGCCAGCCATCTCGCGGCCACAATAAACTATGGTAAGGTGAGAGGCTCAGGTTTGAAAGAGGTGAACCGCCGTTGTTTCAATCTATCATTCATCGTTCCCCGTCACTACAGGTTGATGACTTGAACGTCCGCCTGGTCAGCCCCAAAGATGCTGAACCTATCGCAGACTATTATCAGCGAAACCGGGCTTTTCTTCAGCCCTGGGAGCCGCTGCGGGAAGAAGGATTCTATACGGTTGCCGGATGGGAGAAGCGCCTCAGCCAACTCGCTGAGCTGCATAAACATAAGCTGGCTTATTATTTTGTGATCACCCGCGAAGATTCGGCGCAGATTTGCGGGGTCATCAATTACAGCAACCTGGTCCGGCATCCGTTTTATGCCTGTCATGTCGGCTATTCACTTGATGAAGCCTGTCAGGGGCAGGGTATCATGCGTAAGGCTCTGTCAGCGACGGTGGCGTGGATGTTTGACGAGCAGTCTTTTCATCGGGTGATGGCTGCTTATATGCCGAGGAACCAAAAAAGTGCAGCGGTGCTGAGTGCTGCCGGATTTGGGATTGAAGGGGAAGCGAAGGACTACCTGCTGATCAACGGCCGCTGGGAAGATCATATCTTGACGGCCAAGATCAATTCGGGTTGGGTTCAACCCAAAGTCTAACACCTAACATCTAACATCAAAGGCAAGGACAAGGGCGAGGGGGGTCCCCCCGCCAGGTGAGAGTGTTTATGCGACAGTCAGGATCCGCATATTGTTGGTCGAGCCGACAATATCCATTTCATCACCCTGGGTGATAATGACCAGATCACCCTGACTCAGCAATCCCAGTTCTTTCAGATCGGCCAGGGCATGTTTTGCCGCGGCGAGTCCGGCATCGCTGTCGCGATCAAAGAATACCGGCGTCACGCCGCGATACAGCGCTGCCCGGTTTAGCGTCCGTTCATTTCGGGACAGGGCAAAAATCGGTAGGCCCGAGGAGATCCGGGACATCATCAGCGGCGTTCGGCCGGATTCGGTCATGGTCACAATCGCTTTGACGCCTTCCATGTGGTTGGCCGCGTACATGGTCGACATAGCGATGGTTTCTTCGGTGTTTTCAAAAGTCCGGCTCATCCGGTGGTTGGAGACATTGATACTCGGCTCCTTCTCGGCACCGACACAAACACTGGCCATGGCTTTGACGGTCTCTTCCGGGTACTGACCGGCAGCGGTTTCGGCAGAGAGCATCACCGCATCGGTACCATCAAGCACGGCGTTGGCAACATCCATCACCTCGGCGCGGGTTGGCATCGGGCTGGTGATCATTGACTCCATCATCTGGGTGGCGGTGATCACGGTCCGGTTCAGGCTACGGGCGCGGCGGATCAGTTTTTTCTGCACTCCGACCAGCTCCGGATCGCCAATTTCAACCCCGAGATCGCCCCGGGCAACCATCACTGCGTCGGAAGCCATGATGATTTCGTCCATGGATTCGGCATCAGCAACCGCCTCGGCCCGTTCGACTTTGGCCACCAGGCGTGCATCCAGGCCAGCGTCAGTCGCCAGGCGGCGGGCATAGTTCATATCTTCGCCGTTGCGGGGGAAGGAAACAGCGAGGTAATCCACCTGCATAGCAGCCGCGGTCAGGATGTCCGCTTTGTCTTTGTCAGTCAGCGCTGCTGCCGACAGGCCGCCACCTTTCTTGTTGATCCCTTTATTGTTTGATAGCGGGCCGCCCACGGTTACCTCGGTGTGTACCTTGTGGCCTTCGACATCGACAACTTTTAACTGGACCCGGCCATCATCAAGCAGCAGGATATCGCCGGCCATGACATCTTCCGGCAGGGCTTTGTAATCCAGGCCGACCGCTTTCTCGTCGCCTTCCCCTTTGGGCAGGGTACTGTCGAGGGTGAACTTATCACCGATATTGAGGTGAATTTTGCCATCTTTGAAGGTAGAAACGCGGATTTTCGGGCCTTGCAGATCGCCGAGAATAGCCACATGCCGGCCCAGTTTTGCCGCGATTTCACGCACCGTCTTGGTCCGCTGGAGGTGATCCTCCGGACTCCCGTGAGAAAAGTTCATCCGGACTACATTGGCGCCGGCTGCAATAATTTTTTCCAGGTTGTTGTCGCGATCCGTCGCTGGACCAAGGGTGGTCACGATTTTTGTACGTCGTAGCCTGTTAGACATGAGAAACTCCATTTTAGTGGGGGACATCAATGCACCGGGGATTCCCGCCGGTACATTACATCTTACTGAAATTTTACTACAAAAATTCGGGTCCTTTCCGATGTCAGCGCAATAAAGTGAAAGAAAGTATCACTTTGATTTTTAATAAGATAAAACGCTGGTGGTTCAGAGCAGGGCAGGGGGACCAATCACCAGGATACGGCTAATAAAAAAGCATGGGAAAGACCATGCTTTTTTCAGTTGTTATCTTCGGGATGCGCTCGGGTTACATCATGCCTTCTTTTGAAAAGCGGGAGTCTTTGAGCGACTCTTTGACCCGCTTCAGGTTTTCCCTAAATCCTGCGCCGCGGCGTAGGGTAAACCCGGTCGCCAGGACATCGATGACGGTCATCTGGACGACCCGGCTCGCCATCGGCATGTAGATGTCGGTATCTTCAGGCACATCCAGGCAGATGGACAGGGAGCATTCACGATCCAGCGGGGAGTCCTTGGCGGTGATCCCAATCACTGTGGCGCCGTTCTCGCGTGCCATGCGGGCGATCTCAACCAGGCTCTTGGTGCGGCCGGTGTGTGAGATCATCACTACGACATCACCATCGGCACAGTTGATCACACTCATCCGCTGCATGACAATGTCATCAAAGCAGACAATCGGAATGTTGAAGCGGAAGAATTTGTTCTGAGCATCATGGGCTACGGAGGCGGACGCGCCAAGACCAAAGAAAGAAATTTTCTTGGCTTGGGTCAGCAGGTCAACGGCGCGGTTGACCTGCATCGGATCCAGGCTGTTTTTTGCCACATCCAGGCAGGCCATCGTCGATTCAAAGATTTTTGACGTATAGGCGTCCGGGCCGTCATCTTCTTCGACGTTGCGGTTGACATATGGGGTTCCGTTGGCAAGGCTTTGGGCTAAATGGAGTTTGAAGTCCGGAAATCCCTTCGTATCAAGGCGACGGCAAAAACGGTTCACGGTCGGCTCGCTGACATCGGCCATCTTGGCCAGCGTCGCGATACTGGAGTGAATCGCAGTCTGTGGTGAGGCAATGATAACTTCAGCGACTTTGCGCTCAGACTTACTGAAGTTATCTAAGTTTTTTTGAATTTTCTCTAGGGTATTCATAGCGATTACCGCTTCGTTACTGAATTTCATTCGTTGCTTTCATACCTGCGGCATGCAGATATGAAGCCAATTTGATGAAACTATACTACTTTTCGCGGATCAGCTCCTAGCGATTCCGAGCATATTGCTTTTACTTTTTATTATAGTTTGACAGGGATCGAGTTTTCCCTTTCAGTTCTGAAAATATTTTTTAGGGATTTAGCAAAAATCTGCGTGAACATCGCTTTTATGTGTTGTTAATTTTCACGTGTGGGGAATTAATTTACAGTTTGAAATAAATCCCCGTAGTTTTGTTATGTTGTCAGTTTCATTTCAATGAAAGGAAGAATGATGAAGATCAGTGTGTGCGGTTGTGGCTGGCTGGGGCTGCCTTTAGCCCGATCTCTGGTGGCCAGAGGATATGAGGTTTACGGGACCCAACGTGATCCGTCGCGTGCGGCCCAGCTGGCTGAGTTCGGGATCCGGGGCGTCCCCTTAACGTTGCCGCTGCCTTCGCCACAGGCGGAACTGGCCCCTGCATTGGCCCGGTTGCTAGCTGCTGAGATACTGGTGATTGCTGTACCGCCGGGGCGGCAAGAAGGCAGCGATGCGGCATTCGTCGCTAAAGTGAAATCGCTGTCGCAGGCTGCTCAGGCTCAGGGCTGTCGGCGGGTGATATTTGTCAGTACCACGTCGGTGTATGGTGACGTGACTGGTGCCGTAGATGAGGCGACACAGCCGAAGCCGAATACGGCCAGTGGTCGGGCGCATGCCGAACTTGAGCAGTGGTTGCGCCGCCAGTGGCAGCAGCAATTGGTAGTGTTGCGCCTTTCCGGATTGATTGGTCCGGGACGCCATCCGGTGAAATACCTCGCCGGGCGATCGGGGATCGCCAATGGTGGCGATCCGGTCAACCTGATCCACTTAGATGACTGTATTGCCGCGATTGAGGCGGTTATCGGGCGCTGGCCGGCACAGCCCGTGCTTCATCTAGCGGCGCCGACGCATCCAAGCCGGGCGGCGTATTACACCCAGATGGCGCAATTATCCGGGTTGCCGTTGCCGGAATTTCAAACCATCACGCCAGGGGGCGGAAAGTGGATCGATGCCCGTCAAACCTGTGCCTGGCTGGGCCTGACGCTGGCCCACCCTGATTTGCTGCAACTGGCACCGGAGCTGTCGGATGGTAGGCACGTAAACTGAGCTGTGTTGTTGGATGTCGGGCCGACAGAAAAACGGAAAAAAAAGCGCTGAGGGGATCTCAGCGCATCAACTCGTATAAAACGCAATATGAATAGGAGTAAAGCAGCAGTGGCAATTAATCACTTCAGGCTCAAACAGTGAATGAGTCTCTGCTGAGCTGATAACGACAATCTTATTAATTCAGACCGTCGGGTTTCAGGATGGTTCAAAAAGAATGACGAAAAAGGTTATTTTTTTCTGCGCCTCGTCGAATAGTGAGTGCCAAAAAAAAAAGCCCGTTGAAATTCAACGGGCAAAGGCTCTATTTACACAATAAGGAGTTAGCAGCAGTGGCATTTTCAGATTAAAGCGGGACAATGCAGTTTGGCGGCCAGCTAAAATGGAATGCGTCTTTAATCTCAATGTCATTAGGTATGACTGATGTTTTTTCCGTTGGTTCCCATTGCCGAGGAAAAAAACAAACTTTTTTATAACCTCATGATAATGAATGGGCTAAAAACACCTCATTGTGCATGGATCTTGGCGTTGAAGATGTGAGCGGCTGCAGGTTTGCTCGCAAAAGAAGAGTGGCTGACTTGCTTCTGTTTGGTTTTTTAACGGCCTGGCTTTCGAACCGGCAGTCACATGACACAATAAAGAAAGCCCATCACGATCGGGTGATGGGCTTTGAAGAAAGTCTTCTAAGAAAAAGCAGTGGCATAATATATGACCTTGCTTCCGTTTTTTGGTTCCCGTGAATGTGCATTTTTCTTTGATTATTTTTAGCCGCCGCCGCCTTCTGAAGCTCCCCATCTATTAGCTATTGATATTTAACGATTTATTTACAATCGGGTGCTGAACACCAACTCACATTCTTTTCTGTGCTTTGCCGTTTATGGACAAACGGGACCGGGATCTTTATCACAGTCTGGCAATTTTCTGTGATCGGCTGTCTAAAATGCGCGGCAGGCATTTATTTGCCGCTTGTTAAAAATGTTGCTTGGTTGTAAAGTTTAAACATGTGTTTAATACAGGTGAATGAATATGCCGGGAAAGGGAGAAACCAAGGGCAGAATTCTCGATGCTGCCGAGCTGCTTTTTGCTGAGCACGGGTTTAAAGAAACCTCGCTCAGAACTATTACCAGCAAAGCAGGGGTGAATCTGGCGTCGGTCAACTACCACTACGGCGATAAGAAAACGCTGGTTCGCGCCGTGCTGAGCCGTTATCTCGAAGAGTTCATGCCGGCGCTCAAAGCGGAGCTGGAAGTGCTGTTGACCCGTGACGATTTCTCCATGGAAGATGTGTTCCGGTGTGCTAAACAGCCCCTGTTGAACTTGAACGTGTATCGGCCGAACGGTGCGCAACTCTTTATGTCGCTGCTGGGCAGGGGATATACCGATGTGCAGGGCCATTTGCGCTGGTTTATCGTCACGCGCTACGAAGAAGTGTTACATCTGTTCACCACTGCCGTGTGCCGGGCTAACTCATCCCTCGACCCTGAGACCTTGTTCTGGCGTTTGCACTTTACCCTGGGGGCAACCGTATTCACCATGGCCTCGACCGCCGCGCTGTGTGAGATTGCCGAGAGTGACTTTTCCCGCACGGTGACAACCGAAGATTTGATTGAGCGACTTGTGCCTTATCTGGCCGCCGGTGTTGCGGCGCCGATCGAGCAGCCGCTCTCGCTGATCCAAGAAGAATCAACAGGAACGCAGTAAGTAATGTAGAACCATAACGATTAATGAGACAAAGGATCTGAACCATGAGTATGTTCGTTAATATGCGCAAGCGCTATTTCAGCGACCCTGCATTTAAGCTGTTTAAGAAAGTCCTTCCCCCATTGTCAGATACGGAACGAGAGGCTATGGAGGCCGGCGGTGTCTGGTGGGATGGGGAACTGTTTAGTGGCTCACCGAACTGGCAAACCCTGCACAATTATCCGAAGCCGTCTTTGAATGCCGAAGAGCAGGCTTTTATGGATAACCAGCTGGAAACTTTGCTGGCGATGCTGGATGACTATCAGATCGTACAGGAAGACAAGGACTTGCCGCCTCAGGTGTGGGAATTCCTGCGTCAGGAGAAGTTCTTCTCATTGATCATTGGTAAAGAATACGGCGGGCTGGATTTCTCGGCTCACGCCAACTCGACTATCGTCTCGCGCATCGCGACCCGGAGCCTGAGTGCCGCGGTATCGGTGATGGTGCCGAACTCATTGGGCCCGGGGGAGCTGCTCAGCCACTACGGTACACAAGATCAGAAAGACTACTGGTTGCCGCGACTGGCAAATGGCACCGATATTCCTTGTTTTGCTCTGACTGGTCCGGAAGCCGGCTCTGACGCCGGAGGGATCCCGGATCAGGGCACGGTGTGTTACGGTGAATTTGAAGGAAAAGAAGTGCTGGGGATCCGGGTGAGCTGGAACAAGCGCTACATTACGCTGGCGCCGGTTGCCACGGTTCTGGGTCTGGCCTTCAAGCTTCAGGACCCGGATGGCCTGATTGGCGACAAGAAAGATATCGGCATTACCTGTGCCCTGATCCCGGCAGATTATCCAGGGGTTGAAATCGGCGAACGCCACGACCCGCTGAATCTGGCCTTTATGAATGGCCCGACCCGCGGCCAGGATGTCTTTATTCCGATGGCGTGGGTGATTGGCGGCCAGGATTATGTCGGCCGCGGCTGGCGGATGCTGGTGGAATGCCTGTCGGCAGGTCGCGGGATATCGCTGCCGGCGCTGGGCACTGCAGTCGGCCATCTGACGGCGCGGGCAACCGGCGCTTATGCTTATGTGCGCAAGCAGTTCGGGATGTCGATTGGTAACTTTGAGGGCGTTGCTCAGGCCATGGGTCGGATCGGGGGTTATACCTACATGCTGGAAGCAGCCCGCACCCTGACCACCACCTCGCTGGATATGAAAGAAAAGCCGGGGATTGTAACGGCGATTGCCAAATACCACATGACTGAGATGGCGCGGACCATTCTCAATGATGCGATGGATATCCACGCCGGTCGCGCCATTCAGTTGGGGCCAATGAACTACCTGGGTCATCACTACTTCGGGATGCCGGTGGCGATCACGGTGGAAGGGGCCAATATTCTGACCCGTAACCTGATGATCTTCGGCCAGGGGGCAACGCGTTGCCATCCGTTTGTGCTTAAAGAGATGGAAGCGGCGGCCAACCCGGACACCGAACAGGCTTCCAAAGAGTTTGATGCACTGCTAAGCAAGCATATTGGCTTTGCCATCAAGAACGTGTCCGGGTCCCTGTTGAATGCCTTCACCGGCTCACGCTTGAATCGCGCACCGGTCAGCGGGGAAACGGCAGAATACTATCGCCATCTGTCCCGGATGAGCCGGGGACTGGCAGTGGCAGCAGACTTTGCGATGCTGAGCCTGGGCGGTGAGCTTAAACGCCGCGAGATGGTTTCGGCCCGGCTTGGTGATGTCCTGAGCCATCTGTACCTGGCCTCTGCGGTGCTCAAGCGCTATGAAGACGAAGGTCGCCAGCAGCAGGATCTGCCGATGGTTCATTATGCGCTGCAACACTGTCTGCACCAGTGTGGTGTGGCCTTTGACGAGGTGCTGAGCAACTTCCCGCGTAAAGGGATTGGCCGTTTGGTGCGTACCCTGGTCTTCCCGCTGGGAATTCACTACCCGGCACCGAAAGATGAGCTGTCGGTTGCCATCACTAAAGGGCTGATGACACCGGGCGCGCACAGGGATCGCCTGACCCATCTGTGCTATGTTGGCGAAAAGGAAAGCGATCCGGTGGCGATTATGGAACGCGCCTTTGTCGCGATGCATGAAGTGAAAGGGATTGAGAAGAAAATTGCCGAAGCGGTGAAGGCAGGTGAGATCCCGCGCAAAATTTCGCTCTCTGAGAAGCTGGAAATTGCGCTGAGTGCGGGCATCGTCACAAAAGATGACGTCGAAAAAATGCACAATGCGGAGCAACTCAGGCAGCATGCGATCCAGGTGGATCACTTTTCTGCCGAGCAATTTAAGCAAGGCGGTTTGCAGCCGGGAAAGGCCGCCTAGGAGCAGTTGCTCACGATAATGAATAAACCTGGTGTCCCCAATATGCCACGCAATCGCGTGGCATTTTTTTTATGGTTGTTGCAAAAACCAACAAAATGGACGTGAAATAGGTGATCAACACCTCCAACCACTCCCATTTTTAGCGCTTACGCTCATAAATTTAATGCGAATTTGTCATTTACCTTTTATCCTACAGTCAATTGTGAGAGGGAAGTTGAACATGATCATCAAACCTAAAATTCGTGGATTTATCTGTACCACCACTCACCCTGTGGGTTGTGAAGCGAACGTCAAAGAGCAAATTGAATACACTAAAGCCCAGGGCCCGATTGCCAATGCACCGAAGCGCGTGCTGGTGGTTGGCTCTTCCAGTGGCTACGGTTTGTCTTCACGTATCGCAGCAGCGTTCGGTGGCGGCGCGGCAACAATCGGCGTATTTTTCGAAAAACCGGGCACTGAGAAAAAGCCAGGCACGGCCGGTTGGTACAACTCTGCAGCATTTGACAAATTCGCCAAAGCAGAAGGCCTGTACTCTAAAAGCTTGAACGGCGATGCTTTCTCCCATGAAGCAAAACAGAAAGTTATTGATCTGATCAAAGAAGATCTGGGTCAGATTGATATGGTGGTTTACTCGCTGGCATCACCGGTCCGTAAAATGCCGGACAGCGGTGAAGTGGTGCGTTCAACCCTGAAGCCGATGGGCGAAACCTACACGGCGACAGCGGTCGATACCAACAAAGACGTGCTGATCGAAGCCAGCATCGAGCCGGCGACTGAGCAAGAAGTCCAGGATACCGTGACAGTGATGGGCGGTCAGGACTGGGAGCTGTGGATCAACGCTCTGTCTGAAGCGGGTGTCCTGGCTGACAACTGTAAGACGGTTGCTTACAGCTACATCGGGACTGAAATTACCTGGCCAATCTACTGGCACGGTGCCCTGGGCAAGGCCAAGATGGATCTCGACCGTGCAGCAACGGCGCTGAATGAGAAGCTGTCGGCGACCGGCGGTTCTGCCAATGTCGCGGTGCTGAAGAGTGTGGTGACGCAGGCCAGCTCTGCAATCCCGGTCATGCCGCTGTATATTGCGATGGTCTTTAAGAAAATGCGTGAAGAAGGCGTGCATGAAGGCTGCATGGAGCAAATTCACCGCATGTTTACCCAACGTCTGTTTAAAGAAGACGGCTCTGCACCTGAGCTGGATGAAGCCAACCGTCTGCGTCTGGATGACTGGGAACTGCGTGAAGACATTCAGAAGCATTGCCGCGATCTGTGGCCGCAGGTAACCAACGAGAACCTGTTTGAAGTCGCTGACTACCAACAGTACAAGGATGAGTTCCTGAAATTGTTCGGCTTCGGCATTGAATCCGTCGATTACGACGCCGATGTCAGCCCTGTGGTTGACTTCGATGTGCAAGACATCTGATTCATTATCTTTGATGAACAAAAAACCGCCAATCGGCGGTTTTTTTAAGCTTGTTTGCTGGGACGAGCCTGGCAGATCGTGGTTCCTTATTGGGTCGGGATCCGAATCACGAAGGCTGCGCCTTCAATTCCGGCGGTTTCGACGTGAATGGTCCCTTGGTAACTCTCGACAATTTCGTGGCAGACGGAGAGCCCGATCCCCTGGCCGGGATTGAGCTGATCGGCCCGCACCCCGCGTTGAAAAATCGCTTCGCGCATCGCCTCACAGACGCCCGGCCCGTCATCTTCAATCCGGATTTCAAAGGCATCCTCACGACAGGCGACATTGATCTGCACCTGACTGATACAGAAGCGATAGGCATTTTCCAGCAGGTTGCCCAGCAGCTCCATCAGGTCGTTGCGGTTGAGCGGGAGTTTGAGTCCCGGCTCAAATCCGTATGTCAGGGTGACTTGCTTGTCGCTGTAGACCTTGCTGAGCAGGTTGCGGAAACTGTCAACTGCCGGTTTGAGCTCGGTCTGATCTTTTTGCAGCCCCTGTTGGCCCATCATGGCGCGCTTGAGCTGGTACTGGACCTGTTCGTCCATCTGGCTGATCTGCTCCATGATCCGCTGGTTCAGATCCGGACGACAAATATTCTGATCGTCGAGCAGGGCGTGGGCCGCAGCCAGGCGGGTCTTGAGACTATGGGCCAAATCATCCATGGCATGACGATAACGGCCTTTCTGATCATTGCTGATTTGGATCAGTCGGTTGAGCGCCAGCGTCACATCCTGCAACTCCATCGGGTAATCATCATCGAGCTTGTCGCGCTTTGCGTCGGTCATTTGATCCAACTGGGCAGCCAGTTTGCGCAGCGGCTGGAAGCTCCAGTGAAAGGCGGCGACCAGAAACGCAATCGCAATCAGCACAAACAGCCCGAGGTAAAATGTGGTGCGCTTGTGCAGTTTCTCAAGTGAGGACTTATACTGATCTCCGGTACGTAGCACCACCAGTTGGTAGGTTTTTCCGCCCTCGCGATCCCGGCTCATGTTATATGCGATATAGCTCTCGCCCTTGGGGGTTTCGATCAGGGTCGGGACCGGTATATTGTCCGGCAGCTCCTGGCAGATATTGCCGAGCTCGGCCTCTTTGGCTTCGTCAGAGAGCCAGATGGTATGGTCGCGGGTATCACAAACCACGGACATGTAGTCGGTATCGGACGGATCGATAGAATCAATCCATTTGTCGACATCTTTGATCAGTCCGGCCCGGTTGAGCTGAGCCACCACCATCGGCATTTGCGCCACCAGCTCAGAAGAGTAGGCAGCCATATAGCTCTGGCTGTAGAGCTGGTTAATCACCCCGGCCAAGGCAGAGGTGATTAACACGATGATGGCGACTGAGGTGCCGAGAACCCGTCGGCGCAGCCGGGGCTGGAGCAGTCCCTTCATTGTGCTTGCAGCTCAAAAATATAGCCCTGGCCGCGGATGGTGGAGATGGGATTCTCCTGGCCATGGCTGGTGAACTTTTTGCGCAGGCGGCTGATCATCACCTCGATGGTGTTCGGATCGCCTTCCTGATCTTCATACAGCACATCCAGCAGGCGCTGCTTGGAGACTACCTGGCGGCTGTGGCGCATCAGGTATTCCAGCAGGTCGTATTCAAAAGCGGTCAACTCCAGCAGGGTGTCGCCAATAAAGACTTGTTTGGCCAGCAGGTCGACCCGGATCTCACCGGCAGTCATCTCAGGTTTGACAAACCCGGCGCTGCGACGGACCAGAGCGCTCAGACGGGCGACCATCTCTTCTTTCTGGAACGGCTTGACCAGATAGTCATCGGCACCGGCTTCGAGCCCGGTCACTTTATCCTGCCAGTTGGAGCGGGCGGTTAGGATTAAAATCGGTAAGCGTAACCCCTTGCTACGGATATCCTTGATCAGGCTGATGCCGTCCCGATCCGGCAGGCCAATATCGACAATTGCAACATCATTGGGGTAGTTTTGGGCAAAAAACAGCCCTTCCTCGGCTGTGCCTGCGCACTGTACCTGATGCCCCAGCTCGCTGAGCTGAGATTTCAGATGGTGGCTGAGGATTGGGTCATCTTCGACAATAAGGATACGCATAATATTGATTCCCAAAAATAAAGCGATTCGCTCAATATACTGGATGGTGCTGAGGCTGGCGATGATCGAGCAGTTTAAATGTGTGCCGGGCAGCGTTATCAGCGTGCATCTGACCACTATAGATAACGGGACTGAATAGACGCTGACTCATTCATTACAATTGTGTCAGCGTCTGGTGAAATATGCTAGCTGAGGATGATGATCAAGGTTCCGGCAACGGTCAGCAGGACGTTGGCAATGGCGTAGGTGCCGGCATAACCCAGTGCCGGAATGGTACTGCGGGCATGCTCGTTAATCATATCCATCGCCGGAGCACAGGTCCGGGCACCAATAATGGCACCGAACAGCAGCGCGCGGTTCATTTTCAGGATATAAGCGCCGAACAGGTAGGCGATCACCACCGGCACCGTACTCACCAGCAGACTGGTGACGAAAACAGCCAGACCGACCTGGGCCAGGGAATCAAACAGGTTCGAACCGGCGCTGAGGCCAATCCCGACCATAAACACCATCAGGCCGAGATCTTTGGTCATGTTCAGGGCGCCCTGGGGGACGTAACCGAAGGTCGGGTGGTTGGCCCGCAGGAAGCCGAGGGTGATCCCGGCCAGCAGCAGGCCGGCGGCACTGCCGAGACCAAAGGCGATGTGGCCGAAGGTCATGCTGATGGCGCCGATCAGCAGACCGACGATAAAGAAACAGCAGAAAGCCAGCAGATCGGCAATCTGGCTGTGGACCGAGATGAATCCGATCCGCTCAGCCAGGCCCAGGACCCGGCTTTTCTCGCCGCTGACCTGGAGGATATCGCCTTTGTTGAGCAGGATATCGTGGTCCATTGGCATTTCGATTTGAGCCCGGACCACCCGGTTGAGAAAACAACCATATTCAGACAGGTTGAGGTCGGACAGCTTTTTGCCGGCGATACTGTCGTTTTTGACCACGATTTCTTCTTCAACCACACGCAGGTCGAGCAGATCCCGGTCAAACACTTCTTTGCCGTGGCGGAAGCTGGGATCGAGGCGTGCATGGCTGTCAGGATAACCCACCAGGGCGATTTCATCACCTTCCTGCAAGATGGCGTCGCCGTCGGGGTTGGCCAGAATGCCGTGGCGGCGGATCCGCTCGATATAGCAGCCGGTCTGGCGGTAAATGCCCAGCTCGCGCAGGTTACGGCCGTCAATCCAGTTGATCAGCTCCGGGCCGACCCGGTAGGCACGGATGATCGGCAGGTAGACCTTGCGCTGGGCCACTTCGCCGATCCCGCGCTCGCGGGCAATTTGTCGCGAGGACTCGGCCAGGTTTTGTTTTTGTAGCTTCGGCATCAGTTTCGCCAGCAGGATCAGGCTGATCAGCCCCAGCAGGTAGGACATGGCGTAGCCGACACTCAGGCTGTCGACCATACTCTGTACCAGCTGGCTGTCGTCAATGCCGGCCAGGCCGCTGTTGAGCGCATCTTTCGCGCCAACCAGCACCGGGGTCGCGGTGAGGGAGCCCGCCATCAGGCCGGTGGCCAGGGCCAAATCCAGTTTCAGGACGTTGGACATCAGCATGGTGACGGCAATCGCCGAGACCAGCACCACCAGTGCCAGTAGGAGGTAGTGTTTCCCGTCACGAAAGAAAATGCCGAAAAAGTTGGGGCCGGCTTCAATGCCGACACAGAAAATAAACAGCATAAAGCCGATATTCAGGGCATCGGCATCAAAGGTAAATCCCGCATTGCCAAACAGCAGAGCGGTTAACAGGACGCCGATCGAATTACCAATCAACATGTTGGCGATTCTGATTTTTCCGACACTGAGGCCGACGGCGAGGACTACAAAAAGGAGGAGGATATCGTTCTGGTGGAGTAAAGCAGCGACATCAATGTTCACAACGGGTTCCGGCAAGAGAGGACAGCAACAACAGTGGGTGGATTTTAACGGATTTTAATAATGGGTTATACCGCTAAGTGGTATCTTGCTATAAAAATGAACCGATATTATTCAAGTCATACCAACTTAGAGAAAAGTCTGATCACTGATTTAATTGATTGGTCTTGTTTGTCGCTTTAGCAAAAGAAAAAAGGCTGCATGGGCAGCCTCTTGAATGCGTAGTCGTATCGGGAATTATTGATACAGACCCAGGTTCTCTTTGGCGTACGCTTCAAATTCGGTACAACCGCCGATGTGCTCCTGATCAATGAAGATTTGCGGCACGGTTTCAACCGGCTTGCCAACCGTTTTTTCCAGATCGGCTTTGCTGATGCCTTCGGCATGGATGTCAACGTAACGGTAGTTGAAATCATCGCGATCGGCTTTCAGGTTGTCAGCCAGCTCTTTGGCACGAACGCAGAAAGGGCAACCAGGACGACCGAAAATAACAACGAACATAAACACTCTCCTTTTTTCTGATGCGCTCACTATAACGTGACAGGCTGGGATGAGAAAGCGGGTTTTATCTTTCAGAGCGATAGATAAATCCGATGAAGCCGGGATCGCTCAGCAAGTTGGCGTGGGGAGGGGATTTTGCTTCGCCCGGGGCCAGAAGCACAAAACCGGGCAGGCGCCCGGTTTGAATCGTTGGTGTTGCGGTGGGAAGTTGCAGGGGCCCGAGCTTAGAAGTCGTAGCGCAGGGCCACGGCCAGGACGTCTTCGTTACCGTCGATGTTGTCAATTTTGTACTCGGCAAAAGTACGCAGTTGCTTGTTGAACTTGTATTGCGCGCCGACCGTGTAGTAGTCCGTCTTGTCTTCGGTTGTACCACCGGCATCTTTTTTCAGGAAGTTGTAACCTCCCAGAACGGAGAAGCCATTATCAAAGCTATAACCCAGCACCGCTTCGTAGCCGTCGTAATCGGTATTGTTTTCTTCACCCTTTTTATCTTTCCAGTTTTCACCGGTGGTATACAGCAGGGCGGCGTAAATCTTGTTGGCATCATACGCCACCGATAGTGCGGTCATCTTGGCATCATCTGAGTTGTCTTTGCCCTCGCCCTGGTTGTAAGCGGCACCGAGGCTGATCCCCATCGGCAGGGCATACTTGGCCGCGAAACCGTAGGACTGGGCGTCGTCACCATTGGTGTTTTCGATCTTGTCATTTTCAAACTGATAACCGGCTTCCAGGGTCAGGCCGTTAAATTCGCCGCTGTATTTCAGAACACCGCTGGCTTTACCGGTACCAAAGCGGTCGGTTCCGGTGCCACTGGCGTCAGCGCCGAACTCATACAGGACATCGGTAAAATCAGATACCAGGGTATAAGCACCATATTGGCGGCCGTAGGTCAGTTCTCCCCAGTCACCGCCCAGGCCGGCATAGCCCAGGCGCGTGTCGAAACTGTCTTCTGATTTCGCATCGAACTCGATTTCGTACTTCATCAGGCCATACAGTTGCTCGTTGACCTGAGTTGACGCCGCAGCGCCGATGCGGAAGTAGCTTTGATCACCCTGTTCGCTGTCATCGTCAGACGCATAGTACATGCCAACCGCACGACCTTTGACATCCACTTTATGGGTGTCATCTTCGTAAACTGTTGCGGCACTCACGGCGCCGGAGAATAGTGATGCCAGAATTGCAGTGGTTAGTGCTGCTTGTTTCATGTGTGTGTCCCCTAAATATATAAAAAAATCGGCATGTCGCCGTTATTGTGTTGCGGGGAGAATAGAAGTCTTGTGTGACACTAAGGTGTTAATAACAAGTCACTTTCATGAAATGAACAGGGATCGATTAAGAGGAGTACAATGTGTGATACATCATGGGTTCTCAACAACGTGTCACGCTTTACAGGCGAAAATTTGCTCAGAATCAAACGGCGATTTCTGGCAACGGGCACACTGAATCATTACCGCTTTGTGACAGGGAGTTAGTATGTTCCAGTTTATGACGTCAACGCGAATTATCTTTGGTGAAGGTGCGCTGGCGAATTCATTGTCATCACTCAACCAGTTTGGCTACAGCGTGCTGCTGGTTACCGGTAAAGAGGGTGAACGGGCCGAGCCGGTGTTGAACTACCTCAAACAACAGAATATGCGCTATCAGCAGGTGGCCGTACACGGAGAACCGCTGATTGCCATGATTGAAGAGATGGCGGCCATGGGACGTAAGTTTCGGCCCGATATGGTGCTGGCGATGGGGGGCGGCAGCGTGCTTGATGCCGGGAAGGCGCTGGCGGCCCTGATCCCGAACCAGGGCAGCGTGTATGACTATGTTGAGGTGGTCGGGCGCAGTGTGCCGCTGCAGGCCAAGCCGCTGCCGTTTATTGCGGTGCCGACGACTGCCGGTACCGGCTCTGAAGTGAGCAAGAATGCGGTACTGCGTTCGGCACAGGAGCAAGTCAAGGTCAGCTTGCGCAGTCCGGAGATGCTGGCGGATCTGGCGATTATTGATCCGACGTTCACTTATGGCATGGATCCGGTGATGTCGGGCTATTGCGGGATGGATGCCTTCAGTCACCTGATGGAAGCGTATGTGTGTGGTGATCCGAATCCGCTGACCGATATGGTGTGTGAAGAAGGGCTGCGGCGGCTGTCGGGCTCCCTGCTGGCGGCCTGTGAAGATGATGATCCCCGGGCGCGATCGGATATGTCCTTTGCCGCAATGCTGGGAGGGATGGCGCTTGCCAACGGCAAGCTGGGCGCCGCGCATGGGCTGGCCTCGGCGCTGGGGGGCCGCCTGGACGCGCCCCATGGCCTGATCATCGCGCAGCTGGTCCCGTTTGTGATGCAGGAGAACGTGCTGGCAGCGCGGGAAGCTGGCCGGACAGACGTGCTCGATCGCTACCGCCAGCTGGCCTGTATCCTGACCGGGCGGATCAACGCCGAAATCATTGACGGAATACTCTGGGCACGCCGGACCCTGAAGCGCCTCAATTTGCCCACGCTCTCATCTTACGGACTGTGCGATATGATGTTTGATGAAGTGGCCGAAGATGCCCTGCGCTCGAATGCGATCAAGGGCAATCCGTTACCGTTAAATAAACCGCGCCTGCTCAGTCTACTAGATCAAGTTTGTGACGGATGTTGCTGCGATCAGACGCCATTGTGAGGGTTTCGTCAGTATTCTGCCGTGAGCCAGGATGTGAGATGCGTCTCAGCATCCTCTTATGGTACAGTGTCACTTACGTAATTTATGTCACTTACATAAATGTCACCACGATGCTTTTTCAGTAGGATAAGGACTCCCATGAACCAGACCGTTGAAACGCTATTGCAGCACCGCTCTATCCGTAAATTCACCGAACAGCCCATTTCTGAAGCGCAGCGTGCCGCGATCCTTGATTGTGCGATTGCTGCGTCATCGTCCAGTTTCATCCAGTGTGTCAGCATTATTCGGGTGACTGCGCCGGAGAAGCGTGAGCTGTTGGCGGAGTATGCTGGTGGGCAGCCGTATGTGGCTTCTGCGGCTGAGTTTTTGGTGTTCTGCGCCGATTTTCATCGTCACCAGGCGATCCATCCGGAGGCGCAGCTTGGCTTTACCGAGCAAACCCTGATTGGTGCTGTTGATGCGGCGCTGATGGCGCAAAATGCTCTGACAGCGGCGGAATCAATGGGGTTGGGTGGGGTATTTATTGGCGGGATCCGAAATAATCCGGCACAGGTATCAACATTATTGTCATTACCGAATCATGTGATGCCGCTGTTTGGTTTATGCTTAGGCTACCCGGCGCAGGATCCGGAGCGAAAACCACGGCTGCCGCAGGCGATGATTGTCCATCAAGACAGCTATCAACCGGCTTTAGATACAGCGCTGTTGGCGAAGTATGATGACGAGGTGCGGGAATACTACAAAACCCGAACCGGCGGCAATAAAGAAACGTCTTGGACTGAGCAAATTACCGCGACCTTAAGTAAGGAAGCGCGTCCCTTCATGAAAGACTTTATCAATCAGAAAGGCTTCAGCACAAAATGAGGCTGCGATAGAACTTTTTCATTTGGGGTGAGTCCGATACACTAAGAGACTGTTGAGTGTTTGCTCAATTTTGTGGCGGCGTGATCATCCGACATCGCTGTTTCCGTTGGCCGGGTGCTTTGTACCGGACCTGGGAGTAGCACAGGCCGCCTATAGCCATTTTTACCAGCGGAATGAGATATGAAACAAATTGGGAAAGCAGCCTGTTGTCTTTGTCTGGCTGCTTTACTGAGTGCCTGTTCAAGCACACCTGAAGGTGAAGAGGGAGTTTCATCTCAAATCAATGCTGAAGATCGGTTTCAGCAAGCGCTGAGCGTCCATCAGCAATGGCAACAACGTTTGGTGGCTGTTTCGGCCTTGGAAGTTTACTCACCGGAACAATACGGGGTTTTGACTTCGAGTTGGCAAAAGGCATCCACCATTTTCCAGGAGTTGAAGGAGACGCCGAGCCTGGCATTTGAAAGCTATTCACTGTTTTCCTCACAAACGTATCTGGATCGGTATTTTGAAGAAATTTCGCGGGTGTCGTTGGCTCTGGAGACGCTGCAGGATCTGAAAACGGTGGCTGATGATGTCCTGGCACCGGCAATCACGCAGTTGAATTACCTGAACTCGATTGATGCTCGCCATTATTACCGCAGTGAGTATGTCCGGCTGACCCGCTTGTATGCCAAGTTGTTCCGTCTGGTGGAAGAAAACGAACTCAGTGAAGCCGGAGAAGAGCAGGAAGAGTTTCTGGAGCGGGGGCATAGCCTGGAAGTTCGCACCATTAAGAAAATTTACGTGGCACCGCAGGAAGAGGCGCTGGCCGTTCTGCGACGCGATGATGTCCAAGAAGATGCGCCCATCAGTTATGCCAGGGTCGAGTCGGAAATCCTCAATGCCAAAGGTTTGATTGAACGTTCGCCAAGAGCTTTCGAGCAAATTGAGCAAGCGGTGGCGGAAATCCGCTTCGAGCTGGCCCATGCGGCTCATATCGCGCAGGAAGTGCAGGCGCTGCGCGGGCGGAGTGACGATGAATATGAAAATCACTTCCTGGAAATTGAAACCAAGCTGCTGCAAATTTCGTTGGCACTGAATGACAGTGACTTGCGGGATCGGCCGCTGAAGATGCAGGCGGCCCAGATCAAGGAGGTGGTTTCTGAGACCCGGCAGCAGTATGCGGCCGCCAGTCAGGTTGCGACCCCGGATCCGGAGCAGATGCGACAGCTTGTTGCGCTGCGTCAACAGGTGAGTGCCCAGCAGGCACAGATCCAGGCCTTGCAGGCTCAACTGGCTCGGGCTGTTGCGGCTGGCAGTTCACCTGTTGAAACCAATTTCCCGAGCGGTCTTACAGCCCAGCCGTCCATATCACAAGACGCTGGCAAAACAGCCCGGCAGCCTCAGGATCAACCGCCCGCATTGCCTTAGGCAATAGCCTCGGTGCAGCCTGAGACCCACTTGGGTTGAATCATTCGATTATTCTAAAACTCGTCTTTTCTCTGAAAAAGCAGCGCGAAGCTGCTTTTTTCTATTGTGTGCTGTGATTTCTCCGATCGCTTTGCCTGAAAATCCAGGCAGTGCCTGGTTTTCTCTTCTATACGCTCTCAATGATGTGTCATAGGTCGTTACATTTATTTTAACGATTAAACATAATAAAACTTTACGATGAAGATATAAATTCGATGGTTTTTTGTTTCTGGATAAAAAGTCGGCGTTTTCAGGATTGATTTGCCGTTTTGCTTCCTTTAGAATGCGCCGCGCACCCAAGGTGCAATCATTTTTTAATTTTTATTACATTTTTTGAGAACCTTCCTGTAGGGGCACTTCATGTCTACAAAATTAGCGAACCCGGCGCCGCTTGGCCTGATGGGTTTTGGGATGACGACCATTCTTCTGAATATCCACAATGCGGGCTTTTTCCCGATTGACTCGATGATCCTGGCCATGGGGATTTTCTATGGTGGCTTGAGCCAAGTGTTGGTCGGCATGATGTGCTTCAAGCGCGGTGACACCTTCGGTACCACGGCCTTCACCTCTTACGGCCTGTTCTGGCTGACCCTGGTCGGTCTGATCGTGATGCCATACATGGGGCTGCCAGCCAGTCCGGCTGGTTTCATGGGCTGGTACCTGACGCTGTGGGGGATTTTCACCGGCTTCATGTTTATCGGTTCTCTGTGTTACCCACGCGCTAAGCAATTTGTCTTCGGCTCTCTGACGGTACTGTTCTTCCTGCTGGCTGCGCGTGATTTTACCGGTAGCGAGCTGATTGGTACCATTGCTGGGTTTGAAGGCATTATCTGTGGTGCCAGCGCGATTTACTTTGCGATGGCCCAGGTGCTGAACAACGAATTCGGCCGCACCATCCTACCGGTTGGCGAGCTGAATAAAGAAGAAAAAGTGGCACTGAAAGCTGCGGCTTAATGTCATCCGCAGAAAGCTTGTGATGAAAAAACCTCGCTGTGGCGAGGTTTTTTTATGCCGGACATAAAAAAAGCTACCCGAAGGTAGCTTTATCAATCATGAGGCGTTGCCGAAATTAGCAAATCACCTTAATCGCCAGACCGCCCTGAGAGGTTTCACGGTACTTGGCATTCATGTCTTTACCGGTTTCCAGCATGGTCTCGATGACCTTGTCTAGCGAAACGCGCGGATCGGATGAACGGCGTAGCGCCATGCGGGAAGCATTGATTGATTTCACTGCGGCAATCCCGTTACGCTCGATACATGGCACCTGAACCTGGCCGGCCACCGGGTCACAGGTCAGTCCCAGGTTATGCTCCATGGCAATCTCTGCCGCCATACAAACTTGCTCCGGGCTACCGCCCATCAGCTCAGCCAGACCGGCCGCTGCCATCGAGCAGGCGACACCGACTTCACCCTGGCAGCCGACTTCGGCACCAGAGATAGATGCGTTACGCTTGTACAGGCCACCGATGGCACCGGACGCTGCGAAGTAGCGGGTATATTCCTTCTCGCCAACCGGTTGGATAAACTTGTCGTAGTAGGCCAGAACGGCCGGGATAATCCCGCAGGCACCGTTGGTTGGCGCAGTCACGACGCGGCCGCCGGCAGCATTTTCTTCGTTCACGGCAAAGGCGTACATGTTGACCCAGTCAACCACGGTCATCGGGTCGTTGCTCAGCTTTTCAGTGGTCATCAGTTGCTGACGCAGCGCCGCGGCACGGCGTGGGACACGTAGCGGGCCAGGGAGGATCCCTTCTTCGCTCATCCCGCGCTCCATACACTCGGTCATGGTTTTCCAGATCCCGGCAAAGTAGTCGCGAATTTCCTGCTCAGTATTCAGGGCACGCTGGTTTGCCATGGTCAGGCCGCTGATGGACAGGCCGCTTTCTTTACACTTGGCAACCAGCTCTTCTGCTGTCGTGAAGGCGTAAGGTACCTGAACGGTTGATTCAGCTTCTTTACCGAAGTTTTCTTCATCGACGATAAAGCCACCGCCGATCGAGTAATAAGTTTTGGTATAGACTTCTTCGTCACCACACCAGGCGTGGATGGTCATGCCATTTTCATGGAGCGGAAGGTTAGTGGTGTGGAAGTTCATCCCGCTGTCGCGAGGGAAGTCGACCGTATGGTTGTTGTTGTCCAGTGACAGGCGCTCAGTTTCTTCAACACCGGCAATGAAGCCCGGGATGCTGTCGATATCAACCGTTTCAGGACTATTGCCTGCCAGGCCCATGATAATGGCGATATCTGTGTGGTGGCCTTTACCGGTCAGAGAAAGAGAACCATATACATCTACAGTAATCTTGGTGAGATCACGTAATTTGCCCATGTCACGCAGGTCGTCGACAAACTCTTTACCTGCTTTCATTGGGCCAACCGTGTGCGAACTGGAAGGGCCCACACCAATTTTGAAGATATCAAAAACACTGATCATGCGAATTACCTCAGTCGGGGGAAGCGATCTGCCTCCGGCCAAGACTGTCATAGTTTTTATAATTCCCGCCCCTTCCTTGGCGAGATCACAAGAAAAACAAAAGAGCAGTCGGCAAAAGCTTCCTGCTCTTCAGTATCCTCTATTCTACGCAAATTGTCTTAGATGACTATGCGTTGTAGCACATTTATTTGTATGAATAATGTGCCGCAGCCATCGTTTCTACAATTGTCGCGATACGTCGTTACAGTGCACCGTAGATTACAGAAGTAATGGCAGCAATACCACACAGTGCTGTGAAAAGACGAACAGGCGCTGTCGTTTTGTACTTCGCCATGGCAGGCACTTTGTACATGGCAAATACAGGCATCAGGAACAGAATCGCCGCAATCATTGGCGCACCCATGGTTTCAATCATGCCCAGGATGCTTGGGTTAACCACAGCAACAATCCAGGTGGTGATCACGATGAACGCCAGGGAAATTTTCTCAATTTTGCTGACTGGCATGCCTGAACGAGATTTCACCAGGCCAACCAAGCCTTCGTGAGCACCCAGGAAGTGACCGAAGTAGCTTGAGGTGATGGCGGCAAAGGCAACCAGCGGACCCATCAGCGAGATCATTGGTGACTCATGGATGTTGGCCAGGTAAGACAGCACAGAGATGTTCTGAGCTTTGGCATCCGCCAGCTGAGCCGGAGACAGCGACAGCACGACGGAGAAGACGAAGAACATCACGAAGCCCATCAGCATCATGGCGGCACCGCCGGTGATCATGTCGGTCTTCTTCGCAGCGTTGTCACCATATACTCGGCGCTGCTCTTTTGAAAACTGGCTGATGATTGGGCTGTGGTTGAACGAGAACACAATGATAGGAATGGCCAGCCAGATCACTGAAGGCATGCCGCTCCAGTCCGGGGTAACACTCATCATCGAGGTGTTCCATTCAGGAACCAGGTAGATAGACAGCGCAATCAGGATAAAGACCAGTGGGTAAACCATCATGGACGTTGCTTTAAGCATCAGCTCTTTGCCGAATACGACACCGGCGGTCATGGCCAGGATCAAGCCGCCAGACAGCAGCCAACGTGGCACAGATTCCATTCCCATCTGGTTGACCATGAAAGAGTCTACTGTGTTGGTAATGCCTACACCGTAGATCAGCACGATTGGGTAGATGGCGAAAAAGTAAGCGAAAGTAATAATGTTCGCGCCAGTTTTACCGAAGTGCTCTTCAACAGTATCTGTAATGTCAGCTTCTGGGTTTTTTGCAGAAAGAACGAAGCGTGCCAGGCCTTTGTGCGCAAACCAGGTCATTGGCAGGGCAATCAGCGCCAGGATCACCAGGGGCCAGAAACCACCAGCACCGGCTTTAATCGGCAGGAACAGGACACCGGCACCGACCGCTGTACCAAACAGCGACAGGGCCCAGGTAAAATCTTTATATGTCCAACTAGCTTTGGCAGTAGAGGATACTGCTGAGTTTGACGTGGTATTCATGGTTATATACCTAAATTATGGTTACGGAACGGAACATAGGAACGGCGCGCATTGTGAGGATTTACCGGGGGAAAACTTTGATCAAGATCTCGTTATGTAACGGATGCAAATTGCAATACAATTAAAGGTGATCTAGATCACTATCTGTTGGCGGGTGTGATTAGTAAAACTATGGTGTCGGATAATTTTGTCTAATACCAGAGCTGCGATGAAAGGAGTTTGATCATCTGTGCAGTTGCCCCCCAGATTGAATATTTCTGGTAAGGTATTGCATAAATATTGTGGATCGAGCCGTTGATTTGAACCTGCTCTGTATGCATATTCATCGGGTTTAATAGGTGGCGAATTGGCACTTCAAACAGCGCATCGACTTCGTTGGGATCCAGGCTTGGCCGGTAGTTTGGCGAGATCACCGAGAGGTAAGGAGTCACCAGATAGCCACTGATGGTCGGCAGGACCGGCAATTGACCCAGGATGTGCTCTCTGCTGCATAAAATGCCAGTCTCTTCTGCCGTCTCTCGCAGAGCGGTTTCAATTAAATCAACATCTTGGGGTTCATATCGGCCACCAGGGAACGAGACTTGGCCGGGATGGTGCTTCAAATGGTTGGCACGGCGGGTCAGCACGACGTGAAAGCTGTTGCCGCGGGGAACCAGCGGGATCAGCACGGCTGCCTGCTTTAGTGCCTGGCGGCGGGCAAGATGCTGTCGGATCCGTGCACTATGGCTCGAATCATAGTTTGCCTGAGGGGCAAGCAGAAAGCGGGTTAACAGGTGTTGCTGCTCGTTCATGCCTCGTCCGTGAGCGGGAGTTGAACCTGCGACAGCGAATTGGCTGCCGCAGCAAAGTGATCGGGCGATCACCGCAGTACTTGCGTACCGGTCGGCTCTCCTGAGCTCTTTCCTTGACCTAATGCTGATTATCTCAACGGTTCTTCCAAGATTGGCAGAATTTTACTCAGTTTGTCCAGTGTTTCTTGATACTCGCTGTCGGCCTGGCTATCCGCCACCAGCCCGCCGCCGGCCCAGGCATACAGGGTATCGTGTTGAGAAATCAGGGTTCTGATGGTGATACTGGTATCCATTTGGCCGCAGCGGCTGAGATAGCCGATGCTGCCGCAGTACACGCTGCGTCGATGTGGTTCCAGCTCCTCGATAATCTCCATCGCACGGATTTTCGGTGCACCGGTGATTGAGCCGCCGGGGAAGCTGGCACGGAGCAAGTCCAGCGGTGAATATTTGTTATCCAGCTCGCCGGTAACCGTGCTGACCAGATGGTGAACGGCCGGAAAACTTTCAATTTCAAACAGCTTCGGAACTTTGACTGAGCCGGGGCTGGCCACGCGGCCGATGTCATTGCGCAGCAGATCAACAATCATCAGGTTTTCTGAACGATCTTTTTCGGCAGTTTGCAGCGCATGGGCGTTCGCCTGATCCTGCTCTGGCGTCTCTCCCCGCGGCCGGGTGCCTTTGATCGGCTTGGTTTCAACTCGGCCCTGGCGATGCTGAAGGAAACGTTCCGGAGAAACCGACAGGATAGCGTGCTCATCGGTACGGATAAAACCGGAAAACGGCGCGCCATTGGTCTGGTCCAGGCGCAGGTAGGCCTGCCATTCATCGCCCTGGTAGTTGGCGGAGAAACGCTGCGCCAGGTTGATCTGATAGCAATCGCCCGAGCGAAGGTATGCCTGCACTTGGGCAAATTTGTTGTCATAGTCGGCCTTGTTCATATTGGCCGCCCACGATGTTGTTAATGAAAAGTCGTCGGATTGTTGCGCTTCATTCTCGAATGCTGCGGCCTGGGCTTTCAGCCAGGCTTTGCGCTCGCTGCCTGTCGGTGAGATCAAATACAGCTGGCGGGTGTGATGATCAGCAATCAGTGCCCAGTCGTAGATCCCCACCGCCATATCCGGAGCGGTAATATCCCGGGTTGCCAGCGAGGGCATCTGCTCGACCCGGCGGCCGAGATCGTAGGCAAAATATCCCAGGGCGCCGCCGAGAAAAGGAACGTCTGTCATCGGTTTACATGCTGGCAGTAACTCTGCCTGGAGTTGCTCGATGAGCGCGAACGGATCGGTGGTGCTGGTTTTCTCGTCACCGTTGGCATAACGGATGCGCGTGATGTCGCCGCGGGTCTCCAAAATGGCTAAAGGATCGGCAACCAGAATGTCATAGCGATTATCCGGGTGATCCTGGGCTGCAGAGCGTAATATCATGGCCCATGGCTGGCCGGAGAGCGGCGCAAACCAGACAAGCGATGCCTGCTCGGTGTACTCAAAGGCTTCAATGCTGAGTTCAGGATGTGATTTACAAATCATTTTCTTTTTTGTGACAGGTGTTCGGTTGGCGCATGGCGCGAGATTGTTGGCAAGAGTATCATAAACACAGATTTTAATACGACGCCCAAACGTTTTCCTTTGTCAGTTTATTTGCCCACCGGTAACCGCTGACAAAGGCGAATCGCCCATAACCTGGCCGTGGTTGCTGAGACTGCATGCATTCCCTACACGCAGCGATCCGAAGCGCAACGACGTCCCATACTGGAAGCATTGACCGGGCGCCGCACGATGATAACAATCAACGAGGGCAATTATGACCGTCATCCGTAAGCAAGATGTGATTGAGAGCGTGGCTGATGCGCTGCAGTACATCTCTTATTACCACCCGCTGGATTTTGTTCAGGCGTTGGAAAAAGCCTACAACAAGGAGCAAAGCCAGGCCGCGAAAGATGCCATTGCGCAGATCCTGATCAACTCCCGGATGTCTGCCGAAGGTCATCGCCCGATCTGCCAGGATACCGGGATCGTGACCTGCTTTGTCAAAATCGGCATGAATGTTCAGTGGGACAGCGATTTGACTGTTCAGGAAATGGTGGACGAAGGGGTACGCCAGGCGTACACCAACCCGGATAACCCGCTGCGGGCCTCGGTTGTTGCCGATCCGGCCGGCAGTCGCAAAAACACCCGTGATAATGCTCCGGCGGTCGTGCACATTGACATGGTGCCGGGCGATAAGGTCGAGATCCAAATTGCGGCCAAGGGTGGCGGTTCGGAAAACAAAACCAAGATGGTGATGCTGAATCCGTCGGATGATATTGCCGAGTGGGTTGAAAAGACGGTTCCGCTGATGGGTGCGGGCTGGTGCCCACCGGGCATGCTGGGAATTGGCATTGGTGGTACCGCTGAAAAAGCGGCAGTGCTGGCGAAAGAGTCCCTGATGGAGTCGGTTGATATTCACGAGCTGATCGAGCGCGGCCCACAGAACGCGGAAGAAGAGCTGCGTCTGGAAATTTTCAACCGCGTTAATAAGCTGGGGATTGGGGCCCAGGGTCTGGGCGGCCTGACCACGGTTGTTGATGTCAAAGTCAAAACCGCACCAACCCATGCGGCGTCAAAGCCTGTATGCATGATCCCGAACTGTGCTGCGACCCGTCACGTCCACTTTACCCTCGACGGCACCGGTCCGGCTGAGCTAACGCCGCCGAAACTGGAAGACTGGCCGGAAGTCACCTGGGAAGTGGGCGAGAGCGTTCGCCGCGTCAATCTCGATGAGGTGACCAAAGCCGATGTTCAGGAATGGAAATCAGGCGAAACCCTGCTGTTGTCCGGCAAGATCCTGACGGGCCGCGATGCGGCGCACAAGCGGATTGCCGATATGCTGGCCAAGGGGGAAGACTTCCCGGTCGACTTCAACAACCGCTTCATTTACTACGTCGGTCCGGTGGATGCCGTGGGTGATGAAGTGGTGGGCCCGGCTGGCCCGACAACTTCAACCCGGATGGACAAGTTTACTGACATGATGCTGAGCCAAGCCGGCCTGACCGGGATGATTGGTAAAGCAGAGCGTGGCCCGGCAGCGATTGAGTCCATCAAGGAGCACAAAGCGGTGTATCTGATGGCAGTCGGCGGCGCGGCTTACCTGGTGGCCAAGGCGATCAAAAAAGCACGCGTGGTTGCTTTTGAGGATCTGGGTATGGAAGCGATCTATGAGTTTGAGGTCGAAGATATGCCGGTGACGGTTGCGGTGGATGCTGAGGGTACCAACGCCCACCAGACCGGTCCGGATACCTGGAAAGTTAAAATTGCTGAAATGGATGCCTGATTATCAGGCGAACCATGACAAAAGGAGCGCTGCGGCGCTCCTTTTTTTATGTGGCGGGCATAGATTCTCGCTGTTGAAGACCTGTCTCGTCCTTGGGGATTGCGCGCTTTTCCCTTCGCTTTTCGTCAGTTGCGCCGGAGCTTGGCCGGTTATCGACTAAACTATTAATCTCGATGGCCTCGTCTGTTCTCTGGTATGTCCTGATTGAGGAGCATTATGAAATGGTGTGTCGCTGCGGTGAGCAGCATCTGGCTGCTTGGCTGCCAAGAGCCGGTCACAATTCCGGAACCCGAGTCCAGGCCGGTGAAGTTACAGGCGGTGTCGGTGGGCGACAATGACACGTATCGAACCTTTCCGGCGCGGATTGAAGCCGGCGACAAAGCGGTATTGACGTTTCGGGTGTCCGGCCAGTTGGAGCAGGTCACGGTCAGGCCGGGTGCCGTGGTTCGGCGAGGGCAGGCATTGGCCAAGCTGAAAACTGACGAGCTGGAGCAACTGCTTGAACAGGCCGAGGCCAATCATGCGCTGGCGTCCGTCCAGTTTAAGCGGGATCAGCAGCTGCGACGAACGCGGGTGATCTCAGAGCTGGAATACGATGAGTCCAAGGCTGCGCTCAGCCAGGCCACTGCCGCTCTGGGGCAGGCGCGGGCAAATTTAGGTTATGCCACCTTGCTGGCCCCGTATGACGGCAACCTATCGCTGTCTATGGTCGAGAACTATGAATATGTGGCCGCCAAAGAACCGGTGATGCATATCCAGAGTGCCGGTCTGATGAATGTCACCTTCCAGTTACCGGATCACCTGCTGGCGCGTTATCAAGGGGACTATGATACCGAGCCCAGAGTTACCTTTGATACCCTGCCGGACCAGATTTTCCCAGCCCAGTTCAAGGAAATAGATACCGAGGCAGATCCGAAAACATCCAGTTATAAAGTCACCCTGTCGATGGAAAAGCCGGCGGGACGTAACCTGCTGCCGGGGATGGCGGGCCAAGTGAGGATATCATTGCCCAGCGGCAATAGCGGCGCGTTGCCATCAAGAGCCATCATGCACGAAGGGAAAGTGAATTATGTCTGGCGGGTTGACGCACAGGGGGTCGTCAGCAAAGTTGCCGTTCAACTGGACGCCCAGCGACGGGTGATTGGTGGCCTGAATGACGGCGACTTGATTGTGACTTCCGGGGTTGAACAGTTGCAGGAAGGTCAAAAAGTCCGGGCCTGGGTCAAAGAGCGAGGGCTGTAGGATGACATTTTGGCAGCGACAAGGTGATCGATGTGGGCGTAAGCCGTGGCTTGGGTACCGGTGGCTATGGCTGTTGGGCATGGGGGGGCTGAGCGGCTGCGAGCAGCCAACCATTGAGCCGAGAGTTATCGTGGCGCCGGTGAAGGTACAAGTCGTACAGCTGGCTCAGAGTTCGCCCCAGGTCAGTTTTCCGGCAGTAGCCGCTGCGGCGGATAAATCCCGTTTGTCGTTTCGGATCCCCGGCGAAGTGATCCGCATCCATATCAACCCCGGCGAGAAAGTGAAAACGGGACAATTGCTGGCGCAGCTTGATCCCACCGATTACCGGCTGGCAGTGGATGATGCCCAGGCCAGGTATGATGTTGCTGACAGCCAGTACCGGCGTTCGGCCAAGTTGGTCAAGCGTGGTTTTTTGTCCCAATCCCAGTTTGATGAGCTCAGGGCCCAGCGTCGGATCGCCCTGGCGCAGCTCAACCTCAATAAGTTACGTCTGACTTTCACTGAACTCCGGGCGCCGTTTGATGGCGTGATCTCCCGGATCCCGGTCGAGCAGTTCGAAAATGTTCAGGCCGGACAGGGGATCATGAATATCCACCGTACGGACTGGGTCGATATTATCATCCAGGCGCCGGATATGATCTACTCGCAAAGTACAGCCCTGGAAGTGGAGCAGTCTCAGCCGGGGGCCCGGATTATTCTCAATGACGGTACGGCCTATGACGCCCGGCTCAAGGAGTTTACCACCGAGCCGGACCCGGAGCTGGGCTCTTTTCTGGTTACCCTGACCATGCCGATGCCGCCGCAACAATTTATTCTTGATGGCATGCCGGTTGAAGTCCGCGCAGATGCCCAGAAGCTGAAAATTTATCAGCACAATGAAGCGGTGATCCCGGTCGAAGCTATTTTTAATCAGGACGGCGATCCAATTGGCAGCGAGAACAAGTTTGTCTGGGTCGTGGATGCTGAGCGTCGGGTGGCGAAACGCCGGGTGGTCATTGATAAGCTGGTTCCGCAAGGAGCCCGGCTTCGCACCGGGCTGGAGGCCGGTGAACAGATCGTGGTTGCCGGCGGCAACCGTCTCCAGGAAGGACAGCAGATCAGTATTGTCGGCAGCGAGGCTGAATAAGATGAAACAAGATATTGCCGCCTATTTTATCCAAAACAAAGTGATCAGCTGGATGATGACGCTGATCTTCCTCATTGGCGGTACCTTGTCATTTTTTGGGCTTGGCCGGCTGGAAGACCCGGCGTTTACCATCAAAGATGCCATGGTGGTGACCGCGTATCCGGGGGCAACGCCGCTTCAGGTCGAAGAGGAAGTGACTTATCCAATTGAGAAGGAAATCCAGCAGCTGGCTTATGTGGATGAAATCAACTCAATCTCCAGCCGCGGGTTGTCCCAGATCACCGTGACAATGAAGAACAATTATGGCCCGGATGATTTGCCGCAAATCTGGGATGAGCTGCGCCGCAAGGTGAATGATTTGACACCCAGCCTGTCGCCGGGAGTGCAGGCGCCTCAGGTCATTGATGATTTTGGTGATGTTTTCGGGGTGCTGCTGGCCATCACCGGGGATGGGTATAGTTATCAAGAGTTGAGTGATTATGTCGATTACCTGCGCCGGGAGCTGGAGCTGGTCGACGGCGTGGCCAAGGTGTCGGTTACCGGGACCCAGCAGGAGCAGGTATTTATCGAAATCTCCATGCAGCGGCTGAGTAGTTTGGGGATCTCACCGCAGACGATTTATAACACCCTGCAAACCCAGAACCTGATCACGAGCGCCGGGGCTGTCCGGATTGGTGATGAATACATTCGGGTTCACCCGACGGGAGAATTCCAGAGTGTGGATGAGCTGGGGAACCTGATCATCACGGAAACCGGTGCCGAGGGTCTGATCTACCTGCGTGATGTCGCGGATATCCGGCGGGGGTTCAAGGAAATTCCATCAAACCTGGTCAGCTATAACGGCAAGCAGGCGTTGCATGTCGGGGTCGCGTTTACGTCCGGGGTCAACGTGGTGGAAGTCGGGCAGCGGGTGCAAATTCGTCTCGCCGAGCTCAAAGAGCAGCAACCGATCGGGATCAATATCGGTGCCGTTTATAGTCAGCCGACCGAAGTCGATAAGTCGGTGAGCGGCTTTGTGATTAGCCTCGGCCAGGCGGTGGCGATCGTCATCATTGTGCTGCTGTTTTTTATGGGACTGCGTTCGGGACTGTTGATTGGTTTGATTTTGCTGCTGACGGTGCTGGGCACGTTTGTGTTTATGAAATGGATGGCGATCGACTTGCAGCGGATCTCTCTCGGGGCGTTGGTGATTGCGCTCGGGATGCTGGTGGATAACGCCATCGTGGTGGTCGAAGGGGTGCTGATCGGGATGCAGAAAGGGAGGACCCGGGCGCAGGCCGCCTCGGATATCGTCACTCAGACTAAGTGGCCGCTGCTGGGCGCGACGGTGATTGCGGTGATGGCCTTTGCGCCGATCGGGCTGTCGCAGGACTCCACCGGTGAGTACTGCCGGACCCTGTTCAGCGTGTTACTGGTTTCGCTGATGCTGAGCTGGTTTACCGCGATCTCCCTGACTCCGTTTTTCTCGGATCTGTTTTTCCGTCAGCAGAAAAACGACAGCAGCAATGAGGAGGTGGATCCATACAAAGGCAAGTTGTTTGTGATGTATCGGGCATTTCTCGAGCTGTGCATGCGCCGGGCCTGGCTGACGGTGATTGTGCTGGTGGCGATGCTGGGTGTAAGTCTTTATGGCTTTGGCTTGCTCAAGCAGTCTTTCTTCCCGGCATCGACCACGCCGATGTTTATGGTGGATATCTGGTTGCCGGAAGGGACCGACATCCGGGCGACCGATGACAAGCTGGCCGAACTGGAAGCCGAACTGCGCCAGAATGAGGCGGTAACCTATGTTAGTGCCAGTGCCGGGAAGGGCTCGCAACGGTTTATGCTGACCTATTCGCCGGAAAAAAGCTATGCCGCCTATGGTGAGCTGATCATCCGGGTAAAAAGTTTTGAAGATGTGATCCCGGTGATGCGCCAGTTCAGCCAGCAGCTGGATACCCGCTATCCGGAGCTGGAATACAAGCTCAAGCAGATCATGCTGGGACCGTCATCCGGCGCCAAAATCGAGGCCCGGCTGGTCGGGCCGGATCCGACCGTGCTGCGCGGGCTGGCCAAGCAGGTTGATGCAATCATGCAGGCTGATCCGGGCGCGTTCTACATCCGCCATGACTGGCGGGAGCGGACCAAAGTCCTGGAGCCGGAATTTAATGAAAGTCAGGCCCGGCGCTACGGGATCACCAAGCAGGATGTCGATGATTTATTGCAAATGGCATTTTCCGGCCTGGCGGTCGGGGTCTACCGAGAAGGGACTAATCTGATGCCGATTGTCACCCGGCTGCCGGATGACGAACGGGTCGATGTGACGTCTATCGAAGGGATGAAAATCTGGAGTCCGGCGGTAGGCGGTTATGTACCATTACAACAGGTGATCGCCGGTGTCAATGTCCGCTGGGAAGATCCGTTGATCGCCCGCAAGAACCGCAAACGGATGCTGACCATCATGGCTGATCCGGATCCACTGGGCGAGGAAACGGCGGCGACGGTGCAGACGCGGATCCAACCGGCAATCGAAGCGCTGGACTTTCCACCGGGCTATGCGCTGGAATGGGGCGGGGAGTATGAGTCCTCGGCTGATGCTCAGGCCTCCTTGTTCCAGACCATGCCGATGGGCTATTTGTTTATGTTCCTGATCACCATCTTCCTGTTCAACAAAGTCAAAGAAGCCCTGATTGTCTGGGCTACGGTGCCGCTGGCGGTGATTGGGGTCACCACTGGCCTGTTGTTGCTTAACACCCCGTTTGGCTTTATGGCATTGCTCGGCTTTCTCAGCTTATCAGGGATGCTGGTGAAAAACGGGATTGTACTGCTGGACCAAATTGAGATTGAGATCAGCAGTGGTAAGGAGAAATACGCGGCCATCGTCGATGCTGCGGTGAGCCGGGTCCGGCCGGTCTGTATGGCTGCTATTACCACGATTCTCGGGATGATACCACTGCTGCCGGATGTGTTCTTCAAGCCGATGGCGGTGACCATTATGTTCGGGCTGGGGTTCGCGACCGTGCTGACGCTGATCGTGGTGCCGGTGCTCTACCGCTTGTTTCATCGGGTAGCATTACCGCAAAGTAGTTGAAGAGGGTGGGACGATGAGGCGACGCGTTAAAAAGCCGGGGCCGAACTGAGTTCGGCCCCGGCTTTTGATTGGTTGTGTCTCACTTGTGTTGTCCGAGCCGTATGGCCCCGGGCACAGGAGATCAGTCCGTCACTTTCCACTGGATGTTTTCACCGGCGCGGATTGGCACCACGACATCATCGCCGAAGCGCATGGTTTCCGGCACTGCCCAGCTCTCTTTTTGCAGGGTAATGGTGTCGGTATTGCGCGGCAGACCGTAGAAATCCGGGCCGTTGAAGCTGGCGAAGGCTTCCAGGTGCTCGAGTGCCCCGGCTTGCTCAAAGACTTCAGCGTACAGCTCAATCGCCGCGTGGGCGGTGTAGGAGCCGGCGCAGCCGCAGGCCGATTCTTTACGACCGCGGGCGTGCGGCGCGGAATCGGTCCCGAGGAAAAATTTCGGGCTGCCACTGGTTGCCGCTTCGACCAGTGCCTGCTGGTGGATATTGCGCTTGAGGATCGGCAGGCAGTAGAAGTGCGGGCGGATCCCACCGGCCAGCATGTGGTTGCGGTTGAACATCAGGTGATGGGCGGTAATGGTTGCCGCGACGTTCGGGCCGGCCTGCCGGACGAATTCAACCGCTTCTTTGGTGGTGATGTGCTCGACCACAATCTTCAGGTTCGGCATCTTGTCGACAATCGGTGCCAGTACGGTGTCGAGGAAAGTCTTTTCGCGATCAAAGATGTCGACCTCATGGGTCGTCACTTCGCCGTGGATCAGCAAGGGCATGCCGATTTCGGCCATGGTTTCCAGAGTCGGGATCAGTTTGTCGATGTCAGTGACGCCGGAGTCGGAGTTGGTGGTTGCGCCGGCCGGGTAGAGTTTGGCGGCGTAGATATGGCCGGTGGCTTTGGCTTTGCGAACTTCTTCGGGGGAGGTGTTGTCAGTGAGGTAAAGGGTCATCAGCGGGGAGAAATTGCCTTGGGGCTTTTCGGCAAGAATGCGATCACGGTAGGCCAGAGCTGCATCGGTATCGGTGACCGGCGGGATCAGGTTCGGCATAATAATGGCTCGCCCCATATACCGGCTGATGTCACGGACGGTATCTTGCAACACCTCGCCATCTCGTAAATGCGTGTGCCAGTCGTCTGGGCGGGTAATGGTCATGGTCGTCATCATTGCTTCCCTCGCAAAAAATTTGCCCGATTCTAATGGCAACACCGGGGTATGTAAAGGCGATTCTTATCGTGACTGAACAAACTGATTTGCGATGACGTAATCGTTTGCAGGTTTGCGACACACGAGATGGGTTGTTGCGGATAAAAGTCGCCCCGGCGCAGCGCGGCCGGGGCGGGGGTCAGAGCTTGAACCGGGTGACCAGATCTTGTTGTTGGTGGGCCAGGATATCGAGCTTACTGCTGGTGGTCGACACCTCGGCCATCGCGTCGTAGTTGGCATCGGCAATATGGCTGATCTCTTCCAGGTTGCGGGCAATGGCAGTGGTGGTGGTACGTTGTTCTTCGGCCGCCTGGGCGATCTGGGTGCTCATTTGGCTGATCTCAAGGATCGTGGCTTGAATCTCCTCCATCGCACTGTTGGCGTCGGACGCCTGGCCGATACTGTTCTCCATTTCGCCGACACAACTTTGCATCACGGATACAGCCTGGCCCGAGCGCGATTGCAGGCTCTGGATCATGGTTTCGATCTCGGTGGTCGAGTCGGTGGTGCGCTTGGCCAGGACCCGGACTTCATCGGCAACGACGGCAAAGCCGCGGCCCTGATCGCCGGCGCGGGCGGCTTCAATGGCGGCATTGAGGGCCAGCAGGTTGGTCTGATCGGCAATGTTGCGGATCACATCCAGAATGGAGCCGATATTGCTGCTCATCTCCTGGAGTTTGATGACGGCGGACACCGACTCATCCAGTCGCTCGGCCAGCTGGTGCGCAGTATTGATATTGCTGCTCATCACTTCGCGTCCGGTATTGGCGGCATGCTCGACCTCATGTACCCGCGCCATGGTGCGCTGGGCACTTTGCGAGACATCGGTCACCGAATGTTCCATCTCGGTCATTGCTGTGGAGACGGAAGCGGTTTGCTGGCGTTGCTCATCAAGTCGGTGACGGGCTTCGGTGGTGGTGCCCTGGTTTTGCTCGGCCACCACGGCCAGATCCGAAGAGGCCTGGCTGAGCTTGCCCAGGATTTCCTGCAGGTTGTCGGCCAGGGTATTGATATGGCGGCTCAGCCGGTTGAACTCGACAAACCGGGTGGGGTCGCTGCGCTGAGTCATGTCGCCGTTGGTCAGCGCTTCGAGGGTGCGCAGGGTTGACTCCAGCGGGCGGCGGACACTCTGGGCCAGATACCAGCCGATAAAGAGGGCAAACAGGGTGGCCCCGACGCCGATGCCGATGGCATTGCGCAGCCCCTGAGCAAAGGTTTCATCGGCTTGGGCAATGGCACGGTTCATCTCATTGTTCGCTTCAGTGCGGAAGCTGTCGAGCAGTTGGGTTGCTTGATCAATCTCCGCTGCCAGGGTGGCAATGTTGTCGTACAGGCGGTTGCGCGCATCGATGTAGCGATAGTGGACATCCAGCACGCCGCCCGGTTTGCCGATATCCAGGGTGTATTGGTTGATCGGCTGATCAAATTTGTCTTTCAGCTCCGGCAGCATGGCCGAGAGCGAACGGTACGCGTTGTTGAGGTGGGTGACATAGCGTTTATTGTCTTTCACCGCTTTTTCAATGACCGTGATGTCATCGGTTGCCAGCGCATCGGAGGTGATGGTTTCAGTCTGGCGTAGTTTAATGAAATAGTTCTTGGCGATCATTTTGACTGAAATACTGTTCTGATCGGCGACGAACTCCTTCATTTTACTGCTCAGTTCATCATGGAGCTGTTGAAACCGGCGGGCTGACTGCAGTCGGGCTGCTTCGGCATCGAGCTGGCTGCGATAGTTCGCCATGGCTGTATGGGCCTCGGAGAAATACCGTTCCTCCAGCGCGAGCAGGGCATTGACCTGGCCGCTCAGGGCGGTGTTACCGTGGGCTGCTTCAACCAACTGCGCGAGGGCGGCACTAAAGGCTTGGTGCGCTTGGGTAAAGTTTGCCTCGGTGGTCTGCATCCGTTGCGGGTTTTGGCTGGTGAGAAAATCTTTGAAGATCTTATCTGCGGCCAGCAGGCGGACACTGGTTTGGTTGGCGGTTGAGACCAGCGGTAGGGCTTCGGTGGTTACCGTGGCAAGCTGGTGGTGGATCCGGTTGGTGCCGTCAAGCATCAAAGCAATCGTCGCGGCAAACAGCACGACCATGACTGCAAACCCGGAGTACATACGTCGTATGACAGAGGTTTGATTTCTTGTCTTCATAATATCCCTAACATTGCAAACATGGGCGACAGCAACGCCACATCAAATACAGTAATACGAAGCTGTAATTATGTTATTGACCTTCGTATAAACTGTGATGTCGAAATTTCAACTAGCAAAAAAAGTTCGCTGAATTGGACAAAATCGACCCACAATCACGCAGACATCATGTCTCGGGGAAGCGTGACAGATCCTTGATATTAGTCGAATTGATGGACTACATACTTTGACGGCTGCATCAAAAAATAACCATGTTGCTGCGAGACAGGCTGGAAATCTTGTTTAAAACGGTGTTCAATATTGCTCTCTGGTTTGGAGTCAAGCATACTCCTGTCAACATACTGATATGTAAATGGAGCATGAAATGGCAGAAGAAACCATCTTCAGCAAAATCATTCGTAAGGAAATTCCGGCTGATATTTTATACCAGGATGATATGGTCACCGCGTTTCGCGATATTAACCCCCGCGCGCCGAGCCACATCCTGATTATTCCGAACAAGCTGATCCCGACGGTGAATGATGTTGAAGCCGATGACGAGATGATGCTGGGACGCCTGTTTACGGTTGCCCGCAAACTGGCGGAGCAGGAAGGGGTGTCGGAAGACGGTTATCGCCTGATCATGAACTGTAATCCGCATGGCGGCCAGGAAGTGTACCATATTCATATGCACTTGCTGGGCGGCCGACCACTGGGACCAATGCTGGTCGGCTAACGCTTTCATGATCCTGCCGGGCGCTGCTGGGACATTGATGGCTTGGCAACCGCTCAGCTAATGTGAACAGTCTGGGTCACGGTTGATTCTGACCGGGGAGGAATAACGTCCCGGTGTTGAGCTGCCGGTGACTCAGATTTTTTAGAGCGCTGATGATTAAAAGAACCATACAACGAGCGGCGATTGCGGTGTCGGTCCTGGCCCTGACGGCCTGTGCCAACTTATCGCCTCAGAATTTATTCAGCCACTATAGTGCGGCCAATACCGAGGCCCGGGATGCCTTAGCGCGGGGGCAGTACCAAAGCGCCCTGGAGAGCCTGCCGGATGCCCCGGCCGGTGTACTGCTTGATGGGATGGAGCGGGGCCGGATCGAGTATCTGGCCGGGCAGTACTCGAAAAGCTATGCCGCGCTGAACCGGGCGGATGAAGCGGTAAAGGACCAGCAACGTGCGGCGCGGATCCAGGTCTCTGAGGGGCTGAACCAGGCTGGCTCGCTGCTAACCAATGATAACCTGATTACATATCAGCCGGCAGACTATGAGCTTGGCTTTTTGCATCTGTACCTGGCCCTGAATTATATCCAGCAGCGCGATCTGTCGGGGGCTCTGGTCGAAGTCAGGCGGGCTAATCAGGTTCAGGAGGCGGCGCGTAAGCAACGTGAAGCAAGCCTGAATCAGGCGGCGCAGGAAGTCGATCGCCAGGGGCTCGGTCGTAATCTGGGCGCGGTGCTGGCCCGTTACCCGGGTGCCGGCGATCAGCTGTCTGCCGTGCAGAACGGATATTTATTTTATCTGTCAGGGGTCTTGTATGAAGCGGACGGCGATCTCAACAGTGCCTATATCGATTACAAAAGAGCACTGGCCGTGGCGCCGGGAAATATGTATGTTGCCAACACGGTGCTCCGGTTGGCGACCCGCTTGCAGATGAAGGCTGATTTGGCGCCGCTTAAAGCCAGATACGGTCGCTATACGCCACCGGCACCGGGCACCGGTCGGGTGGTGATTCTCGATGAACAAGGGGTCGTGCAGGCGCGGGAAGGCTGGCACTTGCCCTTGTGGCTGGCTGACCGTCACGGTAACAGCGTGATTTATAACCTGGCGCTGCCGTATTACCCCCAAGCGCCGGGGCCGGCATTGGGGCCCCTGTTGCTCAATCAGCAGCCGGTGATTGGCAGTGAGCTGGCAGATGTCAATGCGATGGCGCACCAGAGCCTGAATGAACATCTGCCGGTGCTGGTGGCCCGCCAGGCGCTGCGGGTAGTGGCCAAAAATGAGTTCAGAAAAGCGGCAGCCAGCAACGGCAATGATGTCGGTAATTTGCTGGCCAATATTTTTAATACCTTGACCGAGCAGCCGGATACCCGGAGCTGGCAGTCGTTGCCTGCGGCAGTGGATTTATATCTCACTGACTTGCCGGCAGGCATGCATCAGTTGAACCGCAACGGCGAGTCGCTCGAGGTGAAGGTCGTTCCCGGCCGAACCACCCTGGTTTGGGTGTCCCGACAGGGGCCGCATACCCGGTGGTGGTCGGTATTGCTTGGAGAGAATTAACCATGAAATATCTGTCTGTGTTGTTGTTCGCCTTGGCGCTGGCCGGCTGCACGTCGGCGACGTCGGGGATCAGTATCGAAAGCAGCAATCAAAATGTGGTGATTGGCAATGTGTCGCTGGCGCGACTGGTCGATATCGAGAAAGCCATGACCGGGGATGCCAACGGGCTGATGAAGGCAGCCGTGCCGATCACCAGTAAGGCCCATTCCGATCTCAAGTTGCAATACCGTTTTTACTGGTACGACGCGCAGGGGCTGGAGGTGAGCGGCAGTGACAGCCCGTGGCGTCAGTTTGTCCTGCACGGCCAGGACACGGTGACTTTGCAGGGGATTGCCCGCAGACCGGAAGCGAAACAGTACCGCATTTATATCCGCGAAGCGGACGATTAATTTCGCCAGGAATGATGTCTGGCATGCATGACAGCATAAAGAAGAAGGTAAACAGAGCATGAAAAAAAGCGTGATTGCATTACTGGGGGTTGCGGCCCTGATGGGCGGCTGTGCGCAGAAAGTCAGTTACGGTGATGCCCAGGAGGCAGAAACCACCACGATCGAATTCGGCTCGACTGATTTGCAGAAAATCGCCGAAGAGATGACCGACAGCATGCTGGGCTCCGGTTCGGTTGCCTACATCACCGGGAACGGCAAGCGGCCAATCATCATGGTCGACAGTATCAAGAACAAGACCAGCGAGCACATTGATACTGAGTCGATCACCGATTCGGTCAGCACCCGCCTGCTGAACTCCGGCAAGTTCCGCTTTGTCGATATGGCGCGGGTCGAGGATGTTCGCAAACAGCTGAACTTCCAGAACAACGATGAGCTGGTTAACCAGAGCACGGCGATCCAGTTTGGCAAGATGGTCGGTGCCGAGTACATGCTGTATGGCAACCTGGCCAGTATTATGAAACAGGCCGGCAGCGATAAAGACGTCTATTACAAAATGACTATGCGCCTGATGGACTTGGAAACCGGCCTGATCGAGTGGGCGGATGAAACCGAAATTCGCAAACAGGAAGCCAAGCGTCTGCTGGGCTGGTAATGCCTGCTCGGGACTCAATGGCAGTGGGCACTGAGGATAAGATGAGCTTTGACCCTGAAGTGCTGGGCGCTGCACTGCCGGATTATACATTGTTGTCAGCCCGGCCGCTGAGCGGCGGGCTGAGTAACCGTTGCTGGCAGCTGACGATGCGCCATCGCTGCACCGGGATGTCAATTGAAGCCGTCTGGCGGCCGGAGAGTGCTGCGAGCCGGGCTTTCGGTTTATCCCGCGAGCATGAGCACCGTATTTTATCGCAGCTGGCGCCGAGCGGTTTGGCCCCGGCTAGCTTAAGGTGCTTCTCGCCAGCTTCGGCGCAACAAGCTCCGGAGAGGAAAGCGTTCCAGCAATCATTACGTCAAAATGCGCCGCTATCTGGTTTGCTGGTGGCCTGGGTACCCGGACGGGAGGCAGATGCTACATTCTCCGATACGGCCCTGATGCAACTCCTGGCCCGTATTCACCACCAGCCTGCGCCGCAATGGCGGTTGGATGTTCGGGCCAAAGCCGAGCATTACTGGCAGTATATCCACCCGCAGGATAAATCCCCGGCGCTGCAACAACTGTATCACCGGTTTCAGGCGACGGCTCCACAGGCCTGGTTTTCCGACACCTGTTGCCATCATGATTTAGGGCGTTACAACATTATACTCCGGCCTGATGGCGGCGAAACCGTGATCGACTGGGAGTACGCCAGTGCCGGGGATCCGTCGCTGGATCTGGCCCTGACCCTCAACGCCAATGGTATCGATGATACGCGGCAGCGTGCCGGGGCGATCCGTGGCTACTGTCGTGCCCGAGGAGAGCAAAATGTCGCGCGCTGGCAGCAGGCTGTTTCCGCCTGGCAGCCCTGGTGTGACTACCTGGCAATGCTGTGGTTTTACGTCGGTGCCAATCTGTGGCAAACCCCATCGTACCGTACGACTGCAGAGCCGTTGCTGGCGAAGCTGAGCACGAAAAAACAGCCAGATCCCCAAAACTGATTGAACGAAGCACTCCATTAAGTCGTATAGTGTTTATGGCAGTCTCTGACGATGGAGGATCAATGTCCAGACACCTGGCTCGTTACGGCGTGGTTGTGATCGCGCTGGTTGTGCTGTGTAGCTGCGCGGTCCGCCTTGGCTACAACACCCTGAATTTCTGGATCCCTTATTACCTGTCCGATTATGTCACCTTGACCAGCAGCCAGAAGCAGGTGTTCGGCACGGCGCTTGATCAGGCCCTGGCGAATCACCGTCGCCAGGAGCTGCCGAAGATCCACCGCCAGCTCATGGCCTTGCAAACCTCCCTGATAGAGCCGTTGAGCTATGGTGGGGTGCGTTACTACCATGATGTCTTTACCAGATTGGGGCAGGATTCAGCAGCGATGCTGGCCGGGCCGCTGGCTGCGGTGGTGAAAACTTTCTCATCGCAGCAAGCCGGGGAAATGAGCCGTAAGTTTGAAGCCCGGCTGAATGAAATCCTGACCGAGCGCGATCCCCTGAGTGCGGCAGAAAAACAGCGAAAACGGGCTGCACGGCTGGCGGATCGCGCTGAAGACTGGATCGGTCGGTTGTCACCGGAACAACGTAAGTTGTTGGAGGAGCTGGCTGGTTATCAGGTAGAAATGGAGCCGGTGTTTGTCAGTGTCTGGCAGGACTTCCTCCGCAACTGGTCACAACTGCTGGCGACACGCGCGCAGCCGAACTTGGAAGGCAGGATGCGAGCGTTGCTGCAAGATCTGGTCGCCTTTCGTTATCCGGCAAAACAGGCCGAGCTGGATTTCTACCTCAACCGCCGTTTCGAGCTGCTCAGTCGCTTACACCACACGATGACCGAGCGACAACAGCGGCACCTGGATGAAAAGTTAACTAGTCTTCGCAAGGATGTGGCGGTTTTGATCAATGAATCATAAAAACTGACCGTTATTGTTAACAATTCCCACGTTTTCCCCCCACAAAACATGCTAGATTGATGTGCGTGTAGAGAAGAGGGAATACAAGCGAGGGTGGTATGATTATTTATTTGCACGGCTTTGATGCAAGCAGCCCGGGCAATCACGAGAAGGTTTTGCAGCTGCAGTTTATTGATCCGGATGTTCGCTTTGTCAATTACAGCACGCTGCATCCAAAACATGATATGCAGCATTTGCTGCGTGAAGTTCACAAGTTGAAAGAGGAGTCCAGCGACCCTGAACCGCTGATCTGCGGGGTGGGGTTGGGTGGCTATTGGTCAGAGCGGATTGGTTTCCTGTGCGGGGTGAAGCAGGTGATTTTTAACCCGAACCTGAACCCGGCACAGACCATGGAGGGAAAAATTGACCGACCCGAAGAATATGCCGACATTGCGACAAAATGTGTTACAGATTTTCGGAAAAAAAATGCCGGGAACTGCCTCTGTATCCTTTCAACCAATGATGAAGTATTAGATAATCACGCAACAGAACAGCTGCTGGGCGCATATTACGATATCATTTGGGACGAAACGCAATCCCATAAATTTAAAAAGATTTCCCAGCATTTACAAACAATAAAAACGTTTAAGTCAGCACCACAATAACGAAGAAGAAGGTGACCTCCTACCCCAGGGCCTGTTGATGTTTCCTCCATGTAATGTCTTTTCGAAACATCAACACGGCTAACAGACGGTGTCAGCCTGTCTGCACCAATACCAAATTGAACAGTGAACTTTGATGGGCCCGATAATCAGAGCACTGCTCAGTTTGGTATTTCACTATCAGCCAGCGCGCGCTCAGCGCAGGCGGTTGAATGGGTGAGTAAAATTCATACAAAATAAGAGGAAGTTATTGTGACTCGAATTATCGTCGTCGGTGGCGGTGCGGGTGGCCTTGAGCTGGCCACTAAGCTTGGCCGAACCTTGGGACGCAAGCGCCGCGCACAGATCACCCTGGTCGATCGAAAAGCCAGCCATCTATGGAAACCCCTGTTACACGAAGTGGCGACCGGCTCAATGGATGCCGGGGTCGATGCATTGAGCTACCGCGCCCATGCTAAGAATCATTCATTCGACTTCCAGATGGGTGCCCTGCAGTCAATCGACCGGGAGCGCAAGGCCATTCAACTGGCCGCGCTCTATGATGAGCATAACGAGTTATTGTTGCCGGAACGTGAATTGGAATACGATGTGCTGGTGCTGGCAATTGGCTCGACGTCGAATGATTTCCGTACCCCGGGGGTGCGCGAGCATTGCATTTTCCTCGACAGTCCGGAGCAGGCACACCGCTTCCGTACTGAGATGAATAACCAGTTCCTCAAGCTGCACGCCAACAAAGAGCAGAAGAGCGTTGATATTGCGATTGTCGGTGCCGGGGCGACCGGGGTTGAGCTGTCGGCCGAGCTGCACAATGCGGTGAAAGAGCTGCGTAACTACGGTTTTGGTGATCTCGACAGTTCGCGACTGAACGTGAATCTGGTGGAAGCCGGTGAACGTATTCTGCCGGCGCTGCCGCCGCGGATTTCCTCCGCCGCACATAGTGAATTGACCAAGCTGGGAGTGAATGTTCGCACCGCGACCATGGTGACTAAAGCCGATGAAAGCGGCCTGACCACCAAAGATGGTGAGCATATCCCTGCCCAGATCATGGTTTGGGCTGCCGGGATCAAGGCGCCGGACTTTATGAAGGACATCGCAGGTCTGGAAACGAACCGCATCAACCAGCTGATGGTGAAGCCGACACTGCAAACCACCCGCGATGACGATATTTATGTCATTGGTGATCTGGCCTGTTGTACCCAGGAAGACGGCAGCATCGTTCCGCCGCGTGCGCAGGCCGCGCACCAGATGGCCAGCCGTTGTTTCTCAAATATTGTTGCCAAGCTGACCGATCGCCAGCAAAAACCGTTCGTCTATAGCGATCATGGCTCCCTGGTGTCGCTGAGCCGTTTCTCGACGGTGGGTAGCCTGATGGGTAACCTGACCAAAGGCTCGATGATGGTGGAAGGTCGGATTGCTCGGGTGGTGTATATTTCCCTCTACCGGATGCACCAGATTGCGCTGCATGGCTTGGTCAAAACCGGCCTGATGATGCTGGTCGGCCGGATCAATCGGGTGCTGCGTCCGAACCTGAAGCTGCACTAAGTTCAGCCTGTGGTGACTGTCCCTGAGTGGATTCAGGTCTCCTCAAACCACTGAACAGAAAAACAACAGCGCCGCTTTGATAAGAAGCGGCGTTGTTGGTTGAGCCGTCGGCATGGTACCGGAAAAATGGTGCGCTTGCGGTTTTAGTTGATCTTGATCAGCTCAACATCAAAGATCAGCACCGAGCCTGGCGGGATTTTTCCGACGCCGCGGTTGCCGTAGGCCAGCTCAGCCGGAATAAAGAAGCGGGTCTTTTCGCCTTCCACCATCAGCTGCAATCCTTCCGTCCAGCCTTTGATCACTTGCCCTAAGCCAAATTGAATGGTTTTGCCGCGCTCGACCGAGCTGTCAAAGACGGTGCCGTCAATCAGCGTACCGTGATAGTGAACGGTCACTTTATCCGAAGCTTTGGGGTGAACGGTGCCGGTTCCTGCTTGCAACACTAAATACTGTAGTCCGGACGCAGTGGTTTTCACACCGTCTTGTTGCTGGTTTTCGGCCAGGAATGTTTTGCTCGCTTCAATCTGCTCTGCAGCAGCCTGTTTATTGCTGTTTGAGCGCTGAATAAAGAAAATGACGAGTGCGACGATGGCAATGGTGATCAGAATTTTTAGCACGAATAATACCTGTTCGTTGACTGGATAGGGGTCATAGTACCCCAGGCCCGGAGCGCATTCCAATGGCTAAGCGTTTGAAATTGTTTCTGGAGCGATCACGATCGCTTAAGGTGAATATCGTCGGGGATGAGGGAAAATACGATGCCGTCGCAGGGCGTGCCGCTATCATAAATCCGGTTTCTGGCGGTGCATTCAAATCGGGCTTTGCAGGCCAGCGCGGTATGCTGGCTGGCAAGGTTATCGGTATGGGTGACGATTTCCAGCCGGGTCAGGCCCAGAGTATTAAATGCAAAGCGGGTGATGGCCTGGCAGGCTTCGGTCGCGTAACCCTGCTGCTGGGCTGAGGTACGGATCCAGTAGCCCAGCTCGGCTGCATTGAGCACCGGTGAAAGGTGATTGAGCGAAACACTGCCGACGAGTTGGTTGTCCCGACGTTCAAACAGCGCCAGCTCGTAACAAATGTCGTTCTGCCAGTTTTGCCGGCTGGCGTTAATCCAGGCACTGGCGTCGTGCTGATCGTAGGTTTCGTGACACCAGCCGACCCAGGGACTGAGCGCTGCCACTGAGCTTTGGACTGCATCGACCAGGGCAAAGAGATCGACGGATTTATAAGGGCGGCAGCATAAGCGGGCCGTGGAGAGTTCGAAGTCCAGTTTCATTGAGCAGGTATCGGGTCCGGGCGGCGGTATGGAATTTCAAGCATAGGCAGAAATTGCTGTGACAGCAATGTGATAGGCAGTTAGGGGAGCAAGAGAATGCCGCCCAAAGAAAAGGCTGCCGGGTGGCAGCCTTCAAATTGCTCGGTGCGGTGGGGTTATTCGACCCGGCGGATCTGAACCACCATGCCCATCAGCGGGTGATCAAAGTAGTGGGTTTCACCACTACGCATTTTGCGCTGCTGTTCAAAGCGGTAGCTTTTCAGGAACTCTTCGACTTCTACTTTTTTCTCGACCTTTTGTAAATGGCCGACCTGGACATTGCTCTCTTCATTGAGCAATTCGTTTTCCAAATCCAGCGGCTCGGTACCGACAATGATCTCGCGGCGGCTCGGCTCACGCAGATCAAGGTTGGCTTCGGTAAACAGGTAATGTTGCACATAGACCCGGATTTGACCTTCCAGCTCATAGAGCGGCGCTGCCGGCTCTGCTGCAAATGGGGTTTCCGTCGCGCTACTTGCCTGCTCCGCGGTGGCCGGGATACCGGATACCGGCTTGTTAGTCACCGGCGCTTGGGCATCGGTAGCCTGACGGTTTGCGAGCGCGGCTTTAGAGCTGCCATCCGGCAGGTACTGATCGGAGAAATCGCGACCGGCCGTCAGATAGAATTTTGGCGCAGCGGCTTTGCTCAGATCCCCCTGGCGCCAGCCGAAGTGGGCCAGTGGACTAAACCCTGCATGGCTCTTCAGCTTATTGTATTGCGCAGTCAGTTGATACTGGCCGGCAGGCATCACGCTGATCTCCCTGGCTGCCAGTCGCTCGCTGTCATCAAAGGAAATGGTGCCTTTGAGGTTCAGCGGCGGCGGCTGATCCGGCCAGGCTTCACCGGCCTGGGCCGGTTCAATATTGCGCTTGAACAGAATCACTTCAATGTCAAATTGTCGTGCTGCCAGGCTGGGCCAACTGACCGCGAGCAGCAGCAAATAAATCAGATTTTTCAAGATTATACCCCGTACAATAGTGCTTCTATTATAGCGTGTTCTCAGCCAGCTTTGTTAAAAGGCCGTCAACATATTGGATGCGTTTGTCGTTGCCGCTCATCGGCGCCATCATCTTCAGCTTGGTTGGACCTTCCATCCGGTAATGCTGCGGTTGCGATTGTAGCAGACCGACCAGGAAACCCGGATCAATCGATGCATTTTGGGCAAACTCGATATAGCCGCCTTTGTCGCCGGCTTCAATCCGGCGTACCCCGATGTCCGCCGCTTTGAGTTTAAGCTTGTTGAGAGTGAGCAGGTTGCTGGCCGCATCCGGCAACAGGCCGAAGCGGTCGATCAGCTCAACTTTCAACTCGCCTAGCGCGGTATCATTGTCGGCGCTGGCAATCCGCTTGTAGAGCGACAGTCGGGTGTTGATGTCTGGAATGTAATCATCCGGCAGCAGCGCCGGCAAACGCAGCTCCACTTCGGTTTGCTCACGCAGCAGATCATCGAGCGATGGCTCTTTGCCGGCTTTGAGGGCATCGACCGCCTGCTCCAGCATTTCCATGAACAGGGTAAAGCCGACCGACTGGATCTGGCCGCTCTGCTCATCGCCCAACAATTCACCGGCACCGCGAATTTCCAGATCATGGGTCGCCAGGGTAAAGCCGGCCCCAAGATCCTCGAGCGAAGCGATGGCTTCCAGACGCTTGACGGCATCTTTGGTCATCCGCTTCGGATGCGGCGTCAGCATATAGGCGTAAGCCTGGTGGTGCGACCGGCCGACCCGGCCACGTAACTGGTGTAGCTGGGCCAGGCCGAGGTGATCGGCCCGGTTGATGATGATGGTATTGGCCGTCGGCACATCAATCCCGGTTTCAATAATGGTGGTGCAGACCAGCAGGTTGAAGCGCTGATGGTAGAAGTCACTCATGATCTTCTCCAGTTCGCGCTCGCGCATCTGGCCGTGGGCAAAGGTGATCCGCGCTTCGGGGATCAGCTTGGCCAAGTCCTCGGCTGTTTTCTCAATTGAGTCGACGTCATTATGGAGGAAGTAGACCTGGCCGCCGCGCATAATTTCCCGCAGGGCCGCTTCGCGCACCAGCATGTCTTCGTGCTCGCGGACAAAGGTCTTGATTGCCAGGCGGCGCGACGGTGGCGTCGCGATAATCGACAGATCCCGCATCCCGCTCATGGCCATATTCAGGGTCCGCGGGATCGGTGTCGCGGTGAGGGTCAGGATATCGACATCCGCCCGCAGCGATTTTATCTTCTCTTTCTGGCGTACCCCGAAGCGGTGCTCTTCGTCGACAATCAGCAGACCGAGATCCTGGTATTTTACCGAGGCGTTCAGCAGCTTGTGGGTGCCGATCAGAATGTCGATCTTGCCTTCGGCGACATCGGCCAGAATCTGCTTCTGCTCCTTGGCGGTTTTAAAGCGCGACAGCACCTCGACCCGTACCGGGGTGTTGGCAAAACGGTCGCGGAAGTTCTCGAAATGTTGCTGGGCCAGCAGGGTGGTCGGCACCAGCACGGTGACCTGCTTATTGTTGTCGACCGCGACAAATGCCGCCCGCATCGCCACTTCGGTTTTGCCGAAGCCGACATCGCCACACACCAGGCGGTCCATGGCTTTGGCCTGGCACATGTCCGACAGCACAGCGTTGATCGCCAGCGCCTGATCATGGGTTTCTTCGAACGGGAAGCCGGTGCAGAAGTCGGCGTAAGCTTCGCGATCCAGGCTGAACTTAAAGCCCGGTTTCATTTCGCGCTTGGCATAGACGTCGAGCAGTTCTGCCGCAACGTCGCGCACTTTTTCCGCGGCTCTCTTGCGTGCTTTGGCCCAGGTTTCGCCGCCCAGTTTGTGGATCGGCGCCGTCTCTTCAGCACCACCGGAATAGCGGCTGATCAGATGAAGCGAAGCCACAGGAACATACAGTTTGGCGCCTCCCTGGTATTCCAAGGTCACGTATTCTGTTTTCAGGCCGCCGGCTTCCAGGGTTTGCAGGCCCTGGTAGCGGCCGATACCGTGATCCAGGTGAACGACCGGCTGGCCGATTTGCAGCTCGGCAAGGTTGCGGATAATGGTATCGGTATTGACGCTCTTTTTATCTTCCTGACGGCGGCGCTGGACCACACGCTCACCCAGCAGATCGCTTTCACAGATCAGCACCATGGTTGGCTCTTCAAGCATGAAGCCTTGCTCGGCGGCGCCGATCACCAGCGTGAACTTGTCCGGTGCTGCCATGGCGTCATACAGCGAGCGGCATACCAGCGGCCGCAGCTTGATCCGAGCCAGCAAATCGAGCAGGGCTTCACGACGGCCTTCGGAGGCGACCGAGAACACAATTTTGCCGCTGAACTGCTCGGCAAAGCGGCGGAGTTCTGCCAGCGGCTCTTTCAGCTGGTGGTTGATGGTCAGTGCAGGCACCGGCGCGATGGCCGGATTACAGCGCCCGGCTTTCTCCGGCTCCGGCTCACGACGCAGCCGCACTTGCGGCAGTTGCTTGAAGCCGGCGAACATCTCTTCTTTGCTCAGCCATAGCTCGGCGGGGCTGAGCAGCGGGCGCAGTGGGTCGACCCGGCGCTGATCATAACGGTACGCCGCATCGCCGAGGAACTGGTCGATGGCCGGTTCCAGCTCGCCAACCGTCAGCAGCAGGCTGGTACCGGGCAGGTAGTCAAACAGGGTTTCGGTCCGCTCGAAAAACAGTGGCTGCCAGTACTCAATCCCGGCCGGCCAGGTCCGCTTACTAACCTGCTGGTAAATGGATTCCGGCTCGCGGCGGGCTTCGAAGCGCTCACGCCAGCGCATGCGGAAGTTCTCCACCGCCATTTCGTCGGTCGGGAACTCGTGGGCCGGCAGCAGGTGGATCTGCTCGATCTCACCGGTTGAGCGCTGGGTTTCCGGCTCAAACTGGCGAATGGAGTCAACTTCATCATCAAAAAAATCGATCCGGTACGGCTGGTTGCTGCCCATCGGGAACAGATCCAGCAGCGAGCCCCGGCTGGCATACTCGCCGTGTTCCATCACCTGGTCAACATGGCGATAGCCGGCGGCTTCGAGTTGCATCCGCAGTTTTTCCAGCGACAGGCGATCGCCGTTGCTGACCATCAGGGCATGCTGGTGAATGAACTCACGCGGCGTCAGGCGCTGGAGCAGGGTGCTGATCGGGACCAGGATAATCCCGTCGGCTTGCGTCGGCAGCCGGTACAATCGGGCCAGGCGATCAGAAATAATGTCCTGGTGCGGCGAGAAGTTGTCGTAGGGCAGGGTTTCCCAGTCCGGAAAAACGCTGACTTCCTGCGTGGTAAACTGGCTGACTTCCGGCTGAAGGCGCAAGGCGGTTTGGGTATCCGGGACAACGGTCAGCACCGGGCCTGAATGGGCCTCGGCCAGTTCGGCTATCGACAAGGCCAGCGCGGCACCGGAAACATTGCCGACGAATCGGTTATCCCCCGGCTTGCCGGGCAGAGGGAGCGAAAGGAGTAAATCTGGTTTCATGAGCTTATTGATTATCGGTTCGCTGTTGCGCCCGCTGGCGCAGGATTTTTTGCTGAACATACAGGGCTGCGCGGATCAGCAGGTCCTGATCGTCTTCTTGCAAACGAATATATTTCAGGGTGATTTCAAACACATTGTCTTTTTCCCGGCTATCCATCACCTCGGCGTAGCAGTAGACGGCCGCCGACGGCTTGTCTAAAAATAGCCTGACCCGGGCATAGTTGCCGACCGTGAACGGCTGGGTTGCGTCAAAAGTGAGCCGGCTGGCGCCGAATGTTGTGGTGGTATAACGAAAGGCCGGATCGTCCTGCTGTGACAGGATGTAGGAGAGCAACAGGTTGATTTTGCTGTTCTGGGCCTGAAGGTAGTCCAGCAGCAGTTTGTTATCGCTCTGGGCCAGTTTGCCCATTGAGTGCTCAATGCCTTCTTCGAGCCCGGAGCACTCGCTGGCGACACGAAACAGGGGCGGAATTTCCTGGAGGAATGCTGACGCGTCGGGCAGGTGCTCGCCATCGGCAAGCGGCTCGACATTGATGGTCAGCCCGGCATGGACTGAAAAATACTCGTCCTGGTTCATGTCATACTCACGTCATAATCTGGATTGTTCGATTATCACTTACCCACCGTCATCGAGCAAGCGCAGGGCGGTACAGTGCTTATTTTAGCTGCTGTTTTTCCATCAGTTTTACCCCTCTGATGGTAATCCCGTTCGGCAACGGGTATTCTTGCTGGCAGTTTATCACAGGATGGTCTCGACTCGGTTTATGTTTCATCCAGTCTCATTTTTTATTGGCTTGCGGTACCTGCGCGGGCGATCCGGGGATCGCTTCAGCCGCTTTGTCTCTTATATGTCTACGGCAGGGATCACCATTGGGGTATTGGCCCTGGTGACTGTGCTGTCGGTCATGAACGGCTTCGAGCAGCAGCTGAAGTCGCGGATTCTCGGGGTGATGCCGCAAGCTGTGGTTTCCCAGCCCGACGGGCGGATGATCCGCGAGGCAACGCCGCCGCCATCGTTGACCGGCCTGCCGCATGTCTCGATGGTCACCCCGCTGACCCGCAGTGAAACTGTGATCCAGAGTGCAACATCCCTCTCGGCCGGGATGCTGCTGGGTGTCGATCCCAATCTGTTTGAGCCGCTGGGCTATCATATCGTCCAGGGCAAGTTGTCGAACCTGACACCGGGCAGCTACCGGGTGATCATGGGCCAGTCGCTGGCCGGAGAGCTGGGAGTGAAGGTGGGGGATAAAGTCCGCCTGATGGTCACTAGCGCCAGCCAGTATACGCCGATCGGCCGGATCCCGAGCCAGCGTAATTTTGTCGTTGAAGGCGTTTTTAATGCCAGCTCAGATGTCGACAAACAGCTGCTGCTGACCAACATCACTGACGCTGGCCGCTTGCTGCGCTACAAGCCCAATGAAATGACCGGCTGGCGGTTGTTCGTTGATGATCCCTTTATTGTCAGTGAGCTGGCACAGCAACCGCTGGCCAATGACTGGGTATGGTCCGACTGGCGCCAGCAACTGGGCCAGCTGTTCCAGGCGGTGAAGATGGAAAAGAACATGATGGGCCTGATGCTGGGGCTGATCATCGGGGTGGCGGCGTTTAACATCATCTCCGCCCTGATCATGGTGGTAATGGAGAAGCAGGCGGAGGTGGCGATCCTTAAAACCCAGGGGATGACCAGCCGCCAGATTTTGCTGGTGTTTATCGTTCAGGGCGCTAGCAGCGGGGTCATTGGCGCTGTTGCCGGCGGGGTGTTGGGCACCTTGCTGGCACTGAATCTGAATACGGTGTTGTCGGTCCTCGGGGTTCAGCTGCTGATGGTCGGCGGCTCCCTGCCGGTGGTCGTCAAACCGGTACAAATTGTGATTGTTGTTGTTGGCGCCATTGTTCTGAGTCTGCTGGCAACTGTGTTCCCTTCTTATCGTGCAGCATCTGTACGTCCTGCTGAGGCATTACGTTATGAGTAATTCACTATTGGTTTGTCACGCCCTGCGTAAGGTTTATCGCGAGGCCCAGCTCGAGACGGAAGTGCTGAAGGAAGTCGGCTTTTCGATTAATGCCGGTGAACTGGTGGGGATTGTCGGGGCGTCCGGCTCCGGGAAAAGTACTCTGCTGCATCTGCTGGGGGCGTTGGATGAGCCGACCAGCGGCGATGTGTTTTTTAAAGGCCAGAAGCTCAATGCGATGAATGCCGGCAAGCAGGCCAAAATTCGCAATCAGGAGCTGGGGTTTGTGTATCAGTTCCACCATTTGCTGGCAGATTTCAGTGCGGTGGAAAATGTCGCGATGCCGCTGCTGATTGGCGGGCTGGCGGCAGAGAAAGCCCGCTCGAAAGCAGAGAGTATGCTTGAACAGGTCGGGTTGAAACACCGGCTGGAGCACCGCCCGGCTGAACTCAGCGGCGGGGAGCGCCAGCGGGTGGCGATTGCCCGGGCGCTGGTCAATGATCCGGCGATTGTGCTGGCCGATGAGCCGACGGGAAACCTGGATCATAAAACGGCACTCGAGATTTACGATTTGATGCGTAAGCTGAATCAGGAGTCCGGTACCGCATTTCTGGTGGTGACTCATGATAATGAGCTGGCCGGCAAGCTGGATCGCTGTATGAGCATGCAAGATGGCGTGCTGAGCCAAGTTGAGGTGGCCTGATGTTCCGACCGCTTTCTCTGTTTATTGGCAGCCGCTTTAGCCGGGCCAAACAGCGCAACCGGATGGTGTCGTTTATTTCAGTCTCGTCCATGTTGGGAATCGCGGTCGGCGTTGCCGTGATCATTATCGGCTTGTCCGCCATGAATGGCTTTGAGCGAGAGCTGCAAAATCGCGTGCTGTCGGTGATCCCGCACGGGGAGTTGGAGGCGGTGAAGCCGCCGTTTACTGAGTGGCAGCCTATCTTAGACACGGTTCAGTCGCATCCGCGGGTGACAGCCGCCGCACCTTATATCCGTTTCACCGCCTTGCTTGAAAAAGGCACCAACCTGAAAGCGGTGGAAGTACGTGGGGTTAATCCGGCGCAGGAGCGCAAGGTGAGTGCCTTGCCCGGTTATGTGCGCGACGGGGCCTGGGATAAACTGGCCGCCGGAGAGAAGCAGGTGATTCTGGGCCAGGGGATCGCTGATAAGCTGGGGATTGGTGAAGGGGATTGGATCACGGCGATGATCCCGAATTCGGATCCGTCAAAGCAGCTGAAATCACCCCACCGGATCCGGCTCCAGGTGACCGGGCTGCTGGCGTTGGGGGGACAACTTGATCATAACCTGGCGCTGATCCCGCTGGCGGATGCTCAGCAGTATTTGTCGATGGGGCAGGGGATCTCCGGAATTTCGCTTAATGTCGATCAGGTGCTTGACGCCCAGGAGATTGTCCGGGAGGTGGGCTTTACCCTGCCGGTGTATGTCTACCTGAAGAGCTGGAATCAGAAATATGGCTATCTGTACCGGGATATCCAAATGGTCCGGACCATTATGTACCTGGTGATGGTGCTGGTGATTGGTGTCGCCTGCTTCAATATTGTTTCGACCCTGATGATGGCGGTGAAAGATCGTGCCGCGGATATTGCGATTTTAAGAACTATGGGGGCCGGTGACGGGTTGGTGAAGGCGATCTTTATCTGGCACGGCTTGCTCTCCGGGGTGATCGGTAGCTTGCTGGGCTCGTTGTTCGGTGCGGGGGTGGCTGTCAACCTGACCCCCATGCTGAAAGGGCTCGAGCATCTGCTGGGGCATCAGTTCTTGTCCGGGGATATCTATTTTGTCGATTTCCTGCCGACTGAGCTGGCGATGCAGGATGTGGTGATAGTGGCCGTTACAGCGATTGTCCTGAGCTTGCTGGCGACCTGGTATCCGGCCAGACGTGCCAGCCGCTTGCATCCGGCCCAGGTGCTGAGTGCGAAATAGATTTGAGGCGGTATCGCATCGCTGCAGGTGACGCAGCGATGCGAGGTAATTCACGCCCCACCGTGTATCGCGTGCGATGGAGTACCCGGTAAAACGGGATGACTCTCAGTTCAGGGGGCAGAAGCTGAATAACGACTTGTCTGAGATTTCAATCGCGGCAATAAAAAACCTCGCAATGGCGAGGTTTTTTATGTCCGGATAACAAGCTAGCGGAACCGGCGGCGATTCCAGCTGCGCACGACGGAGTAGCGCCATAAACCACGGATGGCAAAGTAGCCAACCAGGGCGCAGGCCACGCCGCTCACCGTACACCCGAGCAGAAACGGAGGCCCGATTTGACTCATTTGGTGCAGCAGAAACTCCCAGGAAAGTTCGAAATGAAAAGGTTGGTGGGGAGCATTCATCAGCCAGGCACCGAGTTTATAGGCACCATAAAACAGCACCGGCATGGTCACCGGGTTACTGACCCAAACCAGGCAGACCGACAGAGGCAGATTGACACTAAACAGAATGGCCAGCCCGGCGGCCATGATCATCTGGCTGGGCAGCGGGACAAATGCCATGAACAGGCCGACAGCAAATGCCCCCGACGCAGAACGCCGGTTGAGGCACCACAGGTTTGGGTTATACAGCACATGACCGAAAATCTTCAGCGCCTTCTGGCGCTTAATCACGTCATGGCTGGGCAAGAAACGTCTTATAACTTGTCTTGGCATTTTACTTCAGTTGTGATTGTGGCAATCCGGTAATGAACCAAGCCTTAGCCGGTATTGCAGCAGGGATACTATCGCTTCATCTTTGGCCACAGCTTCCAGGGTATCTCTGGTTTGTTACAGCCTTAATGATAGGTGGTTTTATTTCATCTTTTGGGCGGTTCAAATGGATAAGCTGGGTGGTTGTCGGTGCGCTGGTCGCGAAAACAGGCGCCACGGCTTATCTTGAAGCTGTCGAGATGATCCCCCTTGAGCGTCAGAATATTACCATAGTTGGCGAAGTTAGCAGTCTTTTAAATCAAAATATCCCCGCTCGGGACGTTGATTTTAAGGTCGGTTCACTTAATCACCAGCCATTGCCGCGCGGGCGCACACTCAAAGTCCGCCTTGACTGGCCGCAAGAAGAAAAGCTGAAACGGGGACAGCGATGGCAGTTGGAGGTGCGACTCAAGCGCCCTTATGGCCGGGTGAACCGGGCTGGTTTCGATGCCGAACGCTACTTTCTCGCCCATGGATACCACGGAAGGGGCAAAGTGCTCCAGGCCCGGCAGTTACCGCCGGCAGCCTTGCCGGATCTGCGCCAGCAACTGTTTGACCAAGTAGTCAGGCTGACCCAGCCCCTGTCACGCCAGCCGTACTTGCTGGCTTTGGGCTTCGGGTTTCGTGACGGGCTGGAACATCACGACTGGCTGGTCCTGCGTGACAGCGGTCTGGCGCATCTGATGGCGATATCCGGGCTGCATATCGGCCTGGCGGTTGGATGTGGCTGGTGGCTGGGACGGATGATTCGGGGGCTGAGCCCGGAACATCCCCGCTTGCTCTGGCTGCCGGTGTGGCTGGCCGGGGTGTTTGCCTGTTGCTATGCCTGGCTGGCCGGATTTAGCCTGCCGACCCAGCGGGCGCTGTTGATGAGTGCGCTGGTGTTGGTTTTGATCCGCCTGCGGATCCAGTGGCCGGGGTGGCAGGTGATGCTGGTGGCCTTGGTGTTGTGCCTGTTGGTTAATCCTTTAGGCACTTATGGTGCCGGGTTCTGGCTTTCTTTTGCTGCCGTGCTGATCCTTTATATCGCCAATCTCAGCGGTTTGCAGCCCCGTGTTGTAGATAGTCCGACCTTGCCGCAAACCCTGCTCGGCCGGCTGAAAGCCCTGGCCCTGATGCAGTTGGCCCTGATGCTGTTGATGCTGCCGGTGCAATGGCAGTGGTTCGGCGGGATCTCGCTCGTCGCGCCGGTGGTGAATTTGCTCGCTGTACCCTGGGTCAGCCTGGTGACCGTGCCTTTGGTTCTGGCCGCGCTGGCAACGGTATGGCTGCCGACGATTTCCGGCGGGCTGTGGTGGCTGGCCGATTGTTCCCTGATCCCGGTACTGGCATTGGCAAACCAGGCGGAGGGTGCCTGGTGGGATATCCCGGCCCGGGGCATGGTGTACCTGCTGGGGGGGATCCTCGCGCTGGTGGTGATGTGGTTCCTGCCGGTGCGCCGCTATAAAGCCTGGTTTTTGGTGATGGGCATGGTGCTGGGTAGCTGGTACGGCTGGCCGGGCAGGGATGACAGTCTGCGACCGTCGGCGTCAACGGCGGGCTGGCAGTTGGATATGCTGGATGTTGGTCATGGGTTGGCAGTACTGATCCGCCGCCATGGCCGGGCCGTCCTCTATGATACCGGGAATGCCTGGGAGCAGGGCAGTATCGCCAACATGGTGATCGAGCCGGTTCTGCGGCGTGACGGGATCACCCGGCTTGACGGGTTGATCCTCAGCCATGCCGACAGTGATCACGCCGGTGGGCTCAACGATGTGCTGGCGCGGCTCCGCCCGCAGTGGCGGCGCAGCAGTGATCACCGGGCGGGCTTTGCGCCGTGCGTGCGGGGCGAGACATGGCTGTGGCAGCAGCTGAACTTCCGGGTGCTTTGGCCACCGAAGCGAGTTACGAGGGCGGCCAACCCCCATTCGTGTGTGATTGAAATTCAGGACTCGGCACGCGCTTCCGGACGGCCAGTGTCCGTATTGCTGACCGGCGATATTGACGCCATCTCCGAACTCTTGCTGGCCCGGCTCGAGCCAGGACTCAATCCCGATATCCTGCTGGTGCCGCATCACGGCAGCAAGACTTCTTCAACGGCGACCTGGCTGGCGACGATGAAACCGGATTTTGCCCTGGTCTCCACTGCGCGCTACAGCCCCTGGCGGCTCCCGGCGCCGGAAGTGCAACAGCGCTACCTCAATAAGGGAGCGCAGTGGCTCAATACCGCAGAGCACGGGCAGGTGACGGTATACATTGATCAGGGGAAGGTCACCCTTGCTCGCTATCGTCAGGATGTCCGCGGGGGTTGGTTTCGGGAAGTCTCCAGGTAGCATTAGCGTGCTAACGCGGGATTGATAGTCGCAACAGGTGCTTAAAAACTAAGCGGCGCTGTTCAAGGGCATCGGAACTTATTTGGTGCATCGCCGCGAAGCGAGTAGAATGTGGCGAATTGACTTTAATACAAACCGGTTTTCATGACACAACCAACAGATCAATCCACTTGGGATACGTTTAAACGGCTTTGGCCATCGATTAGCTTATACAAGTCCGGGCTTGCCGTGGCCGTTGTGGCCCTGATCATCAGTGCCGCCAGTGATGCCCTGATGCTCTCGATGATTAAGCCGCTGATGGATGAAAGTTTTGGTGGTTTAGATGCCATCGAATCCAATTTCCTGGCCATGATGCCTTTCTATCTGCTGGGACTGATGATCCTGCGCGGGCTCAGTGGCTTTGTTTCGACTTACTGCCTGTCCTGGGTGTCGGGAAATGTGGTGATGACCCTGCGTCGCCAGATGTTCAACCACTTTATGAAAATGCCGGTTGGTTTTTTTGACAAAGAGTCGTCGGGCAAGCTGCTGTCGCGGATCACTTATGATTCTGAGCAGGTGGCGTCGGCCACCAGTGGCGCGCTGGTCAGCCTGGTGCGGGAAGGGGCGATGATCGTTGCCCTGATGGGGCTGATGTTCTGGAACAGCTGGCAGCTGTCGGCGATTTTGTTGGTCATTGCCCCGGTTGTGGCGGTCAGTATCCGGGTGGTGTCGAAACGCTTTCGCAAGATTTCCAAAAACATGCAGGATGCAATGGGCTCGGTGACCTCGTCGGCGGAGCAGATGCTCAAAGGCCACAAAGTGGTCCTGAGCTACGGCGGCCAGCAGGTCGAAAAAGAGCGGTTTGAGAAAGTGAGTAACGGGATGCGCCAGCAGACCATGAAGCTGGTTTCGGCCCAGGCGATTGCCAACCCGGTGATCCAGGTGATTGCCTCCATGGCTCTGGTGGTGGTGCTGGTACTGGCCAACACGGAGTCGCTGCGCGCTGAGTTGACCCCGGGCACCTTTGCCCTGGTGTTTGGCTCCATGTTCGGCCTGATGCGCCCGCTCAAAGCCCTGACCAATGTCACCTCCCAGTTCCAGCGCGGCATGGCGGCTTGCCAGACTTTGTTTGGCCTGATGGAGCTGGAGACGGAAAAAGATCACGGGACCTACGCTCCGGCGCGGGTCAAAGGCGATATTGAGGTTAAAGATGTCACTTTCACCTATCCGACCAAAGATACCCCGGCGCTGCGCCATGTCAGTTTTTCGCTGCCAGCTGGTCAGACCCTGGCGCTGGTTGGGCGTTCGGGCTCGGGCAAGAGTACCATTGCCAACCTGCTGACTCGCTTCTATGACATCGATTCTGGGCAAATCACTATTGATGGTCGCGAATTGCAGGACTATAAGCTGTCCAACCTGCGCGAGCAGGTTGCCGTGGTGTCACAGAATGTTCACCTGTTTAACGACACCATCGCCAATAACATTGCCTATGCCAGTGGTGATCAATACAGCCGCGAAGAAATTGAGAAAGCGGCTGAGCTCGCTTACGCGATGGACTTTATTCAGGGTATGGCGCATGGCCTGGATACAGTGATCGGTGAAAACGGGGTGAGCCTGTCCGGCGGCCAGCGGCAGCGGATCGCGATTGCCCGTGCCCTGCTGCGCAATGCCCCGGTTCTGATCCTGGATGAGGCGACTTCGGCGCTGGATACCGAGTCTGAGCGCGCCATTCAGGCGGCGTTGGATGAGCTGCAAAAAGATCGCACGGTGCTGGTGATTGCCCATCGCCTGTCAACAATTGAAAACGCGGATCAGATCCTGGTGGTCGATGAAGGCGAAATCATCGAGCGCGGCGTGCATGCCGAGCTGCTGGCCAAAGACGGTGCCTACGCTCAGTTGCACCGGATCCAGTTTGGTGAATAATGGCGAATTGGGTTGAAAAAATCTGGTTTGAGCAGCACCCGGTCGGTGTTGCGCTCAAACCTTTGCTATGGCCGCTGAGCCGCTTGTTCGGCTGGATCAGCGTGCGCCGTCGCCGCCAGTATCAAATTGGTCAAAAAGCGGTGTATCGCGCGCCGGTGCCGGTGGTGGTGGTCGGCAATATCACCGCCGGCGGCAATGGCAAGACCCCTGTGGTGGTGTGGCTGGTAGAGCAGCTCAAGGCCAGAGGGCTCAAGCCCGGCGTGGTCTCGCGCGGCTATGGTGCCAAGGCGCCGTATTATCCGTATCCGGTCACTGCCGAGACGCCGACGGCAGAAGCCGGCGATGAGCCGGTGCTGATCCACCGTCGTACCGGGGTGCCGGTGGCGGTGTCGCCCAAGCGGGCAGATGCGGTCAAGTTGCTGCTGGCGCAGGATGTGGATGTCATTATTACCGATGATGGCTTGCAGCATTATGCTCTGGCGCGGGATATTGAAATTGTGGTGATTGACGGCCAGCGCCGGTTCGGCAATCGCCAGCTGATCCCGATGGGGCCGCTGCGTGAGCCCTGTGAACGGTTGGCTGAAGTGGACTTTCTGATTTGCAACGGCGGTCAGGCGCAGTCTGGAGAAGTGCAGATGATCCTGCAGCCGGGCGAGCTGATCAACCTGAAAACCGGTGAGCGTTGCCCGGTATCCGCCCTGCAAGATGTGGTTGCCATGGCCGGGATCGGACATCCGCCGCGATTTTTTCATACACTGAAGATGCTGGGAGTCACGCCGGTGGTGAGTCAGCCATTTGCTGATCATCAGGCTTTCTCCGAGCAAGAATTAACACAGCTGTCCCAGCGGGGACAGCATCTTATCATGACAGAGAAAGATGCGGTGAAATGCCACACCTTCGCTCAGTCAAACTGGTGGTACCTGCCGGTGGATGCCGAACTCCCGGCATCCGAGGTAGATGCCATCATGACCCGGATTATTGAGGTAAAGGAAGAATATGGATCATCGTCTGCTTGAAATCGTCGCCTGCCCGGTCTGTAAAGGTAAGCTGAACTACGATAAAGACAAGAATGAACTGGTATGCAAGTTTGATCGTCTGGCCTATCCGATCAACGACGGGATCCCGGTGTTGCTTGAACCTGAAGCGCGTACTTTAAGCTCTGATGAGGTGAAGTAATGGCGTTCACGGTGATTATCCCGGCACGTTACCAGTCCTCCCGCCTGCCGGGCAAGCCGCTGGCGGATATCGGCGGCAAGCCGATGATCCAGTGGGTTTATGAGCAGGCGAGCAAAGCCGGTGCCGAGCAGGTGATCGTCGCCACCGATGATCAGCGCATTGTCGATGTCGTCAAAGGCTTCGGCGGTGAGGTTTGCTTGACCCGTGCCGATCACGAATCCGGCACCGAGCGTCTGGCCGAGGTGGTCGAGCAATACCAACTGGCTGATGATCAGATTGTGGTGAATGTTCAGGGCGATGAGCCGCTGATCCCGGAATCCATTATCCGCCAGGTGGCAGATAATCTGGCCCGTAGCGATGCGCCGATGGCGACGCTGGCGGTGGAAATTGATCAGGCCGATGAAGTGTTCAATCCCAATGCGGTGAAAGTGGTCACCAACCAGGACGGCTACGCGATGTATTTCAGCCGGGCCTCGATCCCCTGGGACCGTGATAACTTTGCCAAGCGCCCGCAGGAGATCCATCATAACCTGATGCGCCATATCGGGATCTATGCCTATCGCGCCGGGTTTATCAATACTTACATCAACTGGGAGCCGAGCGCGCTGGAGAAAATCGAAGCGCTGGAGCAGCTGCGGGTGCTGTGGTACGGCGAGAAAATCCATGTTGAAGTCGCGATTGATGCGCCGCCTGCGGGCGTTGATACGCCGGAAGATCTGGAAAAGGTCCGTCAGCTGATTGGCTGATGCTCGTGCGTGGGACATTACATGAAGAAGGGCTGCTTGGGATAAGCAGCCCTTTTTATATTGATGGATTTGAGTGAGGCCTGAAGTATTGCCGCATTAATACGACGAGTAATAAAAAGGCCACCCGGAGGTGGCCTTGGTTATCTGTACTTGTGTGATGCGATGATTAGGCATTCACCGGCTTGCTGTCGGCTTCTTGATCGGCTTCGAACACCGCGTGGTCAGCCTGACCCAGCAAACGGGATGTGATGGTCCCGGCAGTCATGGAGCCGCTGACGTTGACCGCGGTACGACCCATGTCGATCAGCGGCTCAATCGAGATCAGCAGGCCCGCCAGGGCAACCGGCATATCCAGTGCTGATAAGACAATCAGAGCGGCAAAGGTCGCGCCACCGCCAACCCCGGCAATCCCGAAGGAGCTGATGGTGATGATCGCGATCAGGGTCAGCATGAAGCCCGGATCCAGCGGGTTAATCCCGATGGTTGGGGCAATCATCACTGCCAGCATCGCTGGGTACAGGCCGGCACAGCCGTTCTGGCCCATGGTGGCACCGAACGAAGCCGAGAAGTTCGACACGCCTTCACCGTTGCCTAGTTTCTTCACCTGCGTATCGATGTTAAATGGCAGCGTTCCGGCACTGGAGCGTGAGGTAAACGCGAAGGTCAGGACTGGCAGGATCTTCTTCAGAAAGCGGATTGGGTTGACGCCAACCAGCGACACCAGCACCAGGTGCATCACCAGGATCAGGCCGAGACCGACGTATGAAGCCACGACAAAGTTCGCCAGGCTCAGAATATCGTCGTAGTTCGAACCGGCAACCACTTTGGTCATCAGCGCCAGCACACCATATGGCGTCAGGCTCAGCACCATGCGAACCAGGGTACGAACAATTTCCTGTGCCACTTGCATGAATTTCTCAAAGCTGGCGCCCAGCTCAGGCTGGGTGCGGATCACGGTCAGGCCGGCCACACCGATAAAGGCTGAGAAAATCACCACTGCAATGGTCGAGGTCGGGCGGCTGCCGGCCAGGTCGGCAAACGGGTTGCCCGGGAAGAATGAAATCACCATGTCGGCGAAAGACAGCGCTTCCACAGTACCCAAACGGTTTTCCAGCACTTCACCCCGGGCGATTTCACGTGCGCCTTGCACTATGCCTTCAGCAGACAGGCCGAACAGGTTGCTGATCAGGATCCCGATCAGGGCTGAAGCCGCCGTGGTTGCCAGCAGAATACCGATGCTCAGGCCGGAGATTTTACCCAGCGAGCCGGAATCTTTGACTTTAATGATGGCACCGATAATTGAGACCATGATCAGCGGCATGATGATCATTTTCAGCAGGCTGACGTAGCCGGCACCAACGATGTTGATGTACTCGAGGGTATTGGCAATCACGTCGCTACCGCCACCATAGAGCAGTTGCAGGGCGGCACCAAACAGTACCCCCAGTCCCAGGCTGGTAAAGACGCGTTTGGAAAGCGTCTGCTCACTGCGTTGTTGTTTCACCAGGAACGCAACCAGCAGCGCAAAAATTGCGATATTCAGTATCAGAAATGGCATGGTGTTGAGCCTTAAAAGGTTATAATCGCCTGAAAAGTCCCTGTGCAGGCTGATGTATAAGAATGAATGACGCGCAATCTTATGATCCACATCCTGAAAGCGAAATGGTTTTTAATATCTTTTTATATGAAAAAATCGAACAATTTAAAACATTCTGGAATATGGCGTTGTCTTTGCGCAACCTGCCGATCATTTGTCCTGAAATGGTATCGCAGGGCAGGGGATTCCCCGGCCGGTGAGAAAGCCGGGGAAGCTGGGGATGGTGATCAGGCCGGTTGGCCAGATTGCTTTGTGTCTGGATTCGCTTCTGCTGGTTGCTCGGGCGCTGCAGGTTGGTCCAGGCGTTCTGGCGGTGGTGCGGCCAGTTGATCCCGCAGGGTTTGCCACCATTGCCCCATGGTTTCGTGCCAGTAGCGCTCAGTTTGCTCCAGGTATTTGGCTTGCGGCTGGTACCGCTCCCAGGGCTGCTTTATTTTATTGCTGGCCAGGAAGTTGGTCGGCGCCGGCGTGGGCTTCAGGCCTGCCTGGTTAAACTCGTACAGCGCGCGGGTCATATGGCTGGCCGAGGTGACCAAGACTAACTTTCGATCGCCGACCACAGAAGCGGCCTGAAAGGCTTCTTCCCAGGTATCGCGTGCGGTTTCAAGCAGTAGAATGTCATTTTTCTTGGTCCCGAGTGCCAGGGCAACTTTGGCCATCATCCGGGCCTGGCTGACATCGGAGCCGCCGCCGTAACCGGAGAGGATGAGTTTGGACTCGGGGTAAAGCCGGTGGATCCGCAGTCCTTCCGCCAGCCGCATCAGGGAAGTTCTGGAAAGCTCGGATGTGATTGGCATGGCGTGGTCAATCACATGGCCGCTGCCCAGCACCATAACGTAGTCAACGGTTTCTGCCGAGGGGATAAAAGGTTCGTTCTCACGCTCCAACGGACGCAGCAGACTGGTCGCGATCGGTTGGAAGGAGACCAGGAAAATGCCGAGGAAAGCAAAGGCGATACACGCCGACGCCAGTCCCTTGCGGCGAGTAAACCAGAGCAGCATGAGACCGAAACACCCGAGCAGCAGTAGGGCGGGCAACGGCATCAGGAGCGCAGAAAATATTTTTTTTAGTTCAAACATGAAATGTCGTCCGAAAATTCAGCAGTTGAGCTCGAAAAATCATCACAAGCCTTTATTCCTTGCTGGCTTGTGCCAAAATGAGCTCTATTTTTCCAATCGCTATCATATCGTAAAGCTGACGTGATCAAAGATCGAAATTTTGACGACCTGGCGCAAAAATTTGCCAAAAGTATTTATGGCACGGCGAAAGGTGAAATCCGCCAGTCGGTAGTCTGGCAGGATCTTGAGCAGATCCTCACCGTTCTTGACACCGAACAACCGTTGCATATCCTCGATGCCGGCGGCGGGCTGGGTCAGTTGTCACAGAAGCTGGCGGCACAGGGGCACCAGGTCACGTTATGTGATCTTTCTGGTGAAATGCTCAAGCTAGCCGAGCGGGACATTGCCAACAACGGCCTGCTTGCGCAATATCGCCTGGTCCACAGTCCGGTGCAAGCGATTGGCGAGCATCTGGACTGCCCGGCCGACCTGATTCTGTTCCATGCAGTGATGGAATGGTTGGCCGATCCCAAAGCGGCGCTGGACTACTTAATGCAGCAAGTGCGCCCCGGCGGCGTGGTCTCCGTAATGTTCTACAACTATAACGGCCTGCTGTTCAAGAACCTGATCTGTGGCAACCTGACCCACATCGAGCAGGGGATGCCGCATCGCAAGCGGTTTAAGCTTCAGCCCCAGCAGGCGTTGGCGCCGGAAGAGGTATATCAGTGGCTGACGGATGCCGGGTGGACCATTTTGGGGAAAACCGGTGTACGCACCTTCCATGACTATATGCAGACCCATATGGTGGGTGATTACAGCCTGGAACAAGTTATCGAGATGGAGCAGAAGCTCTGTCGACAGGAGCCTTATTTGTCTTTGGGCCGGTACATTCATGTATACGCGCAAAAGCCGTTGACAGACGGTACATCCCCGGAGCAAGAGGCGTATCAAAGTAACAGCAATAAGGACAACGGATGAGTGATGTATCCCAGACCGTTCCGGAGTTGGTCAGTTGGGTTCGGCAGCATGAGTTTGCCCTGAACCTGCCAACCGAGCGGCTGGCGTTCTTGTTGGCGATTGCTGTCTTGAGCGGCGATCGCTTTGATGAAGAATTAGGGGAAGGGGAGCTGATCGATGCGTTTCGCATTGTCAGCGAGATGTTCGAGCAATCCCAGGAGACCCTGGCCTTTCGTGCCAACAACGCCATCAATGAATTGGTTCGGCAACGGTTGATCACCCGGTTTACCAGTGAACTGACCGAGGGCGCCAGTATTTACCGCCTCAGCCCGTTGGCGCTGGGGATCACGGACTATTATGCTCGCCATCGTGAATATTCATCCCTCAAGCTGTCGATCCAGCTGGCGATGGTGGCCGATGAGATCACCAAAGCGGTCGATGCCGCCGAAGAAGGCGGTGACGAGAAGCACTGGCGCCAGGAAGTTTACGCGGTGCTGAAGTATTCGGTAGCGGAAATCTTCGATCGGATCGATCTCAACCAGCGCACCATGGACGAGCAGCAGCAGCAGGTCAAAGAAGATATCGCAGCGCTGCTGAATCAGGACTGGCGGGCGGCGATCACCAACTGTGAAAGCCTGCTCAATGAAACCTCCAGCACCCTGCGTGAGCTGCAAGATACCCTGCAGGCCGCCGGTGATCAGCTGCAAACCCAGCTGCTGACGATTCAGGAAGCGATCCAGGGCAACCCGGATCTGGATTTCGTTGATGGGATGATCTACATCCTCCAGGCCAAGCTGGACCGGATTATCAACTGGGGCCAGCAGGCAATTGATCTGTGGATCGGCTATGACCGCCACGTCCACAAGTTCATCCGGACGGCCATTGATATGGACAAGAACCGTGCCTTCAGCCAGCGCCTGCGCCAATCGGTGAAAGATTACTTCGACGCGCCGTGGATGCTGACCTATGCCGATGCTGATCGCCTGCTGGATATGCGGGACGAAGCCCTGGTGCTGCGGGACGACGAAGTCACCGGTATCGTGCCGGAAGAGATGGAATTTGAAGCACTGGATCGGGTCAGCGATCAGCTGGCCGAGCAGGTTGCAGCCATGTTGCAGGCCCATAAAAAAACCGGGGCTGCCATTAACCTCAGTATGCTCCTGAAAGATTATTTGGCTCAGCATCCCCAGGCACAGCATTTTGATATGGCACGCCTGGTGATCGATCAGGCGGTCCGGCTCGGTTACTCCGAGTCCGACTTCAACGCCATCCAGCCGGACTGGGAAGCCATCAACGACTACGGAGCCAAGGTACAAGCGAATGTCATCGATAAATATTGAAGAATTTATGCCTGAAAAGCTGGCCAAGGCAATTGCAAACCCGCTTTTCCCGGCACTGGATAACGATCTGCGCTCAGGTCGCCACATCGGCAGCGAAGATTTAGATAAGCACGCCCTGCTGATTGAATTCGAGCAGGCGCTGGCCCTGTTTTATAAGCGTTATAACGCCGAACTGGTGCGCGCACCAGAAGGCTTTTTCTATCTGCGCCCGCGTTCGACCTCGCTGATCAGCCGCTCGGTCTTGTCCGAGATCGACATGCTGGTGGGCAAGGTACTGTGTTTCCTTTACCTGAGCCCGGAGCGTCTGGCCCAGGAAGGGATCTTCAGCAACCAGGAGCTGTTTGACGAGCTGATGTCTCTGGCCGATGAGCAGAAGCTGATGAAGTTGGTCACCCACCGGGCCAGCGGTTCGGATCTGGACCGGGAAAAACTGTTCGACAAAGTGAAAACCTCGCTGCGACGCCTGCGCCGGATCGGGATGGTGATCCCGGTCGGTGAAAACGGCAAATTCCGGATCAGCGAAGCGGTGTTCCGTTTCGGTGCCGATGTACGCACCGGCGATGATGTCCGTGAAGCCCAGCTGCGCCTGATCCGTGATGGTGAAGCGGTGGTGGTGCATCAGCAGGAGCCGAGCCAGTCCAGTCTGCTGGATATGGCTGAAGATCAAGTGGTCGAAGAACAACTGGAGCTGGCCACCGAGCCAGCCGGACAGGAGGATGAAGCCTGATGGAACGCGGTAAGTATCAATCGCTGACAATGGTCAACTGGAACGGCTTTTTTGCCCGGACCTTTGACATTGATAACCTGGTCACCACGCTGTCGGGCGGCAACGGCGCCGGGAAATCAACCACCATGGCGGCCTTCATTACCTCGCTGATCCCGGATCAGAGCCTGCTGCATTTCCGCAATACCACGGAAGCGGGCAGCTCCAACGCCTCTCGCGATAAAGGTCTGCACGGTAAACTCAAGCCGGGTGCCTGTTACGCCGCGCTGGATGTGGTGAACTCGAAAAACCAGCGTATTATGTTTGCGGTCAAGCTGCAGCAGGTCGCGGGCCGGGACAAAAAAGTCGATATCAAGCCGTTTATCATCCAAGGCTTGCCGTCGCAGGTGAAACCGACGGAAGTCCTGGTGGAAACCCTGTCTGAAAATCAGGCCCGGGTGCGCCAGATCAACGAAGTCAAAGATGTCGTCACTGAGATGGAAGGGGTGCAGTTTAAAGCCTTTAATTCCGTCACCGATTATCATGCGCAGATGTTTGAATTCGGCGTGCTGCCGAAGAAGCTGCGTAACAGCAGCGATCGCTCCAAATTCTACCGCCTGATCGAAGCCTCGCTGTACGGTGGGATCTCGAGCGCCATTACCCGCTCGCTGCGAGACTACCTGCTGCCGCAAAACACCGGGGTGAAAAAGGCTTTCCAGGATATGGAAGCGGCGCTGCGCGAAAACCGCATGACGCTGGAAGCGATCAAGCTGACTCAGAACGATCGGGATCTGTTTAAACATCTGATCACCGAGGCAACGAACTATGTTGCCGCCGACTATATGCGCCACGCCAATGAGCGGCGCAAAAAGCTGGAAATGACCCTGAGCCTGCGCGGCGAGCTGACCGGCTCGCGCCAGCAGCTTGAGGATCAGCAGCGCGCACTGACAAACATGACCGGTGAGCTTGATGAGCTGACCGAGCTGGAAGGGGCGCTGGAGCAGGATCATCAGGCGGCGTCGGATCACCTGCAACTGGTGCAGACGGCGGTTCGCCAGCAAGAGAAAATCGAGCGCTATCGTGAAGATCTCGAAGCGCTGACCGAGCGCCTGGAAGAGCAGGTGGTGGTGGTTGAAGAAGCCGCCGAGCAGCTGGCGATGGCCGAAGAGCAGGCGCTGCTGTCTGAAGAAGAAGTCGACAGCCTGAAAACTCAGCTCGCTGATTACCAGCAGGCGCTGGATATGCAGCAGACCCGTGCCCTGCAATACCAGCAGGCGGTACAGGCGCTGGAAAAAGCGCGTGAACTGGCCAATGACCATCAGCTGCTGCCGGATCAGGCGGTGCCGTATCTGGCCCAGCTGAAAAAAGAGCAGGATACCCAGACCACGGCTTTGCTGGCCCTTAAGCACAAGCTGGATATGTCTTCTGCGGCAGCCCGCCAGTTTGAGAAAGGATTGGCGATTGTCACCACCATCGCCGGCACGGTCGAGCGCTCAGGTGCGGCAGACAAAGCGCGTGAGCTGATTGCCCATGCCCGTCAATTGCGTGGTATTGCCGATCGTGGCGAGCAGCTGAAATCTCAGTACCGCGATCTGGAGCGCAGCATGCGTAGCCAGCGCCAGGCACTGGAGATGGCCGAGCAGTATGCCAAACGCTTTGCGATGACCATCGATGGCGAGCTGGCGTTGGCCGAAGAGCAGGCCCGTCATGAGGCCACGCTGGAAAGTCTGGAACAACAGCAGGCAGATTTGGTTGAGCAACGCAGCGAGTTGCGTCGCCAGGAACAGCAGCTGGGCACTCAAATCAGCACCCTGGAAGCTGCCGCGCCGGCCTGGATCGCCGCGTCGGAATCTCTGGACAAGCTGGCCGAGCAGTCCGGGCAAGAGCTGCACGACAGTCAAAGCGTGATGGCGGCCATGCAGCAGACGCTGGATAAAGAGCGTGAGGCATCGACGGCCCGGGATCAGCTGGCCGCGCGTAAAGTGCAGCTGGAGCTGGATATCGAACGTCTTGCGCAGCCGGGCGGCAGCGATGACTCGCGTCTGCGTGCGCTGGCCGACACTTTGGGCGGTTGTCTGCTGTCTGAAATCTATGACGATATCACCATTGATGACGCGCCGTATTTCAGCGCCATGTACGGTCCGGCCCGTCACGCGATTGTGGTTCCGGATCTGAAAGGCATTAAGGAAAAGCTGGTTGATCTGGACGACTGTCCGGACGATTTGTACATCATCGAAGGCGATGCCGATTCGTTTGATGACAGTGGCTTTGATGTGGATGAGCTGGATCAGGCGGTGTGCGTCCATCTTAATGACCGTCAGCTACGTTACTCCCGATTCCCGAAAGTGCCGCTGTTTGGCCGCGCGGCCCGTGAGCAGCGTTTAGAACAGCTGCGCGACGAGCGCGAGCAGGTGGTGGAAGAGCACGCGAAAGCGGCGTTCGATGCCCAGAAACTGCAGCGTCTGTACCAGAGTTTTAACAGCTTTGTGGCCACCCATATGGGCGTGGTTTTCAATGCTGACCCGGAAGCGGCGCTGAAAATTGCCCGCGATCAGCGCAGCCAGATCCAGCGTCAGCTGTCAGAGACGGCCGCGCAGGAGCAGCAGCAGCGTAGTCAGCTTGCTGCTGCCCGTGAAGGCCTGGCGTTGCTGGGTAAACTGAGCCCGCTGGTTAGCCTGCTGGAAGATGACACCCTGGCGGCGCGATTTGAAGAAGTCGAGCAACAGTTGTCGCAACTGGATGAAGCATGCAGTTACCTGGACCGTCACGGTAAGGCAATTGCCGAACTGGAAGGGCTGGTCTCCGCCCTGGATGCCGATCCGGAGCAGTTTGATGCGATGCAGGCCGATTATGAGCAGGCTGACCGCCAGCTTCAGGCGCTGAAGACCAAAATTTTCACCGTGGCCGATTTGGTCGAGCGTCGCCATCATTTCAGTTACGCCGATTCGGTCGAGTTGCTGAACAAGAGCTCGGAGCTCAATGAGCAGCTCAAAGCCAAACTGGTGGCCGCCGAGCGAGAGCGTAACCGCAACCGTGAAGCACTGAAGCAGAGCCGGGCTCAAACCAACCAGTATAACCAGTTGCTGGCCTCGCTGAAAAGTTCGCATCAGGCCAAGCTGGAAACCGTGCAGGAGTTTGAACGCGAGTTACAGGAGCTGGGTGTCCGTGCCGATGTGGAAGCAGAAGAGCGTGCCCGCCTGCGCCGTGATGAGTTGAGCGAGCGTTTGCACAGCTCCCGTAGCCGTCGCAGCCAGCTGGAAAAAGCGATCACTTCCGTCGAGCTGGAAATGAAAGGCCTAGTGAAGCGACTGCGCAAGGTCGGAAAAGAGTATCAGGAAATTCGTAAACTGGTGGTGGCCGCCAAAGCCGGCTGGTGCGCCGTGCTGCGCCTGGCGCGCGAGAGCGATGTTGAACGTCGTCTGCACCGCCGTGAAATGGCGTATATGTCAGCTGACGAGCTGCGTTCGCTGTCGGATAAATCCCTCGGTGCGTTGCGCTTGGCGGTGGCCGATAACGACGATCTGCGCGATGCACTTCGCGCTTCGGAAGATGTCTCCCGGCCAGAGCGCAAGGTTCTGTTCTACATTGCGGTGTACCAGCACCTGCGGGAGCGGATCCGTCATGACATCATCCGCACCGATGATCCGGTCGAAGCGATCGAAGAGATGGAAGTGGAGCTGGCTCGCCTGAGCGATGAGCTGTCTGCCCGCGAGCAGCGTCTGGCGATCAGCTCGGACTCGGTAGCCAACATTATCCGCAAGACCATCCAGCGTGAGCAGAACCGGATCCGGATGCTGAACCAGGGGCTGCAAAACATCGGCTTTGGTCAGGTCAAAGGGGTTCGCCTGAATGTGAAAGTGCGCGATACCCACGAATCCTTGCTCAGTGGTCTGGCAGAGCAGCAGGAGCAGCATCAGGATCTGTTCGGTAACCAGCGGTTGTCGTTCTCTGAAGCCATGGCTAAGCTGTTCCAGCGTCTGAACCCGCATATCGATATGGGTCAGCGCTCGCCTCAGGTGATGGGCGAAGAGCTGCTGGATTATCGTAACTACCTGGAGCTGAGCATTGAGGTTAACCGTGGCACCGATGGTTGGTTACAGGCGGAATCTGGCGCGCTGTCGACCGGTGAGGCGATTGGTACCGGCCAGGCGATCCTGCTGATGGTGGTCCAGAGCTGGGAAGAAGAGTCTCGCCGCTTGCGCGGTAAAGACATTATTCCGTGTCGTTTACTATTCCTGGATGAGGCAGCGCGTCTGGATGCCAAGTCGATTGCTACGCTGTTTGAGTTGTGTGAGCGGTTGGATATGCAGTTGCTGATTGCCGCGCCGGAGAATATCAGTCCGGAGAAAGGAACCACTTATAAGCTGGTGCGGAAGATCTTCAAAGATCGCGAGCATGTACATGTGGTCGGCCTGCGTGGTTTCGGCCAGGAGCCGAAAGTCACGGCATCGCTTCAGGAAGCGCTGACACTGGCACCAGAGCCGGCCTAACGCCGTCAAAACAGTGATTATTTTATGATGAAGGTCGGGTTTTCCCGGCCTTTTTTGTGCGCGTTTCTTATCATTCCTGACCGAATGTCTTGTTCCTAAGATCCTTATCTCATTACTTAATTGCGCTACCGATAAATAATTTGCCCAGCCATAACCCTCTAAAATTTGAACTGTTGGATTCGGTCATTCAAAACTACAAGCCAAGTACAGCGGCGGCCAGAGCAGCGGCTTGGTAACGACCAATTTACACGTTGTCGTAGGGGTGTAGAGATGAAAAATATAATACTAACGATGCTTGCCACTTTGGTGGTGGCTGGGTGTGGCGGATCAGATGGCGATAATACCATCGTCTCAGATGTGGGCAGTGGGGCAGATTCAGTGCCGATTTCTGTCGATGTGTCTAAGCCGCCAACAGAGGTTCCGCCAAGTGATGATGATTTACAGGCCTGTATGGCGATCGAGTCGGTTAAGCTGACAGACCTGGCCGGGAATATTGTGGAGTGGACCACACGCAGTATGACCAACCCGGAAGAAATGAGCTCTCAGCAGTGTATTCCACAGGATTCGTCCATTCCGGTCGATAGTGACGGCTATCCGAAATTTATCGTGATTGACCTTTATGATATTACCGGGGTTGATTTGGTGCACCTGATTTCCGAGCAGTTGGTGCCGGTGGGTGAGTATGTCAGTATGAGCCTGTCGATTCTACAGGGCGAATACGGCGACTTCCTTGATACACCCTATTCCTATGTCGGCAGTCTGGTTGATAAGCAGAAAATGGAAATTGTCGATGAGCTGACGTTCGACGGCCTGAACATCAATATTGATGTCCCGGAAACCTTTACCATGGCCTTCGATTTCCGCAGTATGATCCAAATGGTCGAAGGGGCGTATTACCTGAAAAATGAAGGGCTGCGCCTGGTGAAAAACGCCTTGTCCGGCGGTATTTTCGGGGACATTAATACCGGCTCCTGCCCGTCAAATGACGATGCTTATGTCTATTTGTATGAATCGGACAGTGAGCAATACGGCGATCTGGGATCAGAGTATACCCCGGTGATGACGGCCAAAGTGACCGAAGACAATCAGTACACCATGTCTTACGTGCCGGAGGGCCACTACGATGTGGTGCTGGTGTGTGACGGCCTGAAAGACGCACCGGATCAGATTGACCTTGACATCGATCTTGACGGCGATGCGGCGAAGTACACTGATCAGCATGTCGAGAGTGGTGAGCAAAAATACCTGCCGCTCTAGCGGCGGGATTGCAACAAGCTTCGCGATGCGAAGTGATGAGAGTAAATAGAGCACACCCAAACCGCCAGCGGAGTCTGGCGGGGCGGGCAGACGCCGCAGGTGATACGACAGGGATACACAGCCAACAAATGCAGCGTCATTCAGCGCCGATTCAGTAGAGAACGTTAGAATGTTAACCGTTTTAAGATGATCAACCTCTCAAAATTCTGATCTCAGACTAAAAAATTGCAATCTTTCCTCCTTATCTAACTTGCTGACCCAAAGGCAAATCCCATGGGATGTCCGTAAACCTGGTCATTTCTGCCTGACTAAATCCGGTTGTTTTTTAATCATCAGTTCTATAGATTTCTTTCCTACGCGATTTTGGATTGATGGAAAGAGAACCTTTTATGCCTGCAGTAATGACCCTAAAGAAAGTTGTTTTTGGTGCCATGCTTGGCCTTGCGGTTACTGGCTATGGAACGGCCCAGGCTTCAAATACCACATCTCCGACAAACCACCTGCTTTCAACCCTGAACTATGTTGAGCTGGAAGCGGAGCAGGGGGACAAGAATATGCAGTTGTTCTTGGGACGTGCATATCTTGAAGGGACCAATGGTTTGCAAGCCGATCCGATGAAAGGTATGTACTGGCTGGAAAAAGCTGCGGTTGATATGCCGGAAGTGAAAACCATGATTGGTGATCTGTTTAAAGCGGGTCGACTGCTGCCGAAGAACAATGATCTGGCGGTTCGCTGGTACACTGCAGCAGCGAAAGAAGGGGATGTTCCTGCGATGGTCGAACTGGGCGCTTACTATGCTTCGGGCGCCACCGGCAAAGTGGACTGCGGGAATGCGATCAAATGGTTCAATGAAGCGGCGAACGGTGGCTCACTGGACTCCAAGCGTAACCTGGTGTGGCTGTATGCTACCTGTGCCGATGAGCGGATGCGAGATGGTGAGCGGGCATTAAAGCTGGCCAAGCAGGTTCTGAAGCGTGACGGCACCGGCGATGCGGGTGATTACGATAACCTAGCGGCTGCGTATGCTGCCTGTGGAGAGTTCCGTCGTGCGGTCGAAGCGCAGGAAGTTGCGATGGATAAACTGGAAGATACCCAGGGCCAGCGCTACGCCAAGTTTGAAAAACGTCTGGAACTGTATCGTCAGAATCAAACGATCTTCACTGCGTCTCTGTAATCTTATCATTTTTCAAAAGCCGGCTCCCATCTGCATTCTGGGAGCCGGCTTCTTCTGTATCTGCCATCTTGCAGACTTTTTCTGTTGGTGCGATGCGGTATTGCGACTGGTGATCGCCAGCCATCGCGTGTGCACCCAGCCTTATGGGTATCATTAACTATAATGAGGTTGGGTGAAATCAAGCCTTTGTGAGTTCGGCACAGGTTCATCCGCGCAGAGTCAGGTAAACTCGCGCGTTGATGAGCCGGCCTGATGTGGCCGGCAGCGAAAATGGGATGAAGCTGGAACACCATGAAACGAGAGCAACAACAAGTGAGTGAAGATGTAAAACCGACGGCACCGGTCTATGGGGTCGGAGACAGTACGTTGCGGGCTGCCGGTGGTGAAACCGGAGTCAGAGCGCTGGTCGATGCGTTTTATGACTATATGGACACTTTGCCGGAGGCTGCGGGGATCCGTGCCATGCATGATGCCGATTTGTCGGAGTCCCGTGACAAACTGACGACATTTTTGATTGGCTGGATGGGCGGGCCGTCCAACTATGCCGAGAAGTACGGCAGTATCAATATTCCGGGGGCTCACCGTCACCTGGCAATTGGCCTGGCGGAAAAAGAGGCCTGGTTGCTGTGTATGCAAAAAGCCCTGGACGATCAGGACTACGAAGAGGTCTTTAAGCGTTATGTGATGGTTCAGCTCTCTTTTCCGGCGGAAATGTGCCGCAATCGCTAGCCGCTTGCTTGATCGCCTCACCGAAATCACAGCGACCCGCACGGCAGCTACTGCCTGCGGGTCGCTGTTCGTTTTAAATCACTTTCAAAGCTTTCATTCAGAAGTCCCAATGCTGGCGAAAGAATTCGTCAATCGCTTCCAGGGCTTTTTCTAAATACTCTTTCCAGTCACGGTCCGGGATGGGTCTTGCTGACGTTGGAAAAACCATTGCTCTTTGAGCCTCCGCCTGAAGGGATTTGGTATTACTTCGTCCTTTAAGTATATCAAAGCGGATGGCCGCCACAGGTGAGGAGTGGGGGTATCGTCCGGGGACTGCGTTGGAAAACTATTCACCCGTTCCTGCTCAAGTTTATTCGGGAATTCATTCAAGAATCATTTGGGCAATGATTTAAAAGTCCGCATGGACGCGGCAATAAAGCACGTAATCTATCGACTCAGATAAATTATTCTATTTCTAAGATATGGGCGAATTAACTTGCTGTTCTTCATTGTTTTTATTTATTCCAAAACGGAATGAATTACCATCCAACCTTTCGCTGTTCAGCAAGTTGGCCGCAATGATACTGTCAGCGTCCACACAGTTTCAGAGCAAAGACGAAATGGATATTTCTTTAGATATTCTGGCCATGTTATTTCTGGTTGCGGGCCTGGCCGGGTTTATTGATGCAATTGCCGGCGGTGGCGGCCTGTTGACGGTGCCAGCACTGTTGGCAGCCGGGATCCCGCCAGCCCAGACTCTGGCGACCAATAAACTGCAAAGCTCTTTCGGCAGCTTTTCCGCAACGCTGTACTTTGTCCGGAGTGGCCTGGTGCGACTGAGTGACATGCGCAATGCGATCATCTGTACCTTTATTGGCTCCATGCTTGGAGCGGAACTGGTTCAGCGAATTGATGCCGGGATCTTAACCAGCTTGATCCCAGGCTTGCTGGTGGCGATTTCGCTTTACTTTCTGCTGGCACCTCAGGTCGGCCAGGGCGGCGGTACACCGAAACTGTCGGACAATGCGTTTGCGTTAACCATCGGCACCAGTGTTGGCTTTTATGATGGCTTTTTCGGTCCGGGCACCGGTTCACTGTTTACCGTCGGTTTTGTTGCAATTGCTCAGCTAGGGCTGGTCGAGGCCACGGCACGCACCAAGGTCCTCAACTTCACGTCCAACATAGCAGCCTTGCTGTTTTTTATTCTGGCCGGTCTGCCAGTATGGGAAGTCGGTCTGATTATGGCCGTGGGCGGATTCCTAGGCGCTCGGGTAGGTGCGAAAGTGGCAGTGACCAAAGGGCGAAAACTGATCCGCCCGATGGTGGTAAGCATCTCTATGCTGATGGCGCTCAAGCTTCTGTGGGAACAGCATCCGCAATGGTTTCAATGAGTCGCTGAACCCGCGTTGAACGGTAGGTTTTGTGCCGGTAGCACAAGTGAACCGGGCGGGTGAGGTGGTCCAAGAAATCGAAGTGGTGGCAGTGCACCGGATCAATCTTGAGTGCTTTGACAATCGACTGCGGGATCAGAGCCGGCGCTACGCCGCCGAGCGCGAGCTGGGCTGAAGCGGTGTAGGAGTCCATCTCCATCAGTGGCAGGATCCCCGCCTGCTGGAGCAGGCTGGCCTGGTATGCGTTGGCCGGGTTTTTCAGGTCGTTGACCAGGATAGCATCCGGCTGACGGCCAAGCGGCTGGTGACTGACAATGGAAAACGGCTCATCCAGCAAGTGTCGGGTGGCCAGCCCGTGGTGCGGCGGCAGGTGTCCGGCACAGAAGCCCAGGGTGGCATCACCGGATTGGACCCGCTCAATAATGACCGGGGTGTGATGGGTTGAGATCGAGATATAGGGATCGATATGCAGGTACTCGCCCAGCCGCTGGCCGAGATATCCGGCGACCAGGGTTTCTGAGCAGGCGAGGGAGATCAGGGTCTGATCCTGGACGTGTTGCTGCTCGTAAATCAGTCCCTTCAGCTCGCGATAGCTCGGACCGACGTTGCGGATCAGGGCATCTGCATCCGCAGTCAGCTTAATTCGCCGTCCGTCCGGCTCTATCAGCTTTTTCCCCAGCCGCTTCTCCAGCCCGGCGATGCGCTTACTGACCGCACTCTGGCTGATATACAGGGTACTGCCTGCTTTACTCATGGTGCCTTCTCTGGCCAGAACCAGCAAAGTCTCAATCCCTTCTAACAGCACGCAATACTCCTTGTCGCTTGTAATACTCAACGCTCGTGTGATGTCGGGTGATTATACCCTGATAGCGTGCCGTGGGGCAGTGCTGGTGGAGTCCGGGGGTGTATGCGAAGCGGTGTGAGCTGGATGGGAAAAGGGGGCCTAAATAGCCGGCAGACCGGCTATCTATGCTGTGACCGGGTTACTCACCGGTTGGGGTTTCTTGCTGGGTAATACTACCCACTTCCAGCACTGCGGCGACATCCAGATGCTCTGCATTCATCATGGATGAGATACGCTGAACCGAAGACAGCAGCAGAGACTGCTCCCAGTCCTCCAGTTGCTGAAAACGAGAAATGAAACTCTCCTGGAGTAACATCGGAGCCTGAGCCAGGGCTTCTTTACCCTGCTCGGTCAGGTACGCATGGACTTTACGTTTATCCAGCTTACTGCGCTCGCGGATCACCAGACCGCGTTTCTCCAGGCGATCGAGAATGGTTGTCGCTGTCGCCTGACTCATATTGGTGTTGTTTGACAATTGACGAATAGTGACCTCGCCCGAGTCACGAATCGCTCGCATCAAAACTAACTGAGGCCCTGTTAACCCTGCAACCTTATTGAGTTTTCTCGAATGCAAATCGATAGCTCTAATAATCTGTCGAAGGGCAATGAGGACTTCTTCGTGCTTGTCCATTTTACTCTCCCAAATCAGTTGCCGCGAAGGTACATGAATATCAATAAACATGAAAGACTTAGTTGCAACAAAGTCGATAAAACTGCGATACCTAACAGGAATTATCGTCGTGTTGGGAAAGTAACACAATTTTCAGTCCATGTTCGAGGATGAATCTGCATTAATGAAGTAAGCAGTCACTTTTCTCTAGCGCATAGTCGTGTTTATTGCCAGCTGACTCACTATAGCAGGAAAAAGGTGTGACGGATTGCACATGATGGTGTTTTTTTGATTACCCTTTTATTTATTGAGTGATTGGCTATTTCAAATTGTAAGAAAGTTGGATAAAATCTACGAATAATAATGATTCTCACTAACATGTCTGTTGATGTGAGGGACTTTGGGTATAGCAGCTATAAAAAGGATGATAACCAGAATGAACACCAAATTTACCCGCAACCTGATTGCTGCGTCGCTGTTGACGTTGCCTGTATTTGCACAAGCAGCGCCAACCAAAGCTGACGTTGTAGAACACTATGCTGATATTGCTCACAGCGTGTTCAGTGATGCGTTGACGACCGCACAATCGCTGGATAAGGCGCTTGATGCGCTGATTGCCAATCCGTCGGAAGCCAACCTGAACAAAGCCCGTGAAGCCTGGAAGGCAGCTCGTGTTCCTTACCAGCAATCAGAAGTTTTTCGTTTTGGTAATGCCGTGGTTGATGACTGGGAAGGCCAACTCAATGCCTGGCCGCTGGATGAAGGCCTGATTGACTATGTCGCCGGTGAGTACCATTACGAGCTGGGTAATGAAGGTGCCAAGGCCAATATTATCGCCAACCAGAGCCTGCAGATTGGTAACAGCGAAATTGATGTTTCCCAAATCACCCCTGAGTTGCTGGCTGACCTCAATGAGCTGGGCGGCTCGGAAGCCAATGTTGCGACGGGTTATCATGCGATTGAATTCCTGCTGTGGGGCCAGGATCTGAACGGGACAGAGCGCGGTGCAGGTGAGCGTCAGTACACCGACTTTGCGTATGGGGAAGCGTGTACCAATGACAACTGCGATCGTCGTCGCGCGTACCTGAAAGCGGCATCTGAGTTGCTGCAATCTGATCTGACCTGGATGACCCAGCAATGGGCCGCAAACGTGAAAGGCAACTACCGTGCTGAGCTGCTGGCAGACTCGCCGGAGAACGGTTTGCGCAAGATGCTATTCGGGATGGGTTCTCTGTCTCTGGGTGAACTGGCCGGTGAGCGAATGAAAGTCGCGCTGGAAGCCAACTCAACTGAAGATGAACACGATTGTTTCTCTGATAACACCCACTACTCTCATTACTATAACGAGCAGGGAATTTACAACGTTTACACCGGGACTTACATGCGTGTGAACGGAACGCTGGTGTCCGGCCCGGGTATCCATGCCCTGGTAGAGCAAAAAGACAAGCAAGCAGCGAAACAAATCCAGGCAGAGTTTGACCGTGCCCGTAGCCAGGTCTACACCCTGGTTCAGTCTGCCGAGAAGCAAAATCAGCACTTTGATCAGCTGATTGCGGCTGGCAATAAAGCGGGGAATGCAATGGTCAATGATGCGATCTTCGCCCTGGTGAAGCAGACGGCTGAAATCGAGCGTGCAGCGAACATCATTGGGATCAGCAACCTGAACCCGGATACGGCTGATCACCAGTTTTAAGCAACTGTTCAGCACCCAAACTGACTCAAGGGCTCACACGAGCCCTTTTTACCTTTACAATCAGCAGAGTATGTAACATGAAGTTGTACCTTACGGCAGCATGGATTTCTATGGCTGCATGCTCCATTACGACCTCCGCTCAAGCGACTGGCTCTGAGTCCAAACCTGCATCCAGCATCACCCTGAAGTCCGGTGGTGGCACCACTGTCAATAAATCTGGCCCAAACGCTTTTTCTCTCCCGGCGGCCAATTTACCGTTGTCGAAACGCCTGGATTTTAGTGTCGGCAATAGCTTCTTTCGTAACCCTTGGGTTCAGGCGCCGGCAACCACGGATGCCCGTGACGGCCTGGGGCCGATTTTCAACACCAATGGCTGTCAGAACTGCCATATCAAAGATGGCCGGGGCCATCCGCCGGAGCCGGGAGACAGTAATGCGGTCTCTATGCTGGTACGCCTGAGCATTCCGGCCACGACGGCTGAGCAGCAGCGAGCTTTGATCACTGGCGGGGTGATCCCGGATCCGATTTACGGCGATCAGCTGCAGGATTTCTCCAACCCGGGCGCCGAACCGGAGGGGCAGGTGGCGGTCACTTACCGTGATGTGCCGGTGACTTTCGCGGATGGCGAGGTGATTACGCTGCGAGAGCCAACCGTGACCATTACCGATTTGAACTATGGTGCCTTGCATCCGGAAGTGATGTTGTCGGCCCGGATTGCGCCGCCGATGATTGGCCTGGGGCTGCTGGAACAAATTCCTGAAGCGACTCTCGAAGCGATTGCCCGCGAGCAGCGTGAGGGCCAGCAAGGGATCTCCGGCAAGCTGAATAAAGTGTGGGACGTTCAGTTGCAGCAAACCGTGACCGGACGATTTGGCTGGAAGGCCGGTCAGCCGACCGTGATGCAGCAAAATGCCGCGGCGTTTAACGGCGATGTTGGTCTGACGAGCAAGCTGTTCCCGCAGGAAAACTGTACTGCGGCACAGACGGTATGTGCGGAGCTACCGAGTGGCGGTGAGCCGGAAGTTAGCGATAACGTACTGACATTTGTTGAGTTTTATGCCCGCCACCTGGCAGTGCCGGCGCGTCGTAACATCAACGATCCGCAGGTCAAACAAGGTGAAGCCCTGTTTAAGTCGACGGGCTGTGAAAGTTGCCACCGCACGGCAATTCAAACTGCGAAGAATGATCAACTCCCTGCGCTGTCAGAGCAGATCATCCACCCGTATTCCGATTTGCTGCTGCACGATATGGGAGAAGGTCTGGCTGATCACCGCGGTGAATTCCTGGCCAGCGGCCGTGAGTGGCGAACCGCGCCGCTGTGGGGCATCGGTTATACCGAAGAAGTTAATGGCCATACCTACTTCCTCCATGACGGCCGGGCACGGAACCTGATGGAAGCGATTCTCTGGCATGGCGGCGAAGCACAGCAAAGCCGTGATAAAGTATTGATGTTAAATAAGAATGAACGCGATGCATTGATTGCTTTCTTGCAGTCGCTCTAGGGAGAAAGTATGAGAAGTTCCGTATTTTCAGTGGCTGTTGCGGCGCTAATGATGAGCGGCTGTCAGGAGCAGCAAACGATGAGTGAGTCTGTTCACCAGCTGCATGTCTCATCGGCTGAAAACTTTGCGACCGCTGCTGTGGAACTGAATCAGGATTTGGCAGCTGTGTGTGAGGACTACAGCCCGGCGACGCTGGACACAGCGCAGCAGTCCTGGCAACAGGTGATGGAGCGCTGGATGGTGTTTCAAGGCCGGGAGAAGGGCAGTGAATCGGCGTTAGCGCTGAGCTGGCAGATCCAGTTCTGGCCGGATAAGAAGAACATTACCGGGATCAAGCTCAGTCAGTTGCTGAAGCAGGATAAAGCCTGGACGGTGGATGATATTGCTGAGCAGAGCGTGGCAGTTCAAGGCCTCGGTGCGATCGAGTGGTTCCTGTTTGAGCGCGCTGATCAGCTGGAAAACGGTCAGGGCTGCCGGTTGGCTGGGGCGATTGGCGATCGTCTGGCCCAGAGTGGCGAGCAACTGGTTTTGGCCTGGCAGGACAATCCATGGCAGCAGATGACGCCACAGCTGGCGCTGGGCGAGTATCTGGGCGCGCTCAATAACCAGCTGGATTATAGTATGAAAAAGCTTGGCCGGCCGATGGGCAAGCCGGGCTCGCCAAAGCCTTATCAGGCAGAAGCGTGGCGCTCGCAAACTTCGTTGAGCCACCTCAAGGCCAGCGTGGCAGCGATGCAGCAGCTCTACCTGGCTGGCGGCAATGGCCTGGATGCGATGCTCCGTCAGCAGGGGTATTCAGATATTGCCGATCGGATCAGCCATCAGTTTGCTGCCCTGCTGGAAGGCTGGCCGCCGTCTGATGCCATGGTACCGATGCTCAAAACTGTCGCGGGGTATCGCGAACTGTTGAAGATTTATAACAGCCTGGAGTATATCCGGATTGCGCTGCATGATGAGGTGGCGCCGGAGTTAGGGATCGTGGTGGGGTTCAATGCAACCGATGGTGACTGATACAACACGACGCAAGCTATTGCGTGCCGCCCTGGGAGCCGCTGCGCTGGCCCCGATGACTTCTGCCCTGACGGCTTGTAGCAGTACGACGTCGGCAACCCGGGCGACGCCGCGAATTATCGGCTGTAGCCGTACGGCCAAGGGCGGTTATGCGGTGGTTGTGGCAGCGCAAGATGGTCAACCTATCTACCGGGTGGCGCTGCCGGGTCGTGGCCACGGGGTTGCCCTACAACCGGGCGGGACGCTGGCAGCGGCATTCAGCCGTCGTCCGGGCCAGTACCTGCAGGTGATGGATTACCAGAGCGGCGAGGCCTGGCCGATCCGCGTCGCTGATCCGGGCCGGCATTTCTACGGTCACGGGGTGTTTTCCGCTGACGGTCAGTACCTGTACGTGACCGAAGGGATCAGCACCACCAGCGAAGGCGTAATTGGCGTCTATCAGGTGGTTCCGGGTCTGCCGAAGGTTGCTGAATATACAGGATTTGGTATCGGCCCCCATGAAGCCGTGCTGGTCGATGCCCAGACGCTGGCCATTGGCGTAGGCGGGGTTCACACCCAGGGGCGGACGCCGCTGAACCTGGAGACGATGCAGCCGGCGTTGGTTTACCTCGATGCCCGGACTGGCGCGTTGCTGGAGCAGGTCACGCTGGCCGATAAACGGCTCAGTATCCGTCACCTGAGTGTGACCGATACCGGCGAAGTGGCGTGTGGTCAGCAGTACCGTGGTGAGCCGGAGCAGGCGGCACCGCTGGTTGCACTGCATCGCCGCGGGGAGCCGCTCCGCCAGCTGCTGGCAAATGACGAGCAGTGGCTGCGGTTCAATCATTACATTGCCAGCATCGCCAGTGTCGACGGGTATTTACTGGCCACGTCGCCACGGGGCAACTGTTACGGGATTTGGCATGAAGCCAGTCGCGAGCTGGTTGATATCCGTCCGCTGGTGGATGCCTCCGGGGTTGGGATCTTCCAGGGCGAATGGCTGGTCGGCTCCGGCTCCGGGAAAGTGCTGACTGTGGCACCGCCCGCTCAGGTGACCGGGTCTCAGAGTCCGGTGATGTGGGATAACCACTGGAATGTCTTGCCGGTCTAACCGGTCCCCGAGCATTAGAAAACCCTGTGTGCTGTGCACACTCTGCGGTAACGCCTGATCATCTTTTTGGGACACCAGTGTCCGCCGCAGAGTCTGCTCCTCCCCTTTATTGAGCATCTATCTCTCTGAAAGGCAACTTTATCGTGGGTTTCAACCTGCCGATTTCAAGAATTGAAACATTTCTGCTGTTGCCCACCGTCTAAATTTAAGTCCGTCAGGCTGCGAATTTGCCATACTTATACTGTTGTAAACGGGGAACTCCCATGGCTATATCTAAGCTTTGTAGTATCGGGCTTGCTGTGATGGTCACGGCTCAGGTGGTGTCGGCTGAGACACCGTTGCCTGCTCAGTCCCCAGTCGCGGCATTGACCGCAGCTGAGCCGGCGGCTGTAGCGCGTGCGCCGCAGGCTGATGCTGAGCAATGGGTTCGTCAGGCAACGCGCAACCTTTCGAGCGTGCAATACATCCAGCCACTGGCTGAGCTGTATCTGGCCAACGGTTATGCGCCGCTATGGCAGGACGCTTTCGCTGCCGATGAGCTGGAAGCGCAGCTCCGATCCCTCGCCCTGTCCGCGGTGAGTACTGATTTCTCGCATCGTTTCACGCAACTCAAGCTGCTAAAACAATCCAATGACTGGCGCCAGTATGACTTGCTGGCGACCGATACCCTGCTGGCTTATATGAGCTATCTGGAAAGTTTGCCCGAATACGGGCGGGGCTGGTTGTTTGGGGCCGGGGTTGAGCCCCGCCTGCCGCCGCCGTCTGCGATGGGATTGAGCCAGCTGCATCGCGCAATTGAGACCGGGCGGTTACGCCAGTTTGTGGGGGCGCTGAAACCCCAAGATCGGCGTTATGCCGAGCTACAGCGGGCCATTGATGCGTTGGTACAAACGATGCGTGAGCCGTGGCCCGGTTTTTATCAGCCGGGGTATATCCGGCTGGGCACCCGATTGAAAAGGCCGGAGGCCCTGATCACCCGGTTGGCGATGCTGGGTGATTTAACGGCCGATCAGGCGGAACAGCTCAAAGCAGCGCATGTGCGGACTTATAACATCGACCTGGCCAATGCGGTGAAGCGCTTTCAGCAACGGCACGGGCTGAAAGTCGACGGGGTGATAGGCCCGCAAACCCGGTACTGGTTGGCGATGCCGGTGCAGGAGCGGATCCGGATCCTGGCGCTGAATGCCCAGCGGTTACGCCTGTGGCCGGCAGATGTACCGTCGATGTTGGTGGTGAATATTCCGGCTTATGACCTGAGCCTGTGGCTGGATAATGAACATGTGCTCGATAGCAAAGTGATTGTCGGGCGTCCCAGCCGTCCGACGCCATTGATGACCTCAACGGTTGCGTCCGTGGTGTTCAATCCGTACTGGAATGTGCCGAACTCCATTATGCGCAAAGATATTTTGCCGAAGGCCCGGTACGATCGCGGTTATCTTTATCGCAATGGCTTTCGGGTGATCCGAAGCTGGAACAGCTCAGAACAGATCCCGATCCACACCATTGACTGGCGTATCGTCAATGCAAAAGCATTTCCGTATCGGCTGCGCCAGCAACCGGGAAAGAGAAACGCACTGGGGCGGTTTAAATTCAATATCCCCAACAATAATGCAATCTACTTGCATGATACGCCGGCCAAAAGCCTGTTCAACAAAACCACCCGGGCATTCAGCTCCGGCTGTATCCGGGTCGAGCATGCCGACGACTTGGCCCGGATCCTGTTAACCGATTCCGGGGTTTCACCACAGCGGGTCGATGAGCTCAAGGCCCGGAGCAAAACCCGAACTGTCGGGCTTAATAACCAGGTGAAGGTACATCTGATTTATCAGACAGCCTGGGTGGATGGCGACGGGCGGGTGAACTTCCGCAACGATGTCTACAGCTATGATCAAAACAACCAGGTCCCGCAAAAGATAGAAAAATTTACATTTCTTTTTTCAGGTGAAAAACCTTACTAGTCAACCATTAGTCAAAAATCAACCACCACACTGTCGGGTTTTTGTCATTTTGGGGTTTGACTGAATAAAAACCGAACGTTATCTTGCTATTCGTTTTGCCGTAACTGGCTCGATTAATGCAAGAAATGGTTTAGGTTAGGATGTCTGAGATTGATTACACGCGTCGCCGGTTGTTGGCTGCCGGAGGAGTGGCTGTCGGCGCATGTTTACTGCCTGGAGTGGCACTTTCAAGTCCGTATAAAGCCTCCAGTCCGAATGAAGTTTCTAATCCGAATGAAGTGACCAGCGCTCGAACGCTGTCACTGTGTAATATCCACACCCGCGAGGATCTCGAAACCCAGTATTTTGACGGGAAAAGTTATATCCGACAGGAGCTGCAGCGGATCAATCATATCTGCCGTGACTTTCGACGCAATGAGGTAGCGCATATGGATCGACGCCTGTTTGATGCGATCGCCGAGATCCAGCAAGGTTTGGGCCATAAAGGCCAGGTGCGCATTATTTCGGGATATCGATCACCGGATACAAATCGCGCGCTGCAAAAAAATGGTGGTGTGGCGAAAAAAAGCTATCATATGAAAGGTCAGGCGATCGACTTCAACCTTGAAGGAGTCCCGTTGTCGAAAGTGCGTAACGCCGCACTGGAACTTCGCCTTGGTGGCGTCGGCTATTACCCGAAGAGCGGGTTTGTCCACATTGATACAGGTCCGGTACGTCGCTGGTAACTGGGTCGCTGCCGCTACATACGAATAATTCCAAAGCCGGTTTCTGTCTCCCTCTCTTGGCAGTCACCGGCTTTGTTGTCTGTGGCTTTTTCAAGTTTTGACATTGGTCGCCGGCCTGCTCCTCATGTTATCCTGCGGCCAGTTGATTGATGTTGAGGAGAGGGCGATGAGTCTTCAGTATACAATTGTTCCGGTCACCCCGTTTCAGCAAAACTGCTCTATTATCTGGTGTGATGAAACCCATGAAGCCGCAATGGTGGATCCGGGGGGCGATATTGAGCAGCTCAAGGCTAAGGTGCAGACACTGGGGCTGAAGATCACCAAGTTGATCCTGACTCATGGTCACCTGGACCATGTTGGCGGCACTGCGCCGCTGGCCGCTGAGCTGGCAGTGCCGGTTATCGGTCCGCACCGGGACGATGCGTTCTGGTTGCAGGGGCTACCCGAGCAGAGCCAGATGTTTGGTTTTCCGCGCACCGAAGCCTTTGAGCCGGATCAGTGGCTGGCAGAAGGTGATGTGATCACGGTCGGTAACCAATCGCTCCTGGTCTATCATACGCCGGGCCATACACCGGGCCATGTGGTGTTGTTCAGTGAGACCGCCAAGCTGGCGTTTGTCGGTGATGTGCTGTTTAAGGGCGGTATTGGCCGCACGGATTTCCCGAAAGGGGACTACCAAACCTTGATTGATTCCATCAAAGGGAAATTGTGGCTGCTGGGCAATGATGTCACCTTTATTCCGGGGCACGGGCCGCAATCAACGTTTGGTCAGGAGCGCGCCTCAAATCCGTTTGTCGCGGACGAAATGCCGCTTTACTGAGGCAGTTCAACGATCCCGTTACCAGTGCAGCGCTTCACCCCGGAAGCGCTGCTGTTCGGCGGCCATCAGCACGCCGCGAGATATCGCCGGGTCAGCCCAACGAAGTCATCCGTTGGGCGATCCAGTAGATCTTCGGAAATAAAGAAGTCATACCCCAACAGCTCGCGATTGTACTTCATCCGGTTGGCCAGCATCGCGAGCAGCCCTTTCAGCGTTTTGCCGCTTCGGGTGATGTAGTGCCGGTCATCAAACAGCATATCCTCAATGTGGTGAGGCGGATGCTCGGCCCGGCGGTAAGCCATGATCAGCAGCGCCCGCTGCTCCATCAGAATTTTGCTGGCGATCCGCGGGCAAATCGATTCCAAAAATTCGTCATACTCCTTCAGTCGGACGCCGACCCAGGGAATGGGTTGATGCCAGCCCTGATAGGCCACCGTTGCCGGTCCGATCTCCGCAATATTAGTCCAGCGGGCCAGCCAGCCGCCATACGGGCTGTGGAACTGCAGATGCATGAAGGTCAGGGTGAAAGACACTTCCGGATCCTGGGTTTGTTTGATGCCGATAATCAGTAAGGTGACTGCTGCGAGCAGCAGCAGCGCGACAGCTGCCGAGTTGATTTGCGGAAACCAGAAGACGAGTAAGCCCAATGCGAGAAATGCACTCAGACTCAAGAGCAGCAAGATGCCACGGGGTTTGGCGGTTAGGGGTTTGATATAGCGGGTTTTCAAGTAGCGCTCCTTCTGATTGTCATTGTCAGTGGTTCCATGCGTCCCCCTGAATCTGCCGTGCAGGGGCGCGGCCGTAGAACTGAAGATCACGCTGATGTGTTAATTATGGACGATCTTCGTGAGGGCTGGCTTGAACAATCAGACGCTTGGCGCATGATAAGCCTACTTTTTCATATTCCGTACAGTTTACCGCAGTTGGCCACCGAATTTAAAATATTACCCGAAAGTTACAACCTTTTTCCTGCCGGGAAACTTGTCAGAAATGGGAAGTTATCTCATATTTTTGTCTAAAATCACGTTTTGTTGTTGGTTAAATAGTCGTTTGCTGGCATTTCTCTGACATCCTTGGTATAACACGCGCTTACTTTTTCCCGCTGGCGATATCAATTCAGCAAGTAACTGATTGGTATATGGTGGTGACTGAAAGTAGTGCAACGGAGTAGGAAATTTAATGAGAATCTCTCACAAACGTAAAGTACAGCTGAAGCTGCAAAAGCGCGTGAAAGCAACTGTAGCAGTAGCAAAACCGGCGGCAGCGAAACCTGCTGTGAAAAAAGCACCAACTGCAGAAACAGTAAAAGCTGCCCCAGCGGCAAAACCTGTTGAAAAGCAACAGCCAGCTGAAGCGGCGCCGGTGGCGACGCAAGTGTCACTGACACCAAAACAGCAAGCTGTGCTGGACATTGTTGTAACCCATGCTGAAGGGATCAACCCGAAAGGTATCGGTCTGCAGGCAGGTCAGGAAGATGCGAAAGCGGCATCCTGGGCCACGGGCGCGCTGAAGAAACTGGCCGAGGAAGGTCTGGTTGAGCGCATCCAGCTGGCAGGTAACAAAGTACTGTACAAAGCGGTATAAGCCTGTTGAACCCGTTCCTGCCAGACAGGAGCGGGTGCCTTTCCTGAGCGTCGCGCCTTTCTGCATTCTGATGACGCTGTCGATTTTTTAAGACACCCCCGAATCACTGCGGTTTTTTCCGCTCACTCCACAAATCCGTCTTTTTTCTGAGACTTGCATCTGTGTCGCTTGGCTGTTGATTTTTACCGTGAAAATATCGCAGTGTCTGGCCGTAGCCGGATTGACGCAGATTATTGCTCAGATTTCTGTAAGCTCTGCTATAACTTACATAACAAGGTACCTGTGGCTGAGAAATTGAGAATCGGAGGCAGTTTTATGACGATGATCAGTGCGAGAGAGTTTGCCGGCTGGCTCCGCAACCGCTTTGCTGATGAAGAGCAGGGTGTGTGCCTGACCCGTGACGATATTAATCAACTGACCGGCAGACAAGGATTTTCACTCGACTTTGCCCACGATATTCACTATGAACTGATGCAGCATGGGATGGCGTTTGTGACAGATACGTCGCGGGAAACCTTCTACCTGATGCCGGTTTCGAAAAAGTCCTGGCGAGAGCAGCTGGAAAGCCAGTATGAAAGAGAACTTTTTTATAATGTGCTGCCGCTGGATAAGTCCGGTTAGGGGGCGACAGCGAACGGTTTTTGGGGAAACCACGGCGAATCAAGTGGATCAACAAAGGGCGCAACGCGCCCTTTGTTGTGACTCTGTCCAGTTAAAGAACGGCCGCGATGCCTTTGCACAATGGTTGCATGTTGGCTTTGGTCATCCCGGCGACACTGATGCGACCTGAGCCGACAATATAAATGGCGAACTCTTCTTTCAGGCGCTGAACCTGGGCTTTGTTCAGGCCGGAGAAAGAGAACATGCCGTTCTGGCGCTCAATGAAACTGAAGTCTGCCTCGACGCCCAGATCTTTCAGAGTCTGGACAAACAGGGTCCGCATTTCCTGGATGCGATCGCGCATATCCGCTACTTCCTGCTCCCACTCCGCACGCAGCGCGGCATCGTTGAGGATCTCGGTGACAACGGCGGCGCCGTGCGCTGGTGGGTTGGAGTAGATCACCCGGGCAATTGATTTAACCTGGCTGAAGGCAGTTTCTGCTTGCGCTGCGGTTTCTGCAACTAAGGTAAAGGCACCCACACGCTCGTTGTACAAGCCGAAGTTCTTCGAGAAAGAGCTGGCAACCAGCAGTTCTTTACACTGGCCGGCGAAAATACGCAGGCCTTCGGCATCTTCTTCCACGCCTTTGGCAAAACCCTGGTAAGCAAAATCAAACATTGGCAGCAGTTGTTTTTCAACGCATAGTTCGGCCAGTTTTTGCCACTGGGCAGCATCCGGGTCGATCCCGGTTGGGTTATGGCAGCAGCCGTGCAGCAGCACGATGTCACCCGGGGCAGCATTGGCCAGATCGGCCAGGGCTGCCTCGAAGTCCATATCTTTGGTGTCGGCGTTGTAGTAGCTGTACTGGACAGTCTCCAGGCCGGCGGCGGTGAAGACACCGTTGTGGTTCGCCCAGGTCGGGTTGCTGATCCATACTTTGGCCTCACCCAGCTGACGTTTGATAAACTCTGCCGCCAGGCGAAGCGCACCGGTACCGCCCGGTGCTTGGGCTGTTTTCGCGCGTTTGGATGAAATGATCGTCGAATCTGCGCCGAACAGCAGTTGCTGTACCGCCAGGCCGTATTCGGCAGTTCCCGGAATGCTCAGGTAAGACTTGGTGGTTTCTTTTTCCAGCAAAATGGCTTCGGCTTTCTTGACTGTGCTCAGGACCGGGGTATTGCCAGACTCGTCTTTGTAGATCCCGACACCCAGGTTGATTTTTTCTGAACGGGTATCGTTTTTAAACTCTTCAGTCAGGCCAAGAATCGGGTCAGCGGGAGCGGCAGTGATCTTTTCAAACATTATGGTCATCCATGCTAATTAAACAAAGGGCGATGGCCCTATTTATACCTTGTGTGCGTCACCCTTGACAACAACAGCTTACACTTTCATTAAAGTTTTCGCGCTGTGCTGTAAACGATTGCGCAATTTAAAGACGGGCAAACAAAAAGGCTACCTGTTCAGGTAGCCTTTGGCGGTGTCGTGATACGAATCAGAAGTTCGCAGAGCGCGGCGTACGAGGGAATGGGATCACATCACGGACGTTCCCCATACCGGTCACGTAAGAGACCAGACGCTCGAAGCCCAGACCGAAGCCTGCGTGCGGCACGGTGCCATAGCGACGCAGGTCGCGGTACCAGTTCATATGCTCCGGATCGATATCCATCGCTTTCATGCGCTCGTCCAGGATGTCCAGACGCTCTTCACGCTGAGAGCCACCAATGATTTCACCAATACCCGGTGCCAGTACGTCCATCGCGGCAACAGTTTTCCCGTCGTCGTTCATGCGCATGTAGAAGGCTTTAATGTCTTTCGGGTAGTTCTTCACGATCACTGGTGCTTTGAAGTGCTCTTCAGCCAGGTAACGCTCATGCTCAGAAGACATGTCGATACCCCACTCAACGTCAAACTCAAAGTCGCGGCCTGAGTCTTTCAGGATCTGGATCGCATCGGTGTAATCGACCTGGGCAAAATCAGAGTCCACGAATTGCTCCAGACGGGTAATCGCTTCTTTGTCGATACGCTGAGCAAAGAATTCCAGGTCGTCGCGACGCTCTTCCAGCACGGCTTTGAAGACATACTTCAGCATGTCTTCTGCCAGCTTGGCAACATCGTCCAGATCCGCGAAAGCGACTTCCGGCTCAACCATCCAGAATTCCGCCAGGTGGCGGCTGGTGTTGGAGTTCTCGGCACGGAACGTCGGGCCAAAGGTGTAGACCTTGCTCAGGGCGCAGGCATAGGCTTCGGCGTTCAGCTGGCCGGATACGGTCAGGAAGGTTTCTTTGCCAAAGAAGTCTTCGTTGTAATCCACGTCGCCTTTGTCTGTGCGTGGCAGGTTCGCCATGTCCAGGGTCGATACGCGGAACATTTCGCCGGCACCTTCACAGTCAGAGGCGGTGATCAGCGGTGCAGACATCCAGAAGTAGCCTTGCTCGTGGTAGAAGCGGTGGATCGCCTGAGACAGGCAGTTGCGAACACGGGCCACGGCGCCGATCACGTTGGTACGTGGACGCAGGTGCGCGACTTCACGCAGGTACTCAATTGAGTGGCGTGTTTTCGCCATCGGGTAAGTCTCGGCATCTTCAACCCAGCCAACAACTTTCACACCGGTCGCTGCCAGTTCGAAATCTTGGCCTTTGGCCGGAGATTCAACGATTTTACCGGTGACCTCAACAGAGCAACCAGTGGTCAGCTTCAGCACTTCTTCCTGGTAATTATTTAACTCATTAGGGACCACGGCCTGAATCGGGTCGAAACAAGAGCCGTCATAAATGGCAAGGAAAGAGATTCCGGCTTTGGAATCACGACGTGAGCGGATCCAACCGCGGACAGTGACTTCAGTGTCTACTGCCAGCTTTCCGCTGAGTACGTCTGTTACAGGCGCGTAAGTCATGTTTAAATTATTCTCCGTTAAGGCACTTTATACGTCTATGTTTAGGGTGTGTCGGTGTTTCGAGGTCAAAGTGAGTCCGCGTTCAAAGCGTTTTCACCAAGAAACATCAACATGCCCGAAAGACAGAGTCCGAACAAGCAATATTACCTGTCTGACGACAGGCATCAAGCCTTGTTATCCCCCGAAAGGGTAAATTGACGCAGTAAATGTTCTAACTGTTCAACCAACTGTTCAAGATTTACACTGATCTCCCGTGATTGTAGCGCACGGCTGGAGGTATCGTCGGCATGACTGGTGATGGTTTCGACTTTGGTGCGGATTGAATCAACCATGCTGGCCTGGGCACTACTCTGTTGCTGGATGTCGTTGGCGTGGTGGTTGACCACCTGGATCCCGTTACCGATTTCCGACAGCGCCTTGGAGAGCTGCTCGATTGTGGCCATCTTGCTGTATGCGGTCTGGCAGGTCTCTTCTACGGCACTGGCAGAAGCCTCGCAGTCGGCACACAGCGCCTGGATAATGGACTGTATATCACCGGTTGCCTGGTGGGTTCGGTTGGCCAGATTGCGTACCTCTTCGGCCACCACGGCAAAGCCGCGTCCCTGCTCGCCGGCACGGGCTGCTTCGATGGCGGCGTTGAGCGCCAGTAGGTTGGTCTGCTCGGCAATCCCTCGGATCACATCCAGGATGCTGGTCACTTGCTGGCTTTGCTCGTTGAGATTGTCGATACGCACTTTGACGTTTTCGATATCGGTGACCAAGTGCTTGATATCTGCCCCGGCGTCGTCGGCCAGACGGGTGCCCTCCAGTGCAGCGTTTGATGCATTCTCGCTGAGACTGGCCGCTTCAGTGGTGCGGCGTTCAACGTCGTGCTGCTGGTGTTGCATCTCGTCGATGGCCGTGAGCATCTCAGACGTTTCAAGCCGCTGACTGTCGGCGGCGCTGGTGGTATCTGCCGAAACACTGATCAACTGATTGGCCTGCTGGGTCAGCGATTCTGAGGTATTCTGGACCTGCTGCAGGCTGGCGGTGAAATTATCCAGCATTTGATCATAGCTTCGGCACAGTTCGCCGATTTCATCAGAGCGATTTTCGTTGAGCCGGCCGCTGAGATCCTGATGTAGGCTGGTCTGTTTCATATAGCTTGAGACCCGGCGCAGTGGGCGAACAATCATCCGGCGGATCAGGGTCAGGGCGAACAAAAATCCGGTAGCGGCGATGGCGGCCATGATCCCGCCGGTGATTAGCAGTTGTTCATCAACGCGCTGGTATAGCGGCCCCAGATTGTACTCCAGCCGGACAACCCCCAATACTTCACCTTCTTCGGCCATATGGCACTGGACACAGTTGGTGCCGCGGTAATTGCTGCTGGCTTTCATTGGCAGGGCGACGAGCAGGGTTTTGCCGCTGTCGGTGGTGATGGTTTCACTAATGAGCTCACCTTTTAGTGCTCGCTGGTCAAAGTCATCAACCGGTGCCTGATTGTCGAACCCCGGTCCATAGAGCTTGGTGACTGCCGGTGCCCGGATGACACGGACATTTTCGATCCCTTTGTGAGACAGCACTTTTTCCCGCAGCGTTTCTCGCTGCGACATGGTGCCGGTCAGCATCATCATGTTCAGGCTGTCGAAATAATTGCCGGCTTTGTCTAAGGTTTGTTCACTGATCACTGATTCCAGTAGGGCTTTTTGTTGGCGGGATTCATAAGCCAGCGAGGTAAACAGCACAATGGCAAAGACAACAAACAGCGTCAGGAGGAGCTTATGAGCAATCGTTAACCGCATCTTCCATGGTCTCTTGTATAGGGCTTTTTGTAATAATTCTTACATATATTTTATGGACATAGTGTAGTGTTTACGTTTGTTAAAAAATAGTGCCGCAGTAGTTATTGTGATGTCGAGCACGCCGGCGACTTCACATTTTTTATACAGCTGACCATCTGCTGCTTTAGGTACTTGATGCAAAGAAAAGCTCGCAGTGCGAGCTTTTCTTCAGCGGGTGGTTCTGTCAGGGTGCGCTTTCACGCGATGGCCTACTGAGCCTCGGTAAAGCCGCATGTTTGCCCGTCGTTAAGAATTGTGCCGGGAACTGGGCCTTGTGGCTCACCATCAGCGGGCGGCTCAGCAGGGGGATTGATCGGCTCGGTGATCGGCACCACGTTCGGCACTGCGGCGGCGTCAATCAGGGTGATCAGATCGCTCCAAATCTCCCCATCAGTGGCGGTGTACTGCAGGTCCGGGTCGTCCTGCCAGCGGGCCTGGTGGTTGAACGCCTTGATGGCAAAGCCCAAACCGTCAGTGTCGGTCATGGCAATACGCTCGTTCATTGACCCATCCACGGCTTCGTAATAGAGGGTCCCGTCTTCTTCCAGTTGCCAGCGGATTGGGAAGTTGAAACCGCAGCCATCGGAATCGACATAGTTGCCGAGGAAGAAATCGCCCTGGAAGTTATCGCTCAGCTGCAAAAAGCGTGAGCTGTCGCCGATGAACCGCAGCGCCCGGTCGTCACTATTGTCACCGCTCTGGCCAATTAACAGCGCTTGGGTAAAGCGGGGATTGCGCTGCTCCCAGATCTGTTTACACAGGGCAGCCTGATCCTGGTATTGGGTCAGGGTTTTGCGGGTGACCGGGGCCGTGGTGGCACTATCCCAGCCTGAGTCCTGGGTGGAACAGGCCGCCAGCGAGCCGGGGCTGTATTCTTTGCTGATCAGGGTGAAGATCAGATCGGCCTCGGGCTGTGCCCCGTAAGCTTTTACCGCCAGCAAACTGCGGTTGTAGTCGACGCTGGTGAGCGCCCAGTATTCAAACTCATCCGGGTTAGCAGTATCGGGGATCAGTTTGAGATAGCCCTGCTCGGTCAGGGACCAGCTGCGACTGCCGCCCTGGTTCAAGCCATGGATATAGTGCTCCCAGCTGTTATTGCTGCGCAAAATCGTGGTTGAAATGACGCCCTCTTCGTCGATCTGCACTAAGTGCTGGTCGATTAAATCGTTGATGGTCTGCTGGGTAAAGCGCTCATCGCCACCACACTCAGTAACTGCATTGAGGTACAGGTCAGGGTTGGCCCCCACGCCATTGCCGAAGTTACAGACGCCAAAAGCCGGCAGGTTGTCGCGGCTGGCGGCAGCAAAAATCTGTTGTTTGGCATTGTTATCGAACCCGCTGTAATTGAACGGCTGGTTTTCCAGCAAGGTTTCACCGATATGGACGAAGCTGCGATCTTCAACCAGAAACAGGTTTTCATGTTCGAACTTGTATTGATCAGCCAACTGCCGGATCACGCTGGGGACATCAAACCGGATCATGGATTTACCGGCGACGGTCGTCGGTGCCCAGACGCTGTTTTCCTGGATGCTCCAGTTATTGGCTGCGATGTTGACCCAATAGCGGGCGGTGAAGCCGTTGTCGTTGATGAGCTCGACCACCACGTTGTCGGCGATGGCAAAGCCGTTGATCCCGTTGATTGAGATCGCCGCATCAGCCAGTTCGGTCAGCACCCCGTTGAGCTCGGTATAGGGGCTGTTGGGCGAGCCGAAAGGGGCCACCTGACAGTCGGTGTTGCCGTTGCGGTTATCACATAACAGGTAGGTTTCGCTTTCCGGACGCCAGGTAAAGTAGAACCCGAATGCGCCTTCACTGAACGTTTCATCAGCCTTGATGTAGCGGGTGATGTGGTGATTGTGCTCGCTGGAGAGAAAATCATGCATTTTCTTCTCGGCCAGCGAATAGACCTTGGCATCCATGGTGATCCCGACTTTGTCGTCACGAGACAGCGCGGCATCGGTCAGTAGCAGGGTTTTATCGGTCGCCAGCTCAACCTTGAGATAATCGAACAGGCCGACCCAGCCCTCGCTGGTCAGGATCTGGCGGGTGATGTCCTCATTGGTAAATTCCGTGGAGCCGCTGAGGTAAGTAAAGACTTCGCTCAGGGCGATATCCTCGGCGCCGTTTTTATCCCAGCGTAATTCGCGGATGGTGGTTTCTCCGGTCGTGGTGTTCTCGTCATTGTATGTCATCTGCTCAGTCAGGATCCCGCTGCCACTGTTATCGTTGAACGTACTGACTTCCCAGTAGCCATCGTTCAGGATCGCCTGGATATTGGCTTGTGCTGCAGCTTGTTCAGTCACAAAACGCTCCATGCGGCCCTGGGTCATGGTCTTGACGATCGACAGCGACAGTAAATCACTCAGCTTCATCCCTTGCAGCCCGACTTTGGGCAGTAGGGTGGCTTCGAGATCATCGGCGATCCGGTTCAGGTCTTCCTGAAAGAAAAAGACTCGGCTGCGGACCGGCTCATCATAGAGTGCTTCGAAGATCCCCCAGCTTTCATCCTGGATCACCCGCTCGATCAGGGCATGGTAGGCGAGGGTTGTTTTCAGGCTCACGGTCAGCCGCTCTTCGGTCAGCGGGGCCAGATACACATGGTTGGGAATTGGTTCGCCGGGGGCGATGGGGATATCCGGGTTGCTCGATAGGTCAATCAGCATCACCGCGTTAATCCGGGTGCGGGTGCCGACGGATATATCGTAGGTCCCATTGCTTTGCTCTTGCCAGTCGGTGATTTCAATTTGCTCCAGCACTTTGCCTTTTTTGTCCAGCCAGACTGCAGCAAAGTTGGCCTGGGCCAGATTTGCCTGCGCGTCGGCGTAGGCTCTGGCAATCAATCCGGTATGGCCATTGGTGTGCGCCGTGGTTAAGGCCGGCGGGGTATCAACGGTGATGGTAAATTTGGTGGAGACCGGCACTGTTTCAGATTCAGTGGCCGGCTCACTATCACCGCCGCCGCCGCCACAGGCGGCAAGCAATAAACTACCTGCTGCGATCAGGCAGCATCCGAGATAAGCACGCATAATCATTTCCCCAAACACGCTTTTCTTATGTTTTGGGCTGAGTATAGGTTGCACCCCTGCGGCGGTTGTTAAAGCTGCGGCAGAGTCTTGCAGATTGAGCAGGGATCTAAGTTGTAAGAATGGTGACGACTCGTGAGGGCAGAAGGTATACGGCTTTCGGCGGAAGGTTGAAATGAAGCCGGTTGCGACAGGGTGCAACCGGCGCAGCAATTCAGGCAATCGCCAGGTACTTATGGGTCTGGATCGAAAGACGCCAGTTGCGTTTGACACAGGTCTCGATACACAGCGCGGTGGCGCGCGGTTTCTGGCTGATCGGTTGCAGCGCGATGCTGACGTCGGGCTTGAGCGAAATACCGGTCAGGAGTTGGTCGAGCTGTTCGATGTCTTTTTCAGTGCCAACCGGATGTTTGATTTCATCAGCGCGCATCAGGGCCGAAGGAAGGACCGGCAGCTTGGCTTTCATGTTGATCTTCGGAGACACCGTGACCCAGGTATTGTCCGTGGCCTGCACTTGTGAGGTACCGCTGGTTTCGATCTGGCACCGGAAACCAACCTGTTCGAGTGCTTCGGTCAGCGGGACCAGGTCGTAGATACAAGGCTCCCCGCCGGTGATCACCACGTGACGGGCAGTATATCCTTCTTCTTGAAGTAAATTTACCACGCCTTGAGCATCGAGGTTGGTCCATAGCGGGGAGTCTGAAGTCTTGGCCATGACCTGATCCAAACTTGTGAAATCCTCCGGATCAGCGCTCCAGGTCTGTTTGGTATCACACCAGGCACAGCCGACCGGACACACTTGCAACCGGACGAATATGGCTGGTACGCCGGTAAATACACCTTCACCCTGAATGGTTTCAAAGACTTCGTTAATTTTATACACCGCTAACCTCGTGGCGAATCGAATCTGTCAGTATGGTGCTCTTTTGAGCAGCAGAGCATTATCCCAAAACTGACGACGCTTGTCTCTGTTAGGGTGATTTTATTTGTAAAATAACTACGAGGTGATGCGAGTGAAAAGTGGCTCAGGACACAGAATTGACGGCTGTCGGGCATTCATCGTGATGAGTATCACGTCCTGGACACAAGCGGCTTCACAATTACTTCGCAAAGTAAAAAAATTAATCACCACGTTTTTTATTGCTATTTTGTTCGGAGTATTGGCATGTATGTCGCTCAGCCTGGTCATATCGACCATATTAAGAGAAACAATGCCGGCAGCGTCTACAAGCTTATCGATCTGTACGGGCCAATCTCCCGAATTGAGCTGTCAAAACGCAGTCAGCTTGCACCTGCAAGTATCACTAAAATTACCCGCGAACTGATTGATGCACACCTGATTAAAGAAACTCAATACCAGGAGTCAACGTCGCGGGGCCGCCCGGCCATTGGGCTGTTGCCTGCTAACGAGGGATGGCAGTTTTTGTCGATCCGGCTGGGCCGGGGCTACCTGACCATAGCGTTGCATGAGCTTGGTGGTGATATCCTGGTCGAAGAACGTCAGGACATTGAAGTGCTGCACCAGGATGCTGTGCTGAAGATCCTGCTCGATGAAATCAACAGCTTTTTTGCGCGCCATGTCAGTGAATTGGATCGGATCACGGCCATTGCTGTCTCCCTGCCGGGTTTGGTCAATACCAAGCAGGGGATTGTGCTGCAGATGCCCCATTACGATGTTCATAATCTGGCGTTGGGGCCGGCCATTCATGAAGCGACCGGCTTGCCTGTATTTATCGGCAACGATACGCGCTCCTGGGCACTGGCGGAAAAGCTATTCGGTAACTCGCGCGATGTGGCCAATTCGATTCTGATTTCAGTCCATCACGGGGTCGGCGCCGGGATTGTGGTGGATAATAATGTCCTACTGGGGCAGACCGGTAATATCGGGGAACTGGGCCACATTCAGATCAAACCATACGGCAAACGCTGCTTCTGCGGTAACCACGGTTGTCTGGAAACGGAAGCCAGCCTGAGTGCGGTGATTGAAAAAGTCGAGCAGCGGCTGCGGGAAGGGCATCTGTCGACCTTGCATGGCCAGGTGCTGACCATCGAAAAAATCTGTGACGCGGCGGTCGAAGGCGATACCCTGGCACGTCAGGTGATGGTTGAGTTAGGGCATAACCTGGGCCAGGCCATTGCGATTATGGTGAACTTGTTTAATCCGGATAAGATTCTGATCGGCAGCGAATTAAACCGGGCCAAAAGTGTGCTGTATCCGGCGATTATGGAGTGTGTCCGCACCCAGTCCCTGCCGATTTACAACCAGCATCTGACCATCGAGCAGAGTTGTTTCTATACCCAGGCAACCATGCCCGGCGCGGCGTTGGTCAAGCAGGCAATGTATGATGGCCACCTGCTGATGAAATTGATTGAAGGTTAGCAGAACAACGAATTGAACTGACAATCGGCATCAAGGAATGCGATGAACCAAACCGGGCGAAAGTCCGGTTTTTTGATCGTTACGCCGCCTTGGGGTCGCATTCAGAGTGCTTGAACATTAAAGATAAATGGGTCAAAACTGGGCGGTTTCACTCAATAATGAATGCCATCCTTTGAATTGTGTCGGAAAATCCTATTTTGCTCCTGAATCGCTTCTGATTATCGAAAAATAAGTGTGCCCGTAGAGGTGGAACAAGCATATCTTAGCCGCGTTTTCGATCAGTAAGGAGTTGAACATGAAGTTGAAAACGCTCGCGGCCATGGTGACACTGTTGTCTTTGGTCGGCTGTGGTGGTAGCTCAGGGGATGGAAAGTCGGCACAAGGTCCTAAAATCAGCGAAATGACATTTTCAGACCCCGGATTAAAACAGTGCGTGCTGGATGCTGGTGTGACCTATGCCCATGAGCTGAAGGTGCTTTTTTGTGAAGAGAAGGGACTCACGGATGTGTCAAGCTTGCAGTACTTTCCTAACTTACATGCGTTGGAGCTCAGGGATAATGCAATTGAGCAAATTGACCTGTCAACCCTGACTGAGCTCGAATGGCTGACGTTGTCGGGGAACTTGCTTAGTAGTTTGGATTTAAGCCGGAATACGAAGTTAGCGGGGATTACTGTTGACAATAATTTGCTGACTTCACTCGATGTGTCCCAAAACCCTGATCTGTTATCTATCGGGGCGGTGAATAACCGTTTGTCGGCTCTGGATGTGACGCATAATGCGAAGTTGACTCATTTAGATTTGGATGCGAATGCAAATACAATTGCGACGATTGATCTGACAGGCAACCCGCAGCTTGAAAGCCTGGGAATGAGCGGTAATCAACTTGAGAGCATTGATCTCAGTGCCAACACCAAGCTGAAAGAGTTGGATCTTACAGATAACAAGCTGACCACGGTGTCGCTGAAGTTCAATCTGCAACTAGAAGATGTCACTCTCGATACGAATCAGATCACTACGCTTGATCTGTCGGCGAATCCCAAACTGACCCGTGTCAGCGCCAGCAGTAATGCACTGACTGAAATTGATGTTTCGAAAAGTACAGCACTGAAAGATCTATTGTTGGCTGATAATCAACTCACGACGATTGATTTGTCACAGAACCGTCAGCTGGAGTGGCTGCTGCTGCGAGACAATCAGATAACAGACATTGATCTGAGCCAAAACTCATTGTTGAAGACGCTGGCGATTTCGGCGAACCCTTTGAATGCCATTGATGTTGGCCAAAACCCGAAGTTGGAGTCGATCTTCCTTCATGCCGATACGTTGAACTATCCGCTGTCGGGGCTGACAGCAATTAACCTGTCGCAGAATGTGTTGCTCAAGGATTTAATTATCAGCGGACATTCATTGGATAGTCTGGATTTAAGTCAGAACGCCAACCTTGAATACCTCAGTGCCGGTAGTAATAACCTATTGACTATTGATTTGCAGCATAACCCGAAGTTGACCACGGTGAATCTGGAGGGGAATCAGCTCGCGACGATTGATGTGTCACAGCAACGCATGCTTTCATGGCTTCAGGTATCGAGTAATCAGCTGACAGATATCAACCTGGATCAAAATCCTAAGCTGGTCAGTGTGACTGCTACACTGAACCCGCTATCAGAACCAACCAAGACTTATCTGGATGCCCTGGTAGAGCGTGGGGTCCAAGTGACCTATTAATGACATCTTGGAAAGAAGCAAAGGCGCATTGGTTGATGCGCCTTTTGCTGTGTGTAAGGCATGTGGCATTACTCATTTGTGGTCAACACTTTGTTTTTGTGAACTCACCGCGGATACTGAAACGCTATCTGGCTAAAGCAATGCCATCGATTGGTGTAACAGGGGGGCGGCGCTTTCGGAATCAGACTGACCCAGTGTGGCAAAGCCTGATTCAGGGGAAGTCGATGTCATTCATTAGGTATTACAGAGAGAAATAGCGGCAAGGATAGCTTATGAATATGAATCAAATCACGTTAGCGGTGCATGATATTGATTTGGCCGTCGAGTTCTATAAAACACTCGGCTTGGTCCAAATCGTTGCTGACGAGCATTATGCTCGGTTTTCTTGCCCTGAAGGGGAGTCGACATTTTCAGTATATTTAGACACGGAAAAGCAAGGGGTCGAATGTCGAGGTGTCGTTTACTTTGAACACCAACAACTTGATGAGCTCGTCGATGACTTGAAATCAAAAGGGCTCCAATTTACCCAAGAGCCGACCGATCAACCCTATCTCTGGCGAGAGGCCTCTTTAAAGGATCCATCGGGAAATATCATCAAGCTTTATTGGGCAGGGGAAAATCGACTCAATCCGCCCTGGAAACTTGAAGAGCGTGCCTAACGCTCATAATTTGGGGGGCCAGCGTGAATCATTCAGGTTATCTCGTATCGAAGATAGCCGTCTATCCGCGTTTCTTTTGAAGCACACCTTGCGGCAATCGATCCAGAGCCGGACTCAGAACCGCTCCTGAATGGCGAGGTAACGCTCACGAATGTGTTCGATCAGCGCCTGGATCCGTTTGGCCGGTTTGCGGGTGTATGGGTAGACGGCATAGATCCCCACCACTTTGCCGGTGTGCTCGGGCAATACTGTCACCAGCTTGCCTTGCTGCAAATCATCGTAGATTAAACAAGTGGGCAAATAGGCCAGGCCATTGCCCGCCAGTGCGGCCTTGCGCAGGGCAGCGGCATTGTCGGAGGCGAAATTTCCGGCCACTTTGACGGTGTAAATCTCGCCGTTGCGGGTAAACAACCAGTCAAATGCGCCGGTGCTCTGCTTGTTGTAGCCGAAGCAGTTGTGATGCTGCAGGGCTTTCGGGGTCATCGGCATGCCGTGCTTTTCGATATAGCCTGGTGAGGCGCAGATCTGCCAGCGCGAGTTGAAGATATGCCGGGCGATCAGGCTGGAGTCTTCCAGGTAACCGGTACGGATCACCAGATCGATATTTTCCGACAGCAAATCGACAAATTCATTGTCCAGCGACATTTCCACCGTCATGCCCGGATGTTTGGTGCAGAAATCAGAAACAGCTTCGGCCAGCAGCATTTCACCGGAGATGGTCGGGACCGACATTCGGATATGGCCCGACAGGGCTTCGCTGTAGCCGGTGACGGCATCAAACGCCGAATGGGCCACCTGGCGAATATCTTTGGCTCGGTGATACAGCACTTCACCCGGCTCGGTCAGGGTGAGCTTACGGGTGGTGCGGTAGATCAGCTGGACGCCCAGCTCGGATTCGAGCTTACTCACCCGCTTGCTGACCACGGATTTGGTGATGTTGTTCAGTTCGGCAACTTTGCTGAATGAGCCGTGCTCGATGACTTGGGTAAACAGGACGAGATCGTCAATTTGCGGCATGGGAATCGTCATTTATCAATACTGAATGCATTATAAATAACAAGGCGGCAGAAATACAAAAGATGCGCCATCGGGCGCATCTTTCATTGGAGTGAACCGGGAGCTAAATCGGTTACATATCGTCGATAATAATGTAGGTCGCGTAAACCGGGCCGTGAACCCCGACGACCTTAATCAGTTCGATATCGGCGGTCGAACTCGGACCGGAGATGAAGTTCACGCACGATGGCATGCGCTCCCCATTCCTGGCTTTCTCATGCAGTGCAGCAGTGGCCTGAGTCAAACGGGCAACCAGCGTGCTTTTCGGCACGACAAAAACCGAGGCTTCCGGCAGCAGGCTGACGGCTCGACCTTGTTTCGGATTGCTGTAGAGCACCATAGTGCCGGACTCTGCCAGCGCCTGTTCGGCAAAGACCACCCCGACTTTGGCGCGCTCGGCAACCGCGATGTTCGGCTCGTATCCCGCCGCCTGATCCCAGATATGGATCTGGTGGCCGTCTTCGGCCAGAACCGCCGGGTTGACCAGTGCCAGCAGACGCGGATCTGCGGAAAGGATGGTTTCTCCGGCGTACTGCGCAGCGTCACCGGCTTCGCTGGCTTCAGTGCGGCAGTAATCCAGGCAAACTGATTTCAGGGTTTGTGCCAGCTCGGCCTGGGTTGTAGTGATCGCCTGTGAACCCAGTGCAGTCTGCGTATACTCGATCAGCACGTCTTTCAGCTCATCCTGGCTTTTGTCGGCCATCACGTCATGGTGGCAGCGGTATTTCAGGGCAGGGCGCTCGACCGGCGTGGTGCGGCGCTCACGGCCCAGCTGCTTAGCAATGTTGTCCAGAAAGCTGTCGCGGTTATAAATACGCGGTTGGTCAGCGGCTGGTGCGGTCTTTTCAGTGTGATTCGCCATCTTATTCCCCTTTACCCTGCTTGCGTTTTTTGAACCAGCTGCGGAACGATTCACCATCGCCCTGCGGTAGATCGCGTGACTCGGTCCAGGCTTTCAGGCCGATGTTCACCGGCAGCTTGCCGTTGCGGATCAGGCCGCTGGTGACCGTGGCACCGACTTTCACCGTGCTGCTCCACAGCAGTGGGCGGGCATTGATAAAGTTGAAGGCACCCACGGCTGCACGCTCGAGCAGCGGCGTCTGATCGGACTCTGCCATCTTCTCGCGGTGTTTGAGCAGCAGATCAGAGAGCGGGATCTTCACCGGACACACGTCATGACACGCGCGGCACAAACTACAGGCGTACGGTAGCTCTTTAAAGTCGTCATAATCGCCCAGCAGCGGCGACAGAACGGCGCCAATCGGACCGGAATAGATCGAGCCGTAAGATTGGCCGCCGATATGACGGTATGCCGGACAGGTGTTGACGCAGGCAGCACAACGAATACAGCGCAGAATGTCGCGGAACTCAGAACCGAGGATCTCGGAGCGGCCGTTATCGACAATGACCAGGTGGAACTCTTCCGGGCCATCGCAATGCTCATCTTCGCGCGGGCCGGTCAGGGCCGTGACATAGCCGGTCAGCGGCAGGCCGACGGCGCTGCGACACAGTAGGCTGACCATGATATCCAGCTCTTCAAAGGTTGGAACCATCCGTTCCATGCCCATCACCGCAATATGGGTTTTCGGCAGGCTGGTCGACAGGCGGGCGTTGCCTTCGTTGGTCACCAGGGTCACGGTGCCGGATTCGGCGACGGCGAAGTTACAGCCGGTGATGCCGATATCAGCCTCGAGGAAATCATGGCGGATGTAGTTCCGGACATAGCGGGTCAGCTCTTCCGGATCGTCGGAGCCGTCATAGCCGATTTTGTCTTTGAACACATCGCGGATTTGCATCCGGTTTTTGTGCAGGGCTGGAACCACGATATGTGACGGTGGATCGCAGTCATCAACCTGGAGAATGTATTCACCGAGATCGGTTTCTACCACTTCGCAGTCATTGCGCTCAATGATCTGGTTCAGGCCGATCTCTTCAGTGACCATCGACTTGGACTTGACGACTTTTTTGGCATTTTTCTGCTGGATAATGCCTTCGACATATTTGGTGGCTTCTTCGGCCGTTTTGGCGAAGAAGACGTGGCCGCCGTTCTTCTGAACGTTGTCGCTCAGTTGCTGTAAGTAGTAATCCAGGTTTTCCAGTACATGGTTGCGGATGTCCATCCCCATCTCACGCCACTCTTCCCAGTTGCCAAGCTTTTCGGCAGCAATCGCGCGGTTGGTAAACATACGCTCTTGAGCGTTGGCGACCGATTTGCGCATGAATTCGTCTTTCATCTGAACGTCAATACGTTCCTGAAAGTTGACCTGACTGGTTTTCATCGACATAACAACGCCCCTCTTAACGGCTCATCAGCACATCGACAATGTGCATCACTTTGATCGGGCGACCTTCGCGGGTCATGCGGCCACCAATGTTGATCAGGCAACTGATATCGGCGCCGATCAGGTAGTCTGGTTCAACCGTGCTGATGTGGTGAACTTTCTCTTTCACCATCTCACCGGAAATTTCGGACATTTTGACCGAGAAGGTCCCGCCGAAGCCACAGCAGGTTTCCTGGTTTTTGATTGGCACCATTTCCAGCCCGTCAACATTGGCCAGCAGGCGCAGCGGCTCTTCACGCACGCCCAGCTTACGGATTAGGCTGCAGGACGGGTGATAGACGGCGCGACCTTCGAGGCGGGCACCAACGTTGTCGACACCCAGGATGTTGACGATAAACTGGGTCAGTTCGTACAGGCGATCGGCCAGTTTCTGTGCTCGGGCTGCCCACTCCGGCTCATCGGCCAGGTATTCCGGGTAGCGTTTGATCGAGGCGGCACATGAGCCGGCCGGGGTGACGATCAGGTGATCATTCTCCTCAAACGCCATAATCATATTTTTCATTGCCGGTTTGCTGCCTTCAATGTAGCCACTATTCAATGAAGGCTGACCGCAACATCCTTGTTTTTCAGGAAAGATGATTTCGCAGCCAAGCTGTTCCAGCAGCTCGACAGTCTTTTTGGCAACTTCGGCTTTGACTGTGTCGCACAGACAGGTGGCAAAAAAGTTTACCTTCATGATATCGCTCCAGTGACGGTTGAACCGTGGTTATCTTTTTATTATATCTTCAGTGACCGGCGGTAAATTTCCGCCGGCATCGGGATTGCTCAGTCGTGCTTAGATAAAGGCACTGACCAGGCCGACAATCACCCCGTAGATCACCATAGGGACCACGGTACGCTTGATGATGTAGCCTTCTTTGTTGGCAATCCCCAAAATGGTTGAAACAGCGATGATGTTATTGATACATACCATGTTCCCCATCGATGCGCCGACCGATTGCAGGGCCAGAATTGTTGTTTCCGGCAGACCGACTGTGTGGGCAATGGTCTGTTGGATCCCGCCGAACGTCAGGTTCGAGACCGTCGCAGAGCCGGAGAAGAACGCGCCCAGCGCACCCAGGTAGGAAGCAACCCACTGCCAGTTGGCACCCATCAGATCAGCAAAAGCTTGGCCTGTGGTCATGATGGGTGAACTCTCATCACCGACCATCATAAACTTCACCATGATCAGGGCACCGACCAGGGCGATGAACGGGATTTTGATCCGGCTGGCCGTTTCTGTGAACGCCTGCTTGGCCAGTTGGCCACTCATGCCCAGCACTGGAATGGAGATCAGCACCACCAACAGAAATGGGATCAGCGCTGGAACATACAGAGTCTTATAGGCCCAGCTGGTGTCGGTACCCAGAATGTTGCTGAGTTTGAAGATCAGCGCCTGGCTCACACTCAGGTCGGCAAAACCCAGGTTGAAATTAAACATCTGAGTACTGTCGTTCAGCATCCCTTTGATACCCAGCTGCTGAATGCGGGTCACGATCAGGATCCCAATCAGCATCAGAGTCGGGCTCATAGCTTTGAGTACAGTCCCGAACGGTATTTTTTCCGGTTTGGCATGCGTGCTTGGTTCCTGTGTTTCCAGGCCAACATTCATGCGGGCCAGTAGGATTGACAGCGACAGGCCGATTGCTCCGCCAACCAGAGCCGGGAACTCATAGTTCCACTGTGCGAACAGCCAGTAAGGCAGAGTACAGGATACGATGCTCAATTGGATGAACAGCAGGTTACGGCGAATGGCTTGCCAGCTGACCACAAATTTCAGCGCGATGATCGGAATAATGAAAGCGGCAATGGCATGAAGCAGGGCAGACTGGCGACCGGTTTCCAGCAGGGCGGTTTCATCCAGGCCCAGGCCGGCGAGGCCAAACCAGGTCGGGGTGCCGACGGCGCCGAAAGAAACCGGGACTGAGTTCATCACCAGCGCCAGAATCGCGACTTTCAGGGGATTGAAGCCGAGGCCGACCAGAATTGGGGCGGCAATGGCTGCTGGCGTCCCGAAGCCCGAGGCACCTTCAATCATAAAGGCAAATGCCCAACCGATGATCATCAGCTGCGCGACCTGGTTACGGCTGATCCCTTCCAGCCACTGGCGGATCACATCTTCGGCACCGGACAGGGCGATGACGCGGTTAAGCAGGATGGCACCGGCAATAATAGAGATAGGGGTGATCGCAGACAGCATGCCGGAAATCATGTTGGCAGAAAGCAGGGTGGCATCTGTCCCAAAGTAAAAGAGTTGCAGCAAGCCGATAATCAACGCGGTGACCGGCAGTGCGATATGTGACGGTAGCGAGTTGCGCTTGGTCATCATCCAGATGAGGAGCAAGATCGGTACGACAGATATTGCAAGGTTTAACATGAATTATCCCACTCTATATAGGTTTGTGTTCTTGTCGTGATTTGACGTTATTTTTCTAATTGTCAGTTGCGGGTGGTTTCCAAACGACCCGGCCACATTGTGGGGGGAGTATTCTAGGAGGGAAAATCTGTGTGGCTATTAGTTTTTAAATTGTTAAATGTATGACAAATGATGGGTTTGTGACAATTCTCCGAATGTTAAAAAAATACGGGTATCAACATTGATTTAAATCAATGGCTTATAAGTAACCCCACCTGTCACTCAGGCTTATTGGTTTAGATTTGGAAACAATAAATTTTCGATTGTTCATTAATGATTTTGGTGTTTTTTTAACGGGTTTTGGGTTGAATTTTCTTAATTGGGAATAGTTATTATTTGTTTTGGCTCTAAATGTTGTAATTTTACGACAGGTTTGGCGCTTTATTGCTGGATATTGTGACGCTTTACCTACACTGTAAGAGGGAAAAAACATCAAATTTGGCACCGGAGGAGATGCATGAATAAACCCAGGTTGATCGTATTTTATGATGGTGCCTGTGAAGGGTGCGTGAAAGACCGGGCGCGTTATGAGCGCTGGCTCGGACGGGACACCGCGCGAGTACACTGGTTCGATATTACGGATCAGGAAGCGCAATTGGAAGCGCGCGGTATTGATCCGGCACGGGCATTGCGCGAGCTACACGTTGAAGATCAGCGTGGTGTCGTTCGGCGTGAGCTGGATGCTTATATTCTGTTATTTTCGCTGATCTGGTGGCTCAAACCCCTGGCCTGGTTAGTCAGTTTGCCGGGGATCCGGCCGCGGGTTTCTCGCTGGTACCGGAGACATGTCGATGCGCGGCTGAATCGCGATGGACGCGGATAGTCTTGATTGTGGTGGTTTGTATTGTGGTTGGAGCCTGTACTCTGGATAAGTCTGCTGGGTTCACCTCAACCACTGTCTATGTGTAATCAGCACGTCCGGCAGACAGAGATTGAGAGCAAGTTGCTCAGGTAATTATTCTTCTTTCAGTTGCTCATCGATGATGTTGTGGAGAAACGAGAGTGCGGCGCGGTGGTCATTGCGGCTCATGAACCACTGTTTCTGATTGGTCTCCAGCGGTAGGAGTTCCAACCAGCGCTGACACACCCAGGTGGTGTCATTGAAGTCGGGCTCCGGGTAGTTGGTTGCGTGTTCCGGGTACTCTTCAAACAGCGCCTGCAGACTGTGGGCTATCCCCCGATCGGCAAACTTCACCGTCACCGGCGACCAGTTTTTGATGGGCGAGATATCGCCAAAGCGGAGTCCGTCATCCTCCTGCCAGTGATCATTGATCACGAACTTTTCAACCGCCTGGACCGTGATTCCGAGTAGGCCGTCGGAGAGGCGCTCAAAATCGGTGATGATAGTTCGGGTGCCAAAATGGCATAAAGCGTCGCCATCTTTCATACAGAGACCAAAGCCTTCGCCGGATGCCATCGCCAGTTTGACCAGGCGAATGTAGCGGGGCTCAAAAATTCTCAGTTTGCTGATCCCACCCGGCAATAAGTAAAGCTGTAACGGAAAAAGGGGTAGCTGCATAGTATTAGCCTTTACTGACGTATTATTTTGATTGTGACGTTAGCCATAGTATAAGCAGACAGGATTGGGAATCTGTCTGCTTTTCGATACTAGCCAAGAGTTATCAAAATTGCGGAAGTAAGACGGCTAAGTTCCTGTTGATTAATGATAAATGGCGGCATGATGTAGACAAGTGTGCCAAAAGGGCGAATCCAGACACCTTGGTCGACAAAACGCTGCTGAATTTCAGCCAGGTCGACCGGTTCATGCAGCTCTACAACGCCGATGGCACCGAGCCAGCGGACATCTTTCACGGTTTTAAGCTTGCCAATTTCAGGTAAAGTTTCCGCCAGCTGTTTTTCAATGCTTTCAACCTGTTGTTGCCACTCACCGGTTTGCAGTAGGGTTAAGCTGGCATTTGCCACGGCACAGGCCAGTGGATTGCCCATAAAGGTGGGCCCGTGCATGAAACAGCCGGCAGCGCCGCTGCAGACAGTATCGGCGACGTGCTTAGTGGTCAGGGTTGCTGACAGGGTCATGTAGCCGCCGGTCAGGGCTTTGCCGACACATAGGATATCCGGGCTGATCCCGGCATGCTCGCAGGCAAACAGTTTCCCGGTGCGGCCAAATCCGGTCGCAATCTCATCAGCGATCAGCAGCACGCCATACTCATCGCACAGCTCGCGAACCCGCTGGAGGTAGGTTGGGTGATAGATCCGCATTCCGCCGGCCCCCTGGACAATCGGCTCAAGAATGACCGCTGCAACCTCCTGGTGATGGGTATCTAGCTGCGCAGCAAAATCCCGGATGTCGTCTTCTTGCCAGTCCTCGCCAAACCGGGTGGTTGGCGACTTGGCAAAAATATGCTCAGGCAGAAACCCTTTGTATAGCCCGTGCATCGAGTTGTCCGGATCGGTCACCGACATCGCAGCAAATGTATCACCGTGGTAGCCATGACGTAGGGTGAGGAACTTAGGCCGCTGCTCGCCTCTGGCATGCCAATATTGCAGCGCCATTTTCAGTGCAACTTCCACCGCAACCGAGCCTGAATCGGCCAGAAAGACCTGCTGCAACGGCTCGGGGGTCATCTCGACCAGTTTGCGGCACAACTCAACGGCCGGCTGGTGGGTGATCCCGCCGAACATTACATGGGACATCTGGTCGATTTGCGCTTTGGCGGCGTTGTTGAGTTGCGGATGATTGTAGCCGTGGATCGCCGCCCACCAGGAAGACATGCCGTCGACCAGCTCCCGGCCATCTTCCAGTTTCAGTAGGACGCCGCTGGCGCTTTCTACCGGATAGCAAGGCAGCGGGTTGAGCGTTGAGGTGTAGGGATGCCAGACATGCTGCTGGTCAAATACCAGATCAATTGAGTTGTTTGTTTTTCGCACAGTTGTAAACCCGGGTTCTCGTTTGTGGTTGACAGTCTACTAGGTAACAGTAGACTAGCCAAGCATAAACCCTTATCTGAATCGCGGTTTAATCGGCTGATTCACGAAGAAATAGAATAAAACAATTTGCTGTTCGGTCTCTGGCCCTATTGAAAGTTACTGGTGCCGAATTGTCTTAACCTGAGAGGTGATTACACGTGGAAGTACGTCACGATTGGACAGTCGAGGAAGTACAAGCGCTATTCGACAAGCCGTTTATGGATCTGGTGTTTGAAGCACAGCAAGTGCACCGTCAGTATCACGAGCCGAACAAAGTTCAGGTCAGCACCCTGCTGTCCATTAAGACCGGCGCGTGCCCGGAAGACTGTAAGTACTGCCCGCAAAGCGCGCACTACCGCACTGATGTTGATCGTGAGCGTCTGCTGGAAGTAGAACGTGTGTTAGACGCTGCCGGGAAAGCCAAAGCATCCGGCGCGACTCGTTTTTGTATGGGCGCCGCCTGGAAAAACCCGAAAGAACGCGATATGCCGTATCTGTTGGATATGGTGCGTGGGGTCAAATCCATGGGGCTGGAAACCTGTATGACGCTGGGGATGATCACGGGCGATCAGGCCAATGAGCTGGCCGATGCTGGTCTGGATTATTACAACCATAACCTCGACACCTCGCCGGAGTATTACGGCAATATCATTACCACCCGGACTTATCAGGATCGTCTCGATACCCTGGGCCATGTGCGTGATGCCGGGATGAAAATCTGCTCGGGCGGGATTATCGGGATGGGGGAAAGTGACCGTGACCGTGCCGCATTGCTGGTCGAGCTGGCGAACCTGCCGGTTCATCCGGAAAGTGTGCCAATCAACATGCTGGTCAAAGTTAAAGGCACGCCGCTTGAAGATGTCGATGATGTGGATCCGTTTGATTTCGTGCGCATCATTGCGGTGGCGCGTATCATCATGCCGCTATCGGCCGTTCGCCTATCGGCCGGCCGTGAAGATATGAACGAGCAGATGCAAGCACTGTGCTTCATGGCCGGGGCCAACTCCGTGTTCTACGGCTGTAAATTGCTGACAACCCCGAACCCGGGTGAAGACAAGGACATGCAGCTGTTTGCCAAACTGGGGATTAACCGCCAGGAGCAGGCAGCCAAGCCGGATGAAGTTCAGGAGCAGGAGCTTCTCGGCCAGGTGGCACAGCGCGTGGCAGCTCGTCCGGGGAAAGATGATCTGTTCTATGATGCCTCGCTTTAAGCAACGTATTGATCAGGCTCTGGGCGAACGTCAAGATCAGGGCCTGTATCGTCAGCGGACCTGCCTTACCCGCACTGCGTTACAGACCATGGGGCCGGATGGCGCCATGATCAATTTTTCCAGCAATGACTATCTGGGGCTGGCCCAGGATCCGGAGTTGATTTCAGCTTGGCAGGAAGGGCTGTCGCAATATGGTGCCGGCAGCGGGGCCTCACCGCTGGTGACGGGCTTTCAGACCCCGCACCAGGAACTCGAAGCCCTGCTGGCCGACTGGCTGGGTTTCGATCGCGCGCTGCTGTTCAGCAGTGGCTTCAGCGCCAATCAAGCGCTGCTGTTTTCCTTACTCCAGGCCGACGATTTTCTTCTGCAGGATAAACTCAACCATGCCTCGCTGATGGAAGCCGGTAGCCTGTCTCCGGCGACAATGCGCCGTTTTCCCCATAACGATATGCAGGTCTTGCAGCGTCTGCTGAAGCGTTCAGATGCAGCAGCCGGTGACCGGCTGGTCGTGACCGAAGGGGTGTTCAGCATGGACGGGGACCTTGCCCCGCTGGCTGAGATCCACACCCTGACGCGGGCGCACCAAAGCTGGCTGGCCGTCGATGATGCCCATGGTTGCGGCGTCTTGGGGGAAGAAGGCCGTGGCAGCTGCGATTTCGCCGGGATCCGGCCGGATATTTTGGTGGTGACGTTTGGTAAGGCATTCGGGCTTCAGGGGGCGGCGATTTTATGTGATCACGGCACCGCTGAATATTTGGTGCAATTTGCCCGGCATTTTATTTACTCCACTGCGATGCCACCGGCCCAGGCACATGCCCTGAGCACGGCTTGCCGTTTGATCCGCCGGGATCAGTGGCGGCGGGACAAGCTGGCGGAGCTGAGCGCGCTGCTCAGTGAACTTGTTGATCCGGCAATTGCGCTGCAATCGACACCGACCCCAATCAAGCCGTTGATCATCGGCGGCAGTGAGCAGGCTGTTGCGGTATCGACCGCGTTGCGAGAGCGGGGGATCTGGGTGAGCGCGATCCGACCGCCGACCGTGCCGGCAAATAGCGCGCGGCTGCGGATCACATTGACGGCTGCCCATAGCCAGGCTGACGTAAAAAAACTGGCACACAGTATGAACGAGGTGATTCATGGCGAATGAAATGAATGCAGTCACTCAAACATCGACTCCGGTCCAGATTGGAGCCCCGCCACAGCCCCACGACAAACGGGCGATTGCTGAGGCATTTGGCCGTGCTGCGGATCATTACGATCAGGCCGCGGCCTTTCAGCGCTTGGTGGGCCATCGTCTGCTTGAACAACTCCCGGCGCTCTGTCAAGCCGGAAGCCGAGCCCTGGATTTGGGATGCGGCACCGGGTATTTCACCGAGCAGCTTCTTTGCCGTGGTTATCAGGTGTGTGCGGCCGATCTGTCGGTTCAGATGCTGGTGAAGGCCGGACAGCGCTGCGGCGAACGGGCGACGTATCTGGAAGCCGATGCGGAAGCATTGCCACTGGACGATAACCAGTTTGATCTTGCATTCAGCAGCATGGCCCTGCAATGGTGTGACGATCTGGCAACGCCGCTCAAAGAGCTGAAACGGGTGGTCAGGCCGGGTGGGTTGATAGCTTTTACTACCCTGGTTGACGGCTCGCTTCATGAGCTGGCGGCGGCTTGGGAAGAGGTTGATTCACGTCAACATGTGAACCGGTTTCTGTCGCAAAAGGAGATAAACCTTGCGCTGGCGCAAGTTGGGGGGTCAGCGGATCTCCTAGACTTTTCACCAATCACTATGCATTACCAGACGGCTGTTGAGCTGATGAAAGATCTCAAAGGGATCGGCGCGACCCATCTACATCAGGCCCGAAAATCAGGGCTTGCCGGGCGTCAAACCATCCGTGCCGTCGAACGTGCTTATGATGCGTTTCGTGACAGTCGCGGACAGTTGCCGGCGACTTACCAAGTCTGCTTTGGAGTAATTACAAATGATTAAGGCTTTTTTTGTTGCCGGAACGGATACCGATGTCGGCAAGACGGTCGCTTCCCGTGCGATTTTACATGCAGCCGGCAAGGCAAATATTCAAATCGCCGGTTTTAAACCGGTCGCTTCAGGAAGCAAGATCACTGAAGCGGGCGTCCGTAACTCAGATGCGCTGTATCTGCAGGAAGCGTCTGTGGTGCCTTTGACCTATGATGAAGTCAATCCGTACGCTTTTGAAGAGCCCATCTCTCCCCACCTGGCTGCTGAGCTGGAGCAACGGACAATTGACTTCGGCGTGTTGTCTCAAGGGCTGGCTGAGCTTCAACAGAAGGCGGACATGGTGCTAGTCGAGGGAGCTGGTGGCTGGCGCGTCCCCGTCAGTCATGAAGATTGCTTGTCGAGCTGGGTGAAACAGGAAAAGTTGCCTGTGGTGTTGGTGGTCGGTGTGAAGCTGGGCTGCCTGAGCCATGCAATGCTGACGGCAGAAGCGATTGAGCACGACGGCCTGGAAGTTGTAGGCTGGGTTGCCAACCGGATTAATCCGGGCACAGAGCACTACGCAGAAATTATCCAGATGCTGGAGCAGAAACTCCCCGGGAAAAAGCTGGGTGAAATTCCTTATATGCCGGGGATCAAAAAGCGGAACCTGGCAGACTATATCGATTTAACGCCACTTGGGCTGGCTGTCGAGGCCTGAAGTTCGTCAGAGTATGGCAAGTTCAATCGCCACCAAAGTTGAGTCATAAAAAGCCCTGCAGGTAGCTGCAGGGCTTTTTACTATGGTGTGTCCCGTCCCCTGTCCTGAGCGGGGTTAGTATTAGTATAATTTGTTGCCATCCCAGCCAAAGAGTAGCTTTAGCGAGATTTCTTGAGCAGGGTCGGCAGACAGTACCAGGCTGCTGCAAAAGCAATCAGGGTGTAGGCCAGCAGCTCGGTGCCTTCTTCGGCCAGGTTTTTCACCGGACGTATGTAGGCATCCTGCATCAGGGCTTGCCATAAATCGCCCATGCCGAACAAGCGGGCAAAAACCAGCAGCGTCCCCATCCCGGCCAGCATCAGGCCAAAACTACGGTGTTGGGTATAGTCGATCAATGGCTGTGTCGTGACGGCTTTATGCCGGACCCCGTAGATGATAGCACTGGTCGCTAACAACCATGCCGGATATTTCCAGAAGCCGTGGCTGATCAGATCAAACAGGCCGTCGAGTTCGCGGATCATCAGCATGTAGAAAAAGGCGCTGGCCAACACAGCAAACCCGCGCTGACTTGGTCGGCGAATTGCCACTGCTGCGAACAGGCTACCGGTCAAGAACAGGTAGGCTTCCTGGAGGTATTCAATCAGTGAATTTTCACCGGCGTTGCCGCTGATATTCACTACTTCCAGGTGGATCACCGCTGCCGATGCTGCCAATAAAAGCGCCAGGGTAAAAAACAGCGCACCCGGCAGAACCATTGGGTTCATTGGCTTGACGATGATTGCTCGGCGCTGAGAGTGTTTTGAACGAATCAGAGTAGATTGCATAGTATGCACCATTGTATTTGCCCGGTGGACATCCAAGTCGTTTAGGAGCAGTTCGTATGACAAATAATTGTGGTTATTATGCTAAGGAGAAGCTGAATGCGACCTGTACTGAAATGGTGACGTTGGTCACAATAAGAGTAGCGGTGAGTGGGAGGGCTGTCATCAGAGTGAAATAAAAACGCCCTTACAAAAGTAAGGGCGCTCATTCATTCGATAGGGATATTTGGGAGCCTTAGGTGGTGATTAACCTTCTTGCGTCAGCCCCAGTAAAGCGTCATGGGCATCTGACAGAGAAGCCTTGCTGGCTGCGTCGATCCCTAGTTCACGGTGAGCTTCGTCTGTGGTCATCCCCAGGTGACAGCGCAGGATATCAATCGCAACCTGGTAGTTCTGGTTATCGGCCATCATTCCTCCATGAAATTTGACAACGGTATATGTAATTTAAAGTTGTATGCTTGAGACGATAGTAGAACGCGCCTTGCCTTTCAATAAGACTAAAGTCTAAACCTGTGCTTGTTTGACGCCAGTCACGGGATGTCAGGGATTTCGGGTGTACGCGTCAGGTTTTCGACTGCCCCCGAGAAGGTGGGGCTGCTGATGAACCTATCCTTACGAAACGTAACAATTTCCTCCTTTCCCTTGTAATTACTTTGAACGACCATACTATTAATATTCCTGTAAGGTGTTCCCTTATATCGCTGAACAACAGCTCTTTCTGATTGATTGGAGATAATTAAAAATATGAAGCGAATTGCATTGTTCCTGGCAACAAACCTTGCCGTGATGCTGGTCTTCAGTGTTGTCCTGAACTTAGTGTATGCCTTTACCGGCCTGCAGCCGGGGAGTCTGAATGGCTTGCTGGTGATGGCGGCGCTGTTCGGGTTTGGTGGATCGTTGATTTCACTGTTCTTGTCAAAGTCGATGGCTTTACGTTCGGTCGGCGGGATGGTGATTGAGCATCCGCGTAATGAAACGGAGCACTGGTTGATGGAAACCGTATCCCGCCAGGCGCAGCAAGCGGGGATTGGTATGCCGACGGTTGCAATCTACGACTCGGCCGATATCAACGCTTTTGCCACCGGCGCCAAGCGGGATGACTCGCTAGTTGCGGTGTCTACGGGGTTGCTGCACAGCATGACTCGTGACGAGGCAGAAGCCGTTCTGGCGCACGAGGTCAGCCACATTGCCAATGGTGACATGATCACCATGACCCTGATGCAAGGGGTGGTGAATACCTTTGTGATCTTTATCTCTCGTTTGATTGCCGGGGCAATCAGCGGGGTGAATGATGAAGAGGGCGAGGGTGAAGGCGGTAGCTTCCTGGCTTATTTCGTGGTCTCGACCATCCTGGAAATCCTGTTCGGGTTCCTGGCGAGTATCCTGACCATGTGGTTCAGCCGTCATCGTGAATTCCGGGCGGATGCCGGTTCTGCGAAGCTGGTTGGCCGCGATAAGATGATTGCAGCGCTGGAGCGCCTGAAAGTGAGTCACGAATCGCAACTGGAAGGTTCGATGATGGCTTTCGGGATCAACGGTAAGAAATCGCTGTCAGAGCTGTTCATGTCTCACCCGCCGCTGGAAAAACGGATTGATGCCCTGCGTCGCGGGACACACCAGTAATTACGCTGTCAGCCCGTTATTCATCAAGGCCCTCTGACCAAACCGGTCAGAGGGCCTTGTTGTTTGGAAGCCGAAAACAACCAATGATACGTCGGGGCTATTTGGCAGGCGCCAGGCGATACAGGTTGCCGCTATCGGTGGCAAAATAGATCCAACCTTCCGGGCTTTGCAGCAGGGCCCTGATGCGCTCATTCAACGCACCGACCAAACGCTCGACCTCCCGGGTTTTCCCATCATCACTCACCGAAATCCGGTTGAGGTGCTGGAGTTTCAGCGCGCCGGCAAACAGATTTCCACGCCATTTCGGAAATGCTTCGCCGGTGTAGAGCAGCAAACTACCCGGCGCAATTGACGGTACATAAACGGTGCGTGGCGACTCAATACCGGGCTTTTCCTCAGCTTCACCCACATCCAGTGGCCCCCAGTACTCTTTACCATGCGAGGTCACCGGCCAGCCGTAATTTCGTCCCTTCAGAATCAGATTGATTTCATCGCCGCCGCGCGGCCCGTGCTCGATAGACCACAGGCGCTGGTGCGCCGGATCGTAGGCCATCCCCTGCGGATTTCGGTGGCCGTAACTCCAGATCTCCGGGCGCGCCGTCGTTTGATTGACAAACGGGTTGCTGCCGGGCACCGAGCCGTCCAGGTTCAGCCTTATGATACTGCCGGCATGGGTCGTGAGATCCTGGCCATTGGGTCGCTCTCCGCGATCTCCGACCGAAAAAAACACATGCCCTTGCTGATCAAAGGCAATCCGGCTGCCGAAGTGACGGCTGGTACCGGTGGCTGAAGTGGTCACCAGCAGATCTTGCCAGTTGGTGAGATTGTTTTGCGTCAGGCGGGCTCTGGCCAGGGTGGTGACGGCGCCATCTTGGGTCGGTTTACTGTAGGTAAAATACAGCCAGGGTTCACTGCCGATCAGTTGGTTGCCGATCAAAAGTGAATCCGGGCTGATCGCGACATCCAACAGGCCGCCCTGACCCCGGTAGGCGACTTTGGGCAGCCCGCTGATCCGGGCTTGTTTTCCGGTGTTGAGGTCGAGTTTGAGCGCGGTTCCGGGGCGCTGGGTGATGATTAACTGTTCTGGTGCGATCCAGGTCATGCCCCAGGGCGAACCCAGGCCGTCTGTGATTTTGGTGATCTCCCAGTGCTGGCCTTCACTGACGCCACGCAGGATTGGGGCCGCAAAGCCCTGCAGCGGGATCAGGAGCAGGATGAAGCAGACAATGGCGTTCGCTTTGCTGCCGCGCAGAGCCGAGGCGCGTGAACGGCGCCAGGGAGCTATCGAACTCAATAACCAAGTACGCATCCGGTTTGTTTTCATCGGGGTCCTTCCTTTGGGTCAGATACCATGGGTTGAGCTTGGCGCGCTTTAGGCTGAAGATCAATGCAGGGAAGCCTCGGGCTTGAGGTGTGTCGCAATGATATCGGCCAGGCTACGAAGTCCATTCAGCCAGTGTGGCGTTTCCGTAAACGTGGCGAAACTCAGGCGAATGCAATGCTGATAATGCGGTTGGGTGCTGAACATGGTGCCGGGCAGAATGCTGATATCCCGCGCCAGTGCCTGCCGATAGAGTATTTCACTGTCCGCGTGCTCGGGCAGGGTGAGCCAGCATAAAAATCCGCCTTCGGGCTGGCTGATCAGATATCGCCCTTGCAGCCAGGCATATTGGTCGAGCGACTCACAAAGTATCCGGGTAAACTGGCGTTGTTTGCGGGCGTAGCTGCGGCGAATTTTGTGTAAGTGCTGACGATATTTGCCGCTGCTGAGAAACGCACCGACGGCGGATTGCATCAGGTTCAGGCTGCCCATGTTATCGGTCATCAGCCGCTTCTCGATCACCGGTTGGTACTTGCCGGCTATCACCCAGCCGATCCGCAAGCGCGAATCCAGAGTTTTGGACAGCGAGTTACAGTAAATCACCCGATCCTGCGTATCCAGCGTTTTGAGCGGTGGCGGTCGACGGCCGTAGGCCAAATCGCCGAACACGTCGTCTTCGATAATGGGGATCTCGCCGGTCATCGCCAGCAACTGACGTCGATCCGGCTCTGACATCAGGTACCCGGTCGGGTTGTTGAAGCTGGGGTTGAGAATGATCGCCGAAACGGGCCAGTTGTCGAGCGCCTTAGCCAGAGCCGGCAGATCAATGCCGTGGCTCGGGCTGGCCGGAATTTCGATGACCTGTAATCCCAGCGATTCGAGCAACAGCAGATTACCGAAGTAACAGGGCGATTCCACCAGCACAATATCGCCCGGTTGGGTCAGCGCCTGCAGGCTGAGACTGATCGCCTGCTGGGCGCCATGGGTGATGAGTAACGCCTGGGCGGACGTGGTGATGCCAAGCTCCTGGTTGATATAGACCAGCTGGCGTAACAACACTTCATTGCCGGGGGGCAGCTGGTAGTGGCTGGGAATATGGGTTTGATAACGACTGTGGCGGCCGATTTCGGCATACAGACTGCGGATGGCCGGAAAACTGGTATCCGGATGGGCAGAGCCGGTAGCGAGAACCTGTCGGCTCGGCGGCAGGCTCATGATGTCTTTGCTCAGTGTCATCAGATCGACATAGCTGGGCTCGGGTTGTGCCGCGTGGGCGATGGCTGGCTGGGCGATGACATAGCCGGAGCGGGGAAGCGCTTCAATGCGCTGGTTGGCTTCCAGCTGCTGATAGGCGCGGATCACGGTATTTTTGCTGATCCCCAGTTGGGTGCTGAGGCTGCGAATCGACGGTAGTTTATCCCCGGGCAAGTAGCTTTGCTTGTCGATCCGCTGGTTGATCAAATCAATCACATCCTGGTACTTCTTGGTCAAAACCGGCTCCTTGCACTCATCTGTACCCTAAAAAATATCTAAATCTGTCTCTATTTAATTGTTTGTACCTCATTAAAGTCATGTCTTACAAATCAATTTCACGGAAAGCAGGTTATGGCGACGCGTTTTATCCCTTTCATTTTTGTCATCTTGTGGAGCTCCGGATTTATCGGTGCCCGGTATGGCTTACCGTATGCGGAGCCGGCCACTTTTCTGGAGCTGCGAATGCTTGCGAACGTGGCGATGTTTCTGATCCTGACCGTGGTCCTTCGGGCAAGACTGCCAACCGGGCGCGCGATGGGTCACTCGATGGTTGCCGGCGTATTGATCCACGGATTTTACCTGGGCGGGACCTATCAGGCGATTTCCTTAGGCATGCCGGCCGGGCTTTGCTCACTGTTGGTCGGGTTGCAGCCGATCCTGACGGCGGTGTTGATGGTCGGGATCTATAAGTCCCAAATGCGGCTGATGCAGTGGTTCGGGCTTGCGCTTGGCTTTATCGGGATCAGTCTGGTTCTGCAAGGCAACATGGCCTGGCAACAGGAAGGCCACCGGGAAGCGGCGTATGTCTTTACCTTGTTCGCCCTGCTTGGGATCACTTTGGGTACCTTGTACCAAAAGCGTTTTTGCCAGGGTGTGGATCTGATTGGCGGGGCCGTGTGGCAATATGTGGCGGCCGGCCTGCTGTTCGCGCCGGTTGCACTGTTGACCGAAAGCCGGGTGGTGCAGTGGACCCCTGAATTTATTTTCGCGCTGGTCTGGCTGGTGGTGGTGCTGTCGGGAATTGCCATTTTACTGTTGCTGTACATGGTTAAACATGGCGAATCGGCTAAAGTTGCCTCGACTTTCTATCTGGTGCCTCCGATGACCGCATTTCAGGCCTGGCTGATGTTTGGCGAATCCTTCGACAGTTATGGCGCGTTGGGTTTCCTGCTGGCTGCAGTGGCCGTGTATCTGGTGATCCGCCAGCCGAAAAAGTCAGCACAGTCGATGCCTGAGCTGCAAACCCAGCGTCCGTAACGGATGGTATTTGAAGCAAACCTGCCAGGTTACGCCCGAAATGCCGGAGAACTGAGCACTTGGTCAAATCAGGTATTTACAGTCTGAACCGGGCTGTGTATCATGCGCTCCACTTACGGAGAGATGGCTGAGTGGTTGAAAGCACCGGTCTTGAAAACCGGCATACGTTTATAGCGTATCTAGGGTTCAAATCCCTATCTCTCCGCCACATTAAAAAGCCCTGTCGTCAGACAGGGCTTTTTTCGTTGTGCGCCGAGCATGGCGTTGTTCTAGGAGGTGAAAGTCCTCTACGGGCTCAGTCGAGCGAGAACCGTTAGCCTATGCAAGGGTGCCCACCGTGAGGTGGGATCTGAAGGAAGCAAACGGCAAAACTTGGGTGTGACGAACAGAAACCTGATAGTAGGCCAGTACAACTTGGGTAACCTAGCAATATATAGAACAGCCCAATGCCTCGACGGGAAGTGTGTACGGGTAAATCAGGCACAGCCAAGGGAAAGAACAACGTCTTACCTCGGGAGATCTTACGACCTGTCTCGGATGAGACTAATACAACAGTGATGTTGTGTGACGGGTAATAAGAAGTCAGCAGAAGGCATAGTACCTTGGGGAAGTACAACCCAAGGGAAGGCCGGAACTGAATATATCAAGAAGCAGTCACTAGACACTCAATCATGTGGGGTCATAGCAAGATGAACAACATCTCTACGTACTACTGGGCAACACCGCAAGTGACGCTCATGGCCACGAAGAATGACAAGCATGATCGGCGTAGACAGGAGGACGAGTCTTGGTGACCTCAACTCAGTTGATGGAGCGGATCTGCTCCTCAACAAATCTGAACCAAGCCCTGAGAAGAGTGAAGAAGAACAAGGGATGTGCTGGGGTTGATAAACTCGACATAACAGCGACTATCTCGATGCTTCGGCAGTCTTCTAATGGGCAAGCGCTCCGCCAGAGCCTTCTGGACGGGAGCTACCAACCGCAACCCGTTCTGGGTGTAGAAATTCCCAAACCTAGCGGGGGAGTGAGGCAGCTAGGTATCCCAACTGTACTTGATAGGGTAGTCCAACAGGCCATTACCTCAGTACTGACAGATATCTACGAACCTCAGTTTTCAAGCAACAGTTATGGGTTCAGGCCTAACCGCAGTGCCCACCATGCATTGGTGGCAGCAAGCCACTACATCAGGGAGGGGCGGGGTTATGTAGTCGACATAGACCTGGCGAAATACTTCGATACTGTGAACCACGATAGACTGATGCACAGGCTATCGGAGGACATCACAGATAAACGGGTCCTGAAGCTGGTCAGGTCATACCTACAGGCAGGCATAATGCGAAACGGGTTAGTTGAGCAGAGGCAACGAGGGACGCCACAGGGTGGACCATTATCTCCGCTGCTATCAAATATCGTATTAGATGAGTTGGATAAAGAGCTTGAGCGAAGAGGGCATAAGTTCTGCCGATATGCAGACGACTGCCAAATCTACGTGCACAGTGAGGAAGCCGCCAATCGAGTAAAAGCCTCAATCACGGAGTTCTTGGAGCAGAAACTGAAACTCAGGGTTAACCGTGAGAAAAGTGCGGCAACGAGAGTGACAGAGCGGACTTACCTAGGCCATCGCTTTCAACGAGATGGAAGCATCCATATCTCGAAGACAGCACAAACTCAGATGAAGAAGCGAGTGCGTCAAATAACGAAGCGGAATCGAGGGCGAGAGTTGAAGACAGTCCTAGTCGAACTCACTCAATACCTAAGAGGTTGGCAACACTATTTCAAGCTTGCCATACGGAAAAGCGCGATGCAGCGCTTGGATGAATGGATAAGGCGGCGCTTACGGTGCTATCGCCTCAAGCAGCGCAAGCGCAGATACAGCATAGCGACATGGTTACGCCAAGAGGGTGTAAGCGAACGCAATGCGTGGAAGCTGGCGATGTCAGATAAAGGGTGGTGGCACTTGGCTTTATCGCCCCAGCTCAATCAGGCCATGCCAATGAAATGGTTCAAGGAGATGGGTCTGTACTCGTTGCGAGATGGGTACGAGTCACTGAAAATATATTCGGAACCGCCGTATGCGACCCACGCTTGTACGGTGGTGTGAGAGGACGGAGGCCGTGAGGCCTCCTCCTACTCGATTCAGGTGATGTGCCTGAGTGTCGGGATTTGAAAAATCCCTCCATACCCCGAGCGCTCCGCCACATTTAATAAGTCAGCTTAACAGCTGGCTTATTTGCATCTGTCGCTTGGCAAAGAAATAGATAGGATGCGACCCCTAGAGAAGCGAGTACGGCGAGCCTTCAGCCGAGCGAAGCGAGATAAGGTTACCAGCCGAGAATGACTGCCTTGGCTTTCAGCCCATGTGCTTACCCGAGCGGGTCTACAACGCTCAGAATGGCGAACACGCGCTGAGCTGTACTTATCAACAGTTATAAGTGAAAACCGCCAATTTCTGCGTATCCCGGGGGACTTAACGAGACAGGAATTGCTTGCTTTGTTTAACATAAAAAACGCTATCTGATTGATAATTATTGATTTTATATGTCATGTTGGGTGCATATGCGGTCTCGTTAAATCACAATGCTTCGTTTGCACGGACGATTCAAGCTAGATGATGGTATTTTGGTGACATAACCAATTGAATACGGTGATGCTTTGTGACTATAGTGTGTCAAATTGCCAGTGCGGTAGCTGCGTGAAACCGAGCATGCTGCACAATAAGCTGTTAGTTTCATAATGTCACCTATGCACAACTGAGTGCATATGTTATTCTTTTTTCATGAAATAAGCCCTAAAGTTATACATGGATGAGTGATGAGTAACGTAATTTCAGTTAGCAGTTTGCCGTATAATTTGCCAAGCAATGAGCAAGAACAATTAAGAATATTAGCTAAAATAATCGATTTTAAACCCGAACTACTTGTTGGGGCTGGAAAAGTAGAAGTAGATGCGATTTGTTCCATGATCTTGTATAGACATCTCAGTCAGAAGCAACGAGTAGATGCTATGAAACTGATACGAAGTGTTTCGAACAGAGCCTTAATGGGAAAATTAGTAACAGGAGCGTTAGACACTACTTTTGTTAACCCACAATATGGCATGTGGTCAATGACTGAGAAAGAGTTACAGTCTGATAAAGATTTTCATAGCTTTTTAGACAATTTCGCTAGTTATGTAGGTATTGGTGCTTCAAGCCTTGGACTCAAAGACCTATACAAGGAATCTAAAGCTAGAGGTAAACTTGGCAGAGGTGGTTTAGCTATGCTTGTCATTTGGGGAGCTGTTGCGTTTAATAAGTCTGAATTAAAAAAAGTTAATACAGAGCTAGAAAATCGAAGTGTACGATTGGTTTCGGGGCTTCATCAATGATTTCAAATATTATTTCTTATGTGCTTGTCACTGTCTTCGCTATATGGTTGTGGAATGATGCTCCAGCTCAACATAGAGATAACCTGTTCTATGTGGCTGTAGTATGTTCTCAAATCGGTTTCTTTATTTATTCTCGAAAGTTAGAGAAACTTAAAAATAAGGTAAAAGACTTGGAAAATAAGCACTCTCTAGAAACAAAAAACTAACACATATGAGCCTTCTCACCTTAACAGGGCTTCATGGACTCCCCTAGCTGTCAACAACAGCGTCAAGGTTTGGGACTGCCGCTCTACATTCGGTCTGTTTATTGGCACTGATGCCATGATCCTGATGACAGGACGCGGTTGCGGTTCCTCATTCGTTAGAAGGCATCAAACGTGCCCGACGCTCGACCAGATTTTGCACCATAAACTCAGCCGATCAGTGTTATCGCCAAGACTGGCGATCACTGCCCGTGTTGAATAGCCACCGACTTGATAGACACCTTTTAGTTAGACAAAATGATTAGCAGAGAGGTGCTTATGAGCAGCAAGCGATACCCAGAAGAATTCAAAGTTGAAGCCGTCAAACAGGTTACTGAAAAAGGTCATAGTGTAGCCGATGTGGCAAATCGTTTAGGGACTACCACGCATAGCCTTTATGTGTGGATTAAACGCTACGGGCCAGATTCCTCCCAATATCAAGCCAAGTCCGATGAAAGTGCCGAAATTCGTCGACTCAAAAAGGAGCTGCAAAGAGTCACCGAAGAAAGGGACATATTAAAAAAAGCCGCGGTGTACTTCGCAAGCCAGTCCGACTGAGGTACGCCTTTATCAAAGCCAATCAAGCTGTTTGGCCTGTTCGACGTATGTGTAAAGTCCTTAGCATCCACCCAAGTGGTTATTATGCCTGGCTTAAGCAACCCGATAGCAGACAGGAGAAACGGCGTAAATACCTTTTCGGACTCATCAAGCAGTTCTGGCTGGAATCTGGTGGCGTTTATGGCTATCGAAAAATATACAGTGATTTACGTGATGAAGGTGAATGTTGCGGTATCAACCAAGTTCACCGCTTGATGAAACGAGAAGGCTTACAGTCGCAAAGAGGATATCGAAAACCCAGGCCCAAAGTGGGCACAGAGAATGTCGTTGTTGCGAATAAGTTGGCCAGGGAGTTCAACCCGACTGCTCCAAATCAGTCTTGGGTGACCGATATCACGTATATAAAAACTCACGAAGGTTGGCTATACCTCGCAGTCGTCGTTGACCTGTTCTCTCGGAGAGTGATTGGTTGGTCGATGAAAAGCAGAATAACGAAAGAGCTGGTGTTGGACGCGCTCCTGATGGCGATATGGCGACGCTCACCGTCAGAGAAGGTACTCGTGCATTCCAATCAAGGAAGCCAGTATACAAGTCATGACTGGGATAAATTCTTAAAGCAGCACGGTCTGGAATCAAGCATGAGCCGTCGGGGCAACTGCCATGACAATGCGGTAGCTGAAAGTTTTTTCCAGTTACTGAAAAGAGAAAGAGTGAAGCGAAAGATCTATTCCACTCGGGAAGAAGCGCGGATGGATATCTTCGAATATGTCGAGATGTTCTACAACGTCAAACGCAGACACGGTTCCAATAATCAGTTGTCACCAGTAGAATATGAAAAGCGGTATGAAGAAAGGTTAATTAGTGTCTACTGAGTCGGTGGCTATTCAATTGCAGGTTTAGCTTGTGGTCCGGGAGCGCCTGTATGTGTAAGTGTGGGTGCATTTATAGGTGGCATATTAGCCGCATTTGGAGTTAGTATCGCGTGGTAGTTGAGATGGAACTGTTATCAAAAGAGAAAGTAGAAATTCGTGACGTTGAGAAAGGAAGCGAATATATCTCTAAGAAGATATTACTGGCTATTGAAGGCAAAATCGCTAATTCTTTCGTCAAAGGCGCGCAAGTAGAATATGGCGTAAAATATGATAACAATTACGTTATCTTTGTTACTGATGACATCCTTAATGAAGAGACGCTGAGAATATATTTATTTGATCTTAATGCAAAGTTAATTGACTACTTGTATATAGGTAGTGCTTATTCAACGGGATATTTACAAGACCTAACCCTTCAGAAAGACGGTTCAATATCTTTTTTGTTTATTGGGGATACACTTTGGAATGTGAAAGTATTATCCAAGGCAAGAATGATAATCCCTTTTGTATCTAACCCGAAGGGCGTCTCCCGGAAAAACGTATTTAGTAGCTTTATACAAGTTAGAGGTTTGCCAAAAACTGAAACCTAACAACACGCCCTGAGGGGGAAGGTAATCAGAGCGACCACATAAGTGCTTAGTTTTCCATCACCTCTTAAGCGGTTGGGAAATTTGGTTGGTGATTGAGCAGCCAAAATGAATCAAGCATTTTGGCTGCGATGAAAACCGGTGGGATGGATCAGCCGCGCGGTCTTTCTCTGAGGGCTGTGACCTGGTGAAATCCGATGCCCCAATTGTCGGTATCCACTTCATCAATCACCACAAAGGTGGTTTGCGGGTCTTTATCAAGAACATCGACAACAAGTTAGGTGGCACCTTGTATCAGCGCGTTCTTTTGCTGGCTGGTGACCCCTTCTTTGGTCACTTTGATATTGATATAAGGCATAACAATTTCCTCTGTGTCGACTTAGGCGTCGGCATACATTTTATTGACGATGCGCCATTGCCCGTCTTCCTTCAACAATCCCAGAAAGTCGATATAGGTACGGCCGAGCAGTGGGCACAACACCTTCACCATAGCTTGGTCATTGATGACATCGATGGCCAGCACGCGATAGCTGAACTCAGCGTCTTGCTGAGCGGGGATCTCGCGAGTGCTCACGAGATCTAGCCACTGAGACAAGCTGCGTCGTAACCCCGGCGCTTTCAAAACGGCGTCGGGATGAAAAATACGTTGAAGCTTTGCAATATCGGCTTCATGCAGCCCGGTAAAATAGTCATTCACGACAAATGCAACCAGGTCGAGATCTTGCTGAAACGGTTTCTGATGATTCATGACATCCCCTTGCTCAAGCCAATGCCGATTTGGGTTGCTCAGCTTGAAGTGACTGCTGGAAGCTGGGCATGGTGATGACCCGCTCAATCATCTGCGCAGTTTTCTCCGGGATGGTGATGGTCACCGGGAAGCTCGCGCCCCAGCGTGAATAGACCGCGAGCATAATGTCAGCGGCGGAAACCCGCTCCCCTCCCAAGAAGGGTTGATGCTGCAGTTGGATTTCAACGACTTGCCAGAGTGCGCTGATTGACGCGGCAGCAGCGTCAAATACTTGCTGGCGGGTGTCATTGTTGTCGATAGCGCTTGCTGCAAAGAATAAGCGGCTATAGGCCGGGTGCATGGTGGCATTGGCAAACATGATGTTCTGAATCGCTTGTTGCCACGCCTTGGGATCATCACTCGGCAGCAGGTGGCTGTCGTGTTTGGTGAGCAGATAGAGCATCACCGCCGCACCTTCACGGAGCGTTTGTTCGCCGTCAATCAAAACCGGAACGGTGCCGACCGGGTTAATGGTGTGGAAATCGGCAACACTTTGCTTGTCGATGAGCTGAACGGGTTGTTTGAGTTCACGCAGCACGACCTGGGTTGCCAAAGAACATGCGCCGGGTAAGTAATACAGTTGATACATAGTGTTTCTCCTTCTGGATGTTGAAGCCGCGGTGTTGAGCCAAACCGCTGTTTGTGGTGATCGCTTCTCGTCTGAGTTCATGCTTGTCGCTCAAGTTAATAGCGGCGAAGCGATGGAGAAAAGTGTATGTGCGTGATAGTGTTTTATATATAGCGACAATATGAACCAAATGTTTCTTTTGTGGAAACAGTAAAGGATCGCCAGACACAGGGAGCCGTGGATTCAGTGAATAAACTCCGTGCGATTGAATTATTTGTCCGCCTGGCCGATCTCGGGAGCTTTACGCGGGTTGCTGAACAAATGAATACTTCGAAGTCGATGATTAGTAAGGAGATTAGTCGGCTCGAGGATGAGCTGGGTGCGCGTCTGTTACACCGGACCACCCGCAACGTGCAACTGACCCATGTGGGAGAAGGGTATTTACAGCGGGCCCGGGAAATCCTCGCCAAACTGGAAGATGCGGAGACGTTTGTCCAAGACCTCCAGCAAACGCCGCGCGGCAAACTGAAGATCAACGCGCCCATGACACTTGGCCTGACCGATCTTGCAGTGATGTTCTCCGATTTTATGCGTGCTTTTCCTGACATTGAGCTGGACATTCACTTGGGGGATGAAGATGTCGACTTGGTCGAGCAAGGGTTTGACCTGGGCTTTCGTGCTGCCAGCCGCCCGTTTGACTCGACCTATGTGGGACGGCCGCTGACGACATTCAATTACCATATCTGTGCTTCGCCCCGGTACCTTGAGAGGCATCCATCGATTGAGCAACCGAACGATTTAAAGGAACATAATTGTTTTGAATACAGCTACTTTAAAGGGAAAAATGTTTGGCCTTTAGGAGACGGTATTCCGATTAACGGTTCCCTTCGGGTCAATAATGTGCTTTTTATCTTAGAAGCAATGAAAGCTGATCTCGGCATTGGTTTTTTACCGGACTTTGCTTGTCGCAGCGCTTTGGCTGAGGGGACGTTAGTTGAAGTGTTAGCTGATTTTAAAAAACCGCAGTTGACGCTCTACGCGTTATATCCGGCTAGGCATTTTGTCCCGGCCAAAGTGGTACAGTGTATTGAATTTTTGGAACAGTGGTTTTCCACACCGCGTCATTGACTTGTGAATGAAGTACCAGCTTAGGCGATAACAGAACATGAATAAAATCCTCATCATCGGCAACTCCGGCTCGGGAAAGAGCTGGTTATCTGCGCGTCTGTCGCATCAATTGCAGTATCCTGAAGTGAATTTAGATGCGGTTGTGTGGGAGCCCGGTGGCTTTCATCAAAAACGGCCGCAAGAAGTGATTGATGGCGAGTTGACACGATTATCACGGAGAACACACTGGGTGGTGGAAGGGGTATTTGGTGAGCTTGCCGAACAGCTCATCGACTCAGCCGATACTTTATTGTTTTTGGATATGGATTGGGAACTTTGCGAACAATCACTTCTTAGCCGAGGCTCGGAAAGCTCAAAGCAACTGGACCAGGGATTGGCTGAAAAGAATTTTCAGGATCTCTTGATTTGGGCATCGGCGTATTACCATCGGCAGTCAAAAAATTCGCGGGCGTTTCACCGCCGGTTATATATCGATTTCAGCGGTCGAAAACGGCATTTCACTCGCCGGGAGGACGTGGTGGTCTTTTTAAATACTGACGTTGCAGCACCCACTGAATGAAGTTGGACACGGATGAGTCGGTAATTAAAACCCCGATAGAAAAGGAATGACATGAAACATCAGGACCCATTGATTGAAGACCTTGTCCGGGCGCTTCAGGTGCAATATCAGCCGCATACGATTATTTTTTATGGCTCGCGGGCCAGGGGAGATGCCACCGCATCCAGCGACATCGATATTGCCTGTTTTGTCGATGATCACCCGGAACTGAAAGATGCCCGGTTGTTCCAGGGCGTTTATCTTGATAACTGGGTTTATCCGACGCAGGCCATGCAACACATCTCGAAAGACACGTTAAGATTTGCCGATGGTGATTGTCTGGTGGATCAACGTGGATTGGGGAAAGAATTCCTTGCCAAAGTCCGGAACAAACTCGCTGCTGGTCCGGAAAGATTAAGTGAGTCCGATCGCACGCACACCATCGAGTGGATTTCGAAAATGCTGAAACGTATCGAAACGGAAGATGTGGAAGGGATGTACCGGCGGTGCTGGCTTCAGCTCGAATTGTTAGAGATCTATTTTCAACTGCGGGGCCAGTGGTTCTTTGGACCGAAAAAGAGTCTCCAGTACCTGAAAAGTAAGGATCCTGTTGCTTATCACTTGTTTTCTGATACTTATCGGATGCCAACAGATCTGAAAAAGCTGCAATTACTCGCTCATCACGTCATTACGATTGACTCATTTAATGGTTGGGCCATATCGGAACAAGCCGGGTAAAGACGGTTATCTCTTCAACGCAGCGCTTCGCTGATTACCTTTATGATTTTTCAAACTTTTTACGTAGTACAATTATTTGAAAATGACATGCAGGATTGGCTTAATTTGATGGTTTTCTCAATAAATGGACAGTTGCTCCAGTTCTAATTCTTATGCTTATAGCTGACACAAATAATCTCGAACAAATGGGTTAGGAGTTGGTGATGTTTGTCAAAAACAGTTCTTTGGTTGTACTGGTGTTGCTGGCTGCATGTTCTAGCTCGAAAAACACAAGTGAGCAGGATCTGGCATTTCAGCTCAGTGATCTCAAAATGGTGAAAGCGCCGGAGTCTTCAGCCGGTGTCACCCCGACGTTTGAGTTGAAATCGAAAAGCCATAAACATTACTGGCAATGTATCGGCAATGAAGCCTGTGAAACCGAGTACACCGGTTCATTCTTTCTCCATGATACGGGGACAGGGGTCGTGCCTTTGTGGGCTTCGGTTGAAACTGATTTACTTTATGATACTTGTAACGTCAACTTTGAGTTGGATACCAATTCAGATCTGTATATGTTTCAAAAGAACGCCCAATACGCTGATTATGGCTGGTCTGGAAAAAAAGAAGGCAAAGTTGATCGGGTGGTCGGGAAAGCGATCCTGAGAAGTCCAATCTATGGGACTTGGGAAGTGACCTGGAAAAGTGATAACTGCTATTAAGTTAGCGGAAACCCCCAGCTGCCAGGCTGGGGTTTTTGTTTCGGTATCTTACAATCTCCCCAACCAGAAGTACCATGCATTGAATGACGATGACATGAAGCCTGAATGCGTCATGTTGATGTCCGGGGTACTTAATGGTGAGATGCATATTTTATTGTCCGCGCTATAGCTGTGGTTACTGGTTGTCGGCTAAAGCTAAGGTGATGCTTTGGTTGTGTTTGGTTCAATTTGTCAAAACGGAAAAGAGACTATGTACACCAAACGCCTGTCATGTATGCTTCCGGGAAATATGCATTACCATGCCCATATTGATATTAACCCGAGAGGTTTTCTCCGGGTGTACCTTGTTGAAAGTAATCAAGTTCATGAAGCAGAATTTGAAGATTTACGTTTTGAGCGCCACGGAAGCATCCCGAGTGTAGTCTGTTGTGAATATGCAAAACCGCCACAGAAAGACTGGCATGTTTATTTGTCGCTGAAAGATGCCAGGGAATTGATCAATTCAATTGTGGAAGCGAGTGAAGAATACGAAATATTGATGCGGGATTTGTAAGGGTAGGCTGAGCTTTCTGAATCTGGTTTTCTGGTCGTTAATATGAATTGCGAATACTGGGCCACCCATTGTAATTCCACCGCAGAAAAGGCACAGTCATGCACTTGTATGATTATTGCTGAGGTTTGGAGTTGAAGATGTTTGGTGACCATAAATACACGCTCGCAGGCTGTGTCGCTATTTTGCTGTGGAGTACGATTGTCGGCCTGATCCGCAATGTCACTGAGCAACTGGGGCCGATTGGCGGTGCCGCGATGATCTATAGCGTCAGCTCGGTGTTGCTGGTTTTATTTGTCGGCGCGCCGAAGTTGAAAAGCTTCTCAACCAAATATCTGTTATTAGGCGGCTTTCTGTTTGTCAGCTATGAAATTTGCCTGTCGCTGGCGCTGGGGATGGCCAATGACAGGGTTCAGGCGGTGGAGATGGGAGTGATCAACTATCTCTGGCCTTGCCTGACGGTATTGCTGGCAGTGCTGGTAAGCAACAAACCGGTCAATAAACTGCTTTATCCGGCGCTGGCACTGTCATTTGTTGGTGTCGCCTGGACAGTGAGCGGCGATCAGGGATTGTCAGCGGCGCAGCTGATGGCCAATGTTCAGACCAATCCGATCAGCTACACCTTGGCCCTGACCGGCGCCTTCCTTTGGGCGGTGTATTGCAATATTACTCGGCGGCTGGCGGATGGCAAAAATGCGATTACTTGGTTTTTTATCGCCACTGCTCTGGCGTTGTGGGTGAAATATGCCTTCAGCAGCGAGCCACCGATGGTATTGAACGCTGGCGTGAGCGTTGATCTGCTTCTGGTAGCGCTTGCCATGGGCGGTGGTTATGCGTTGTGGAATATCGGGATCATTGGCGGCAACATGATTTTCCTGGCAACTTTGTCTTACTTTACGCCGGTGTTTTCGACTTTCCTGTCGGCAATGATTTTGGATATCGAGCTGACCACCAGCTTCTGGCAGGGCGTAATCATGGTCACAGTTGCTTCATTACTGTGCTGGTGGCTGACACGGGAGAAACCGCAGCAGGCCCCTGAATGGGTTGAAGAAAGCGCCTGAACCATCAGCTTCGGCTAGCTAAATAGCGAGCAAGTTTCAGGAGATGCATTTAAGGGCGCGATAGCGGCGCAGTCTATGGTGATGGGTTTTTCATCACCTGGTACATCTGTGTTCGCATATCGGGGTCGACTCTTGTCACATTTCTGAATAGCGGCTGAATAGATAGTTTCTCTATCTGAATTTGTATGCGTTTCTTGCATATAAGTCCAATAAATGACGAGACCTTGTGACAAAACACTGTAATTACCTATTGGTAATTTATAAATATTTGGTATATTTCTCATTTATGTCTGAAGTTTCTATGAAGCCGCGTGCGCTTAATTTAGTATTCGCTTGATAAATTTCAGGGATAACCTCGGTTGCCACCACGGCAACCGAGGCGGCTTAGGGTGAAACAGGAAGTTGCAGCGCCCGACAGTAGCCCATTGGTCGATATTGGTTTGGACCGGCCCCGGTTCAAGCCTGATGAGTCTGACTCATGGAAGTAGCTGCAAACAATGTGATTTATTTAACAGGAAGTTATATGAAAAAGTTCACGATGCTCCCGTTGGCAGCACTGGTTGTCTCCAGCTTCGCGATGGCTGATGACATCAAGGTGTTCAAGTTCTCTGAAGACGGCACGCCAACAACCTTCGACCCGGTGCAATCAGGCACGACCTACGCCAATACAGTCACGACAGCTGTTTACGACACCCTGTACGAGTACAAATATCTGAAGTCTCCGTTTGAACTGAAGCCAAACCTGGCTGTCGATATGCCTCAGGTATCCGAAGACGGTTTGACATACACCATCAAACTCAAACAAGGTGTGAAGTTCATCGATGATCCGGCGTTTGAAGGTGGCAAAGGGCGTGAAGTGACCGCAGATGACTTTGTCTATTCGATTAAACGTCACTTTGATGTGAAGAACCGCTCTCAGGGCTCCTGGCTGTGGGCTGGCAAGATCGTTGGTCTGGATGCCTGGAAAGATGCAGGCTCGGACTATGCCAAAGAAATTGAAGGCCTGAAAGCGCTGGATCGCTACACGGTTCAAATCAAGCTGGTGAAGCCGTTCCCGCAGCTGACCTACACCCTGGCGATGGGTTACTCCGGTGTTGTGCCGGTTGAAGCCGTCGAGAAGTACGGTCGTGAATTGTCGATCCACCCGGTGGGCTCGGGTCCGTTTAAACTGGTTTCTCACAACAGCACCAAGACAGTGCTGGAGAAAAACCCGGACTACCGTCAGGAAACTTTCGATCTGGCCGGCGCTGGCTATAACGAAGAAATGCACGGTTTCACCGGCATTGCATCGCTGGATGGCAAGCAACTGCCGATTGTTGACCGTGTAGAACTGAACTGGATCAAACAAGCCTCGGCGCGCTGGAACTCGTTCAGCAAGGGCAGTGAGATTGTCAACACCACACTGCAGAATGAGCAAATGGATGAAGTACTGGCCAGCAAGCACCCGGTGAAGCTGAAACCGGAGTATGCCGAGCAGTTCAATTTCCGTGTCAATCCTGAAGCAGGCCTGGTGTACAACTTCTTTAACTTTGACGATGAGTACTTTGGTTACTCTGACGATCCGAAAACCAATGCGCAGAACAAAGCCCTGCGTTGTGCGATCGTGAAATCCTTCGACTGGCCGCAGCGGATCAGCCGCTTCTACCTGGGTATCGGCGAAGCATACCCTGGCTTTATCGTTCCGGGCACCGATGGCTTCGATCCGAACATGGATGATTCTTCCATCACACAGGATCTGGCTGGTGCGAAAAAACTGCTGAAAGAGTATGGCTGGAACAAGCAAAACTTGCCGGTGATTTACTACCCGGGCACGGCCAGCACACGAAACAAACAGTTCTTTGAGCAGTTCCGCGGCAACCTGACCAAGATTGGTTATCCGAAGAACAAGATCAAGCAGAAAACCTTCGCCACGTTCGGTGATTTCAACCGTGACGTGAAAAACAGCAAAACTCAGCTGATCCCAATGGGCTGGGGCCTGGATTATCCGGACGCCGAGAACACCCTGCAGCTGTTCTATGGCCCGAACCGCTCACCAGGTTCGAACAGTGCGAACTACAACAACCCAGAGTTCAATAAGCTGTATGAGCAGGCATCTGTGATGCAGCCAAGCCCTGAGCGGACGGCGCTGTATCAGAAGATGAACCAGATGGTTGTCGATGACTGTGTCGGCATTGGTGGTTACTCGCGCACGCGCATCCGGATGTGGCATAAGAACGCCATCATGTGGCCGCAGCGCGACGTGATGGGTAACTATCTGAAGTATGTTGATATCAAATCATAAGTAGCTGGGTCATTATGGAGATTTTAAAACACTGTTTCCGGAAGCTGATTTACAGCATCCCATTGCTTTTCGGGGTGACCCTGATCAGCTTCGTATTGATGGTTTATTTTGGTCCGGACAAGACGTATGACTTGCTGGGCCGGAACCCGACGATTGAGGAGATTAACGAGATCCGGCATCAGCTGGGTTATGACCGGCCTTTCTTTGTCCGTTACTTTGAGTACGTCAAGGAGGTGCTGGTATTTGACTTCGGCTATTCCGACTCGACCGGCGAGCAGGTGACGTCAATTCTGGCGAAAACCATTCCGGTATCCATCGCTTTGCAGCTGCCCGGCTTTATTCTGGGCAATGTGCTTGGGGTACTACTGGCGTTGTTTGCAGCGATGCACCGCTCAAGTTGGTTGGACAAGATGATCATGTCGTCTTCGGTGGTGGGGATGAGTATCTCCTACCTGATTGTCATTATCGCGACACAGCTGATTTTTTGCTCCAGTTATGGCCTGAATCTCTTCCCAGTCTATGGCTGGGAAGTGAATTCGCTCCCGGATTATCTCTACTACATCACGGTACCGACGATATCTTCGGTGTTCGTGGCGCTGGGCTACAATACCCGGTTCTATCGCGCTGTGATTGTAGAAGAGACGACCCGGGATCATGTGCGTACGGCCAAAGCGTTTGGCCATAGCGCTAATACGATCATCTTTAAACATGTCCTGAGAAATGCCTTGGTGCCGATTGTGACCCGCATTGTGTTCTCCATCCCGTTTGTGATTGTGGGTGGTGCACTGTTGCTGGAAAGTTACTTCGGGATCCCGGGTGTCGGACTAACGGCATATGATGCAATTACGACCGGTGATCTGCCGGTGTTGAAAGCGATTATCGTGCTGACAACCTTGTTGTTCATCGTGGTGGTGAGCCTGGTTGATGTGCTCTATCGCGCCGTTGATCCGCGTATTTCATTAAAATAAAGGACGCAAGCAATGTCGGAAGCAATTATGGAGCAGGGCGCGAGCGTGGCCAAACCGGCCAAACGAGAGTCTCTGTGGACGAAAGCTTTTTATAAATTTACCCGTGATAAGGTGGGGATGATCAGTCTGTCGGTGGTATTGCTGTACTTTGTGGTGGCGATACTGGTCTGGTTCGGGTTGATTGCCCAAGACTGGGACGCGCTGCTGGCACCGGGTCAGATGGGGCCGACGGCAGAGTACTGGTTTGGCACCAATATAAACGGCCAGGATATTTTCCAGCGGGCGATTTACAGCACCAAAACAGCGTTTGAAGTGGGCCTGACCGTGGCGATTGTCGCCACGATCACCGGTGCGCTGGTGGGGGCGACCACCGGGTACTTTTCAGGTACCGTTATCGATGAGCTGTTTCTGTGGCTGATGAATTGCCTCGATTGTATCCCGTACTTCCTGATGGTCGCGGCGTTTGCCGTGGCTCTGGCGGAAAACCCATATGCCATGCACATCGCTATGATGTCCTGTTTCTGGATGGGCACGGCACGTCTGGTGCGTGGTGAAGTGATCAAACTGAAAAACATGGAATTTACCGAAGCGGCCCGGTCGCTCGGGGTTCCGGTCTATCGCGTGATCTTTAAACACCTGTTGCCGAATACCTCGCACATTCTGCTGGTGGAAATGACGCTGCTGTTTATCACGGCGATCAAGAGTGAGGTCATTCTGAGCTTCCTTGGACTGGGTGTGAAGGACAGTATCAGCTGGGGTCTGATGATTTCGGAAGCGAGTGGCGAAGTCACCGCCGGTCATTTCTGTAACTTCTTCGCTGCCTCCGGCCTGCTGTTTGTGCTGGTCCTGGCATTCAATATGTTCTCTGATTCGCTGCAAGACGCGCTGGACCCAAGGAAGATTTAAATATGTCTGAGCAAACCCCATTGCTGTCAGTGGAAAATCTGACCGTCGAATTTAAAACAGACAAAGGCACGGTTCGCGCGATTAACGGCGTGAACTTCAAAGTCATGCCGGGCGAGACGGTGGCGATCGTCGGTGAATCCGGCTGTGGTAAGTCGGTTAGCTCGCTGTCGATTATGGGTCTGGTTCCATCGCCGCCGGGTAAAATTGTCGATGGGAGTATCAAGTTCAAAGATCGTGAGCTGATTGGCCTGGGCGAGAAGGAGTACCGCAAGATCCGGGGCAATGAGATCTCGATGATCTTCCAGGAACCGATGACGGCCCTGAACCCGGTACTGAAAATCTCCACGCAGATGATCGACGTGATCCGTCTGCACAACGATGTGAGCAAGGCGGAAGCGCGCAATCGGGCGATTGAGATGCTGGATAAAGTCGGCATTCCGTCACCGGAAAAACGTATCAATCAGTATCCGCATGAGCTGTCCGGCGGGATGCGCCAGCGGGTGATGATTGCCATGGCGCTGTCTTGTGGTCCGGAACTGCTGCTGGCCGATGAGCCGACCACCGCGCTAGATGTGACCATCCAGGCGCAGGTGATGGATGAGATGGTGCGGCTGCAAAAAGAACTGGGCATGGCGGTGATCCTGGTGACCCACGATCTGGGTGTGGTGGCCGAGTCCTGTCAGCGCGTGGTCGTGATGTACTGTGGTCAGATCATCGAAGAAGGCCCGGTTGAAGAAATCTTCGCCAATCCGAAACACCCGTACACCAAAGGGCTGCTGGAGTCGATCCCGGTTGTTCGTGACAAGAAGATCCCGCGTCTGCCGACCATCAAAGGTGTGGTGCCGGATCTGTTGCACTTGCCGGAAGGTTGCCGTTTTGCGGATCGCTGCGACAAGGTACAGTCGGAATGTCGCCAGGCAATTCCGCAATTGACCGGGGACGTGCATCACAGGGTCGCCTGTTTTCGTCCGAATGGAGATGGACAATGAGTGAAGTATTACTAGAAGTGAACGGCCTGAAGAAGCATTTTGCTGCCGGTAGCCGTTTCTTTGGCACCCAGACATTGTGTAAGGCCGTGGACGATGTCAGCTTTACCATTGAGCGCGGCAAAACGTTAGGTCTGGTCGGTGAATCCGGTTGTGGTAAGTCGACTTTGGGTCGCTGTGTCTTGCGCTTGCACGAGCCGAGTGGCGGCGAGGTCAAGCTGGAAGGTAAGGATATTGCCCATTTCAGCGCCAAAGAGATGAAAGCGGTTCGCCGTGATATTCAGATCATCTTCCAGGACCCGTATGCATCGCTGAACCCACGGATGACGATCCATGAAATCCTGCGTGAGCCGCTGGATACGCACCAGATCGGCACGCCACAGGAACGGGAAGATAAGATTGCTGAAGTCATGGCGATTGTGGGCCTGCGTCCACAGGTGCTCAACCGTTATCCGCATGAGTTCTCCGGCGGTCAGCGCCAGCGGATCGGGATTGCCCGGGCGCTGGTGCTGGAGCCGAAATTTATCGTCGCGGATGAGCCGGTGTCTGCGCTGGACGTCTCGGTCCAGGCTCAAGTGCTGAACCTGATTGCTGAATTGCAGGAAAAGAAAGGCATTTCATTTCTGTTTATAGCCCACGATCTGGGCGTGGTTCAGCACATCTGTGACGAAGTCGGTGTGATGTACCTGGGGCGGATCGTGGAAAAGGCACCGGCGGAGGTGCTGTACCGCAACCCGAAACACCCGTACACCCAGGCCTTGCTGTCGGCGATCCCGGTACCGGATCCAACGATCAGTAAAGAGTCGCTGAAGCTGGAAGGGGACGTGCCGTCGCCGCTGTCACCACCGAGCGGTTGTACGTTCCGGACCCGTTGCCCGCATGCCACTGAGCAGTGTAAGCAAACCCGCCCGGAAACCCACAACACGGGCGAAGCAGGTGTTGAGCATTTGGTTGCTTGTCATTTGTTTAACTGATCCGGTTTCACGGATCCAGAAATCACGTTCATCGTGAACAAAGCCAGCCGGTTTCGGCTGGCTTTTTTTTAGCCACTCGTTTATTAATCTCGGCCGATACTGAGGCCAGCACGTCCAGATGGGTAGAGACACTGATTCCGGCCCCATCTCGCGACGCAGGTAGTCTCCATGGGGGATGAACGCTGTGGTTATCGCGGTGATGCTCCAGCTTTGCTGGTGAGAAAAACAGCGGCTGAAGGTTTCACAGAACAGTCGTTGTTTTGAACGGTTGGGCGCTGATTTTAACTATAGTTGAAAGGGTTAAGCAGCGAGGATTTGGTATGGACTGTATTTTTTGTCAAATTGCCAGCAATGCGATTACAGGTAAGCGGGCTTACGAGGACGATCAGGTGGTTGCTTTTTATGATAATAATCCGCAGGCGCCGACGCATATTCTGATCATCCCGCGCCAGCATATTGCCACTACGAATGAACTGGAGTTAAACCATAGCCCCTTGATTGGTCATATGGTGCTGACCGCGACCAAGCTGGCTAAAGAGCTCTCCCTGGCTGAAGATGGCTATCGACTGGTCTGGAACTGTAATCGTCAAGGGGGTCAGGCGGTCTATCATATTCACCTCCACCTGCTGGGGGGGCGGGCGATGCGCTGGCCGCCGGGCTGAGAATTCAGGTTGAGATAACATCTTGAAGGTGAAGCGTTTGACATTTTTCCTGTGCCTGTCTTAACTGGTCTAATCAGTCAATGAATAAGGATAGATGCTATGGACAGCCGAGTCGCGGGTGCGAATGCAATGTTGAAACAATTCGCTGAGCAACATGTCAAACTAATTGATTACTGCTCGCCAGAGATCCTGGCGATCAGCGACGATCATCTGGCGCTGTCGATTCCGCTTAATGAGCACACCAAAAATCACTTGCAAAGTATGTACTTTGGTGCACTGGCAATTGGAGCGGATGTTGCGGCCGGTCTACTGGCGATGGAAATGGCGGCCCGCTCAGGGCTGACGTTATCGCTGGCCTTTAAATCGGTTCAGGGGGAATTTCTGCGTCGTCCCGAACAGGATGTGATCTTCAGTTGTCATCAGGGCGCGCTGATCCGGGATATGCTCCAACGCTGCCGTGAGACCGGCGAGCGGGTGAATGAGCCGGTGGAGGTGGTGGCCACTTGCCCGAGCCAGGATGGTGATGCGCCGGTTGCTCGGTTTACTCTGACGCTATCACTCAAGGTCGTTCCGGCGACGGCTTCAGCTTAATTGCAAAAAGTATCTGGCGCATAAAGCTTGCTGCGGGGCTGAGTCGGCGCCCCGCACGTCTTCAATCCGAGGTAATCTTTACTTCCCGTCACACACCTGGGTGGCATGGACAGTGACGCCGAGCATCGATGCAATCAAGGCGCATTCCAGTCCGAACGGCAGATAACCGGCGTAGCCTAATAAAGGCATCTCGAACAGGTAGAAGCGATCGACATACGGAATGTTGTAGATCCACGGTGCTTTGCTGCCGAAATTCCACAGCTCCCACAACAAGCCGCATTGCAGACCTGCCAGCGCCGGAAGCGCGAACGGGCGCCAGTCGCCGCCCGGTATCACCGTGAACAGGGTCGGTTTTCCAGCCAGAGTTTCCAGCGCAACCAGCACAATTAAAGGGGATACCCAAACCAAGGGGAAGAAGCTGTCTGGCCAGGCCCCGAGCGCAAATAGTGACGCGATGGCGGCCAGTAAAGCCAGCCCGGCCAGCAACTTCGGTCGGGGGACCGGAAAGGTCACGTACCGGGTGAAGGCGCGCTGACAGCGCTGAAAGCCGGCCAGCCAGTAGAGGGTACTCATGACCGCCGGTAAGACGGTGGAGAAAGACAAGCTGGCGGTCAGGGTACGGGTCAGTGGGGTGATTGGCGGGCCGATGTAATACCAGTTGTGAACAAACAGGTTAAGGTACTCAAAGAACCACCAGAACACTGCACTCACGAGAAACAACCACCCAAAGCGACCGGGTTGGCTGCGGATCAGGCTGTTGCCGTGTTGCTTTTCACACCATGCATTGATGAGCAGAATATAACCGAGCCAAAGCGGCGTGAAGGTGTAACGTTGCCAGGGTGGTCCGCCGGGAATATCGGCCCAGGCCAGTCCCCAACTTGAGGTGAGGAGAATAAGCCCCAGCCAGCCCCACTTGGGAAATGCAGCACTAGGTTTGCAAGCCGAGTGGTTCATGGGAATGCTTCCAACTGGCGGATACGCAAGCCGGTAGAGGAAGGGGAGTGTGCAACAGCCAATCAACAGGGCCAGCATGACAAAGACGGGCCATGAAAATGCCGGCTTCTCGACATACAGAGTTGAAGGCATGAGCGTGAGATAGGGGGCAAGCGGCTTGCCGGAAAACATTACCCCAACCAACGGCGGGGCAATGAGCAACACGCCGGCGATGAGCAGCCTGAGAAACTTCCAAGTCATGTTTCCAAGTGTCCGTTGTTGCGATGGTACCGGGGTCATGGTGGGGGCGGTACATCCGATGGTGGAGCAATCTTAGTGTTGGTTTTGCGTGTGTTTACAGGGTTTGAATCTGGAGGGGCATTGAGTATTTGTTCATGATTCTGCGACATTGCAAACTGTAATTTCGATTTTAATTGTGTTTGTTTTTCTTTGGCGCCATGGCCCAGTAACAGAGAAAAAAGTCGAGTAAGTCCCATGCATTTTCTCCTTTCATTGGCATTGAGAAAGGTTTCTCCGTTGAAACCGAACAATTCATTGAATTATTTATTCATAAGTTTAGGTGACATAAAAATAACTGCCATCAGCGCGTGGTGCAGAATGAATACAGAGACTATCAGCAGGTGATGGGTTATTTGTGGTTCTTCGGATCTTTGCTCAAGCTCCAATAACGCTGCATTTCCAAATAAAGGAAGGACGCTGTCCAGGTAATTAAAACCAGGCCGGTTAATGATTCAATACCGGTTAAAAATCGAAGATGGCCGACCGGTTCGATATCCCCGAACCCCAGCGTTGTATAGGTGGTAAAGGAGAAGTACACACAGTCGAGCAGGCTGCTGTCGAAGTTTCCGGTCAGTTCGCCCCAGTGATCTGAATGATGCAGTCGATAGTAAGCAATTGCAAAGATCCAGACCTCAACGGTATGGGCGATCAGGGCCCCCATGACCCCGATCAGAATCTTGAATCCATGGAGCATTGGGATTTTGGGGATGTACAAACTCATTTGCCGCAGAAACGCGTAGTGAAGAATGACGGTTATAGCAACAATGGCACTGTTGACCAGAAATAGCGTTATCACGTGATCTCCTCGTAAATTCTTACATTTTATTTTGTGTTTCGGTGCGTCATACAGTCCATGAGTTGCTTTCAAATCAGGGTAGATCAGCACTTGCTATATACTTAATTTTACAATGTTTTTATGTGAATCATAACACTTCATGCGCAAAGGGCATGGCTTTGTGGCATAAGTTGCGCTGTTTGAATTTAATCAGAGGGGTTCATATAATCCGGGCGAGTTGCCCGCTATTTATCGTACGAAAGGTTCAAGCCCAATGTGGATAAGGTTTTTGCTCGTTTTTTTCTGGCTTGTGCCGGCGGCTGCGTTTGCTCAGTCCCACCCGATCGTGCTGTTGATCAACTCTTATGACTCCCAGTATCCCTGGAGTGAGGCACTGACCCGCGGCGTGAAAGATGAGTTCTCCGCAACCATTCCAGATTATGACCTGCATGTGGAGTATATGGATGAGCGCCGCTTCTTGGATGATGAGCAATACCATCGCCTGCTGGTGGATTTGCTGAAGTATAAATACCGGCGTTACACCCCGGAGATTATTATCGCAGGCGATGATCTGGCCTATAACTTCATGCTGGAACATGCCGAAACCCTGTTTCCGGGAACCCCAGTCGTGTTTAGCGGGGTGAATGTATTTGATCCCGATGCATTGGCGGACAAACCGAACTTCACCGGAATCCAGGAAGGGATGGAAATTCAGGGCAACCTAGCCTTGATTCGGCAGCTTCAACCTGAGGTTGAGCGGATTGTTTTGTTGGGCGATCGGACCGAGTTGGGCCAAAGGATGGTCCGCCGGGCGCTGGCGATCAAAGCCCAATGGGAAACCGACTCGGCCAAGTCCCGGGTTCAACTGGATATCTGGGATGACTTTACGCTGCGTGAGTTAAATGAACGAGTGAAAGTGCTTGGAAAAAATACCGCCATTCTGATGATGGCGATACATATGGATAATGAAGGCACTTATTTTTCCTACCGGTACGATCTGCCGTTGTTGGCAAAGCATAGCCCAGTGCCCATTTACGGGATGTGGGGGACATTGTTGATCGGCAACTGTGTGATTGGGGGGCTGATGAATGATCCATACCAGCATGGCCGAAATGCAACTAAAATTGCCGTTCGTATTTTGAATGGAACACCGGTCGAGACAATTCCGGTCAAGGATAAGGCCGCGTATGCCCCAGTGTTTGATTATCCTGTTCTGGAGAATTTCCAAATCGATTTGGATCGGCTGCCACCGGACAGCAAAATCGTGGGTAAACCGGTTTCGTACTATGAAGAGCATATGGCGCTGGTAAACACGACTGTGGCCGTGGTGCTGGTGTTGCTGGGGATTATCTCTGCTCTGATGGTGAATATTTATCAGCGCCGGCGGGCACAAAAACAGTTGGATGAATTTAACCATTCACTGGAAACCTTGGTGGAGCGAAGAACTCAGGAGCTGGATGCGCGGAATCAGGAGCTGAAGAAAGCATCGAAAATTTTACAGTCCCTGGCCTATACCGACCCGTTGACCGGGCTGGGCAATCGCCGGGCGGGGGCGAGTGAACTGAAGGCTCGCATAGAGCGCCGTCAGGATATGGAGCCACTGTGCCATGTCGCTTTACTCGATATTGATTTTTTCAAGCAGATCAATGATACCCACGGCCACCCAGCCGGGGATGCCGTGCTGTGCGCTGTCGGTCAGGTGTTAACGGAGAATATTCGTGCTACCGATCGGGTCTATCGCTGGGGGGGAGAAGAGTTTTTGCTGCTGATGACTTGTCAGGAAGCGGGGGAGTGTGCCGAGCTGCTCCAGCGACTACGGACTCAAATTACGCAGCTGTCGGTGGGTGACGTTGAGCGTATCACGATCAGTATCGGCACCGCAGCTTTTGTGGGTGATGATAGTTTTGATTCTATTTTGCATCGGGTCGATCAGGCGTTGTATGCAGCGAAACATAACGGGCGAAACCAGGTCGTGGCTTTCTAGGTCTGTTCGCGGGTAAGTGAAGGCGTCACTTGTGTTTGAGCCAGAATAGTGGGCTGGTGAGCCTGAAACGCTTCCGGTTATCCGGCCGTACGATTTGCCGGCCGGATAACAAAAAGCGACTTGTCATATAAGCAAGCGCGGGATTAGCTCATCTGGGATTGCAGATAATTCGGCAGGCCGATTTTATCAATGAGGCCAAGCTGTTTTTCAAGCCAGTAGGCATGATCTTCCTCGGTATCTGCCAGCAGCTTCTCGAGGATTTCACGGGACTGGTAGTCTTGCTCCTGCTCGCAAACCTGGATCGCCGTCTTGAGGGCTTTGTCGACATCATATTCCAGCTCAAGATCATTTTTGAGCATTTCCGGAACATCTTTGCCGATTTTCAGGTCGGCGCGCTTGGTCAAATCCGGTGTACCTTCCAGGAACAGAATACGTTCTATCAGCAGGGCGGCATGGCCTTTCTCGTCATCAAACTCGTGGTCGATACGTTCATAGAGTTTGTCTAACCCCCAGTCCTGGTACATACGAGAGTGAATGAAGTACTGGTCCATGGCGGTCAGCTCGCCAGCGAGCAGCGAATTTAGGGTATCGATGATCTTGCTATTACCTTTCATGCGAATCACCTCTTAGGAAATCTGAGATTGGAGGTAGTTTTCAATGCCAATGTTGCTGATCAGTTCTTGCTGGGTTTCTATCCAGTCGACGTAGTCCTCTTCGTAAGCAAGGATACTTTCCAGTAGTTCACGGCTGACGTAGTCGGACTCGGTTTCACAGAATGCGATCGCTTCTCTCAGTAAGTCCAGCTGCTCCATTTCCAGAACCAGATCGCACTGCAACATTTCTTCGGCTTCTTCGCCGATACGAATTTTTTCCAGGTGCTGCAGGTTCGGTAGCCCTTCGAGGAACAGAATTCGCTCAATCAGATCATCGGCCTGCTTCATGTCTTTGATTGATTTTTTGTATTCTTTGTCGTTGAGCGCTTCCAACCCCCAGTTGCGAAACATTCTGGCATGCAGAAAGTACTGATTGATTGAGGTGAGCTCGAGGGTCAGCACCTGATTGAGGTAACTGATGATCTGCTGTTTACCTTGCATGGAACTTCCTCCTTAAGTGACTTTTATTGTCATGATTTTTGCTATGGTTAAGCATAGGTGCTGAGTCAGGTTTGTGGGGAGTGAAGCTCAAAAAATATTGATTTTATTCCTGATTTTGGCTGAAGAGAGTAAAACTGACACAAATCAGAATAGTTATCATTTGTTTCTCGGCGATAAGCTTTGTTTCCTTCGTTGCCGACTGATCACCACAAGCCAGGCTTTTTGGCACTTTCATGTCACAGTGCGTGGGTGGCGCCGATGACTGTGTAAATCACGTGTGTCTCTCTATTTCATCCCGTCTTAAGATGCCTGAGTACCTATCTGAGCAGATATGATGCATATGTGGTGGGTGATTTTATGTACGTTGTTGTCTAAAATACTGGAGTTGGCCATGCGGCTTCTGACTGAGTTTTGAGGCATCTATGCGTGGCTGAACAGGAAAAATAAGTAAGATAAATCAAGTAGAAACAGATGTTTTTTGCTAGCTTTGTTCATTGAGTGGCGAAGTTGCTGAGAAACTATGAAGTTTGCACGTTTCGCAACAAGCCCGGTGCTGAGGCACGGGGGAATCGTGACAGCAGGATTTACTGACTAAGATATAACCAATTGGATATATTGAATTTTATACTTTATTTTTTCAGATATATGGTAAATACTGCTGTGTAGTTTGTTCAATTTACAAATCTGCGTTTAAAAGCTTTCATCCCCATTTTGTCAAGCGACGCCTGGCAGAGAAACTTTGCGCTGAGACACAGAAACAGTGGCAGCTCAGATTTCAAGTTAAGGTAAAATTGGGTAAGATCAGTAATAGCTATCCTGCCAATTCCGGCTGGGTGCAGAGCCAAATCATATTGGAGATACAGCTTGATTAATGTATTCCTTGTAGATGATCACGAACTGGTTCGCACAGGGATCCGACGTCTTCTTGAAGATGTCCGTGGTATTAAAGTGGTAGGGGAAGCCGACAGTGGTGAAGAAGCCGTCAAATGGTGCCGCCAGGAGCATGCGGACATCGTGCTGATGGATATGAATATGCCGGGCATCGGTGGCCTTGAAGCGACGCGTAAAATTCTCCGCTTTAGTCCCGATGTCAAAATCATCGTTTTAACCATTCATACCGAGAATCCGTTCCCGACCAAAGTGATGCAAGCCGGTGCTGCTGGCTATCTGACCAAAGGGGCTGGTCCGGATGAGATGGTCAATGCGATCCGGATGGTCAATAGTGGCCAACGGTATATCTCGCCTGAAATTGCCCAGCAGATGGCTTTGAGCCAGTTTGCTTCGGATGCGGAAAATCCGTTTAAGGATTTGTCTGAACGTGAGCTGCAGATCATGATGATGATCACCAAAGGGCAAAAAGTGACTGAGATTTCAGAGCAGTTGAACCTGAGTCCGAAAACGGTCAACAGTTACCGCTATCGCTTGTTCAATAAGCTGGATATCAATGGTGATGTCGAGCTGACTCACCTTGCAATTCGTCATGGAATGTTAGACACAGAGACGTTGTAGTAGTGTCAGAACCGCTTGAATCCCACAGCTTTGATTCGAAAAGCTTCCTGAAAACAGTGACTCACCAGCCTGGCGTGTATCGGATGTACGACCAGTCCGGTGAGGTCATTTATGTCGGCAAAGCCAAAGATCTGAAAAAACGCCTGTCGAGCTATTTTCGGACCAATGTTGCGGGAGAGAAAACCCGGGCGCTGGTCCAGAAGATTTGCAAGGTCGATGTAACCGTGACCCACACGGAGACCGAAGCGCTGATCCTAGAGCACAACTACATTAAGTTGTATCTGCCGAAATATAATGTTCTGCTCCGCGATGATAAATCGTATCCCTATATTTTCCTCAGCAGCAGTACCCACCCGCGATTGACGATCCACCGTGGCGCTAAAAAGCGCAAGGGAGAATATTTCGGCCCGTACCCGGATTCGGGCGCGGTGCGTGAAAGCCTGCACCTGCTGCAGAAAATTTTCCCCGTTCGTCAGTGCGAAGACTCGGTGTATGCCAACCGTAGTCGGCCGTGTCTGATGTATCAGATTGGTCGCTGTCTGGGCCCGTGTGTCAAAGGGCTGGTGAGTGATGATGATTACCAGGAGCAGGTGAACTACGTCCGGTTGTTCCTCCAGGGGAAAGATCGCCAGGTGATCGCTTCACTGGTTGAGAAAATGGAGCTGGCGAGTCAGCAACTGGCGTTTGAAAAAGCGGCGACTTACCGCGATCAGATCCAGGCGCTGCGGCGGGTTCAGGAGCAGCAGTTTGTCAGCCAGGACAGCGACGATGATATGGACGTGATTGGGATTGCCCACGAGCAGGGCATGGCCTGTATTCATGCGCTCTATATTCGCCAGGGCAAAATCCTCGGCAGCCGCAGTTACTTCCCTAAATTGCCGACTGACACTGAGCTCACTGAAGTCTTGTCCAGTTTTGTCAGTCAGTTTTATCTTAATCAGGCAGAAGGCCGGGTGATTCCGTCGGTGATTTTGCTGGGGGCGGAGCTGGGTGAGGAGAAAGCTGTGATCGGCAATACACTCTCGGAGCTGGCTGGTCGAAAAATCGAACTCCGAACCCAGTCACGCGGCAGCCGGGCGCGATTCCTCAAGTTGGCCCAGACCAATGCCAGCACGGCGCTGATCAGTAAGCTCAACCATAAAATGACGGTTCACCAGCGCTTTACCGAGCTGCGTGAAGTGCTTAAGCTCAATAGCCTGGCGCGGATGGAGTGTTTCGACATCAGCCATACCATGGGTGAGAAAACCGTGGCATCGTGTGTGGTGTTCAACCAGGATGGGCCGCTGAAGCAAGAATATCGCCGCTATAACATCACCGGCATTACCGGCGGGGATGACTATGCCGCGATGGCACAAGCTTTGGCCCGGCGATATGATAAACAGTTGGATCCGGACAAAATCCCCGACATTATTTTCATTGACGGGGGTAGAGGTCAGCTTTCAAGAGCGTATGATGTAGTGGCGCCGCTGATGAGCGAGTGGCCGAAACGTGCGCTGTTGGTCGGGGTCGCCAAGGGCACCACGCGTAAACCCGGACTGGAAACCCTGCTTCTGGTGACAGGCGAAGAATTTACCATGCCGTCGGACTCGCCGGCGCTGCATTTGATCCAGCATATTCGTGATGAAAGTCACAATCACGCCATTAGTGGGCATCGGGCACAGCGGGCAAAAGTGAGAAAGCGCAGTGTGCTGGAAGATGTGGAAGGGATCGGGCCAAAGCGTCGCCAGGCACTGTTGAAATATATGGGCGGGTTACAAGAACTGAAAAGAGCAAGTCGAGAAGAAATTGCCAAGGTACCTGGTATCAGTCGTGCGCTGGCAGAAAAAATCTATGACGCATTGCAGCACGGCTAGCTTTGCGGCACCCTAATAAAATTAATCATAAGAACTAGTTATTATGCGTTTAACGATTCCGAACATCCTCAGTTTTATCCGGCTGCTCCTTATTCCTTTCTTTGTGGTCACTTTTTATCTGCCGTATAGCTGGGCTCCTTTTGCAACTGCGTTGATTTTTTTCATTGCCGGTGTTACTGACTGGTTCGATGGCTATCTGGCACGAAAGCTCAACCAGACCACCCGGTTCGGGGCGTTCATTGATCCGGTGGCAGACAAGGTGATGGTCGCAGCGGCGATGGTGCTGGTCGTTGAACATTTTCATTCGGTTTGGGTTACGATTCCTGCCGTGACTATGATTGGCCGGGAAATTATTATCTCTGCGCTGCGTGAGTGGATGGCTGAGCTGGGCAAGCGCTCGAGCGTGGCGGTGTCCTGGGTCGGCAAGGTCAAAACCGGCTCGCAGATGTTTGCCTTGATGGTGTTACTCTGGCACCCGAATGAATGGCTGGTTTGGGTCGGTTATGTTGCCCTGTATGTGGCGATGGTGCTGACCTATTGGTCGATGTATGCCTATCTTCGGGCAGCGAAGGATGACCTGCTGAACTCTGAAGATGCCTGATCGCCACCGGTGATCGATGGATACTGAGCGGTAAGTGTTTTATAAGCGGCATTTGTTGCCGCTTTTTGTTTGCCGGCGTGAGCTACATATTTATACCAATCGCAGTAATTAATACCAATTGCAGTAAATAACTGGTCATCCTAGCTTGTTCAAATGCTCGATAACTGCGTTAGAATTTTTGATTGTAGAATAACTACTTATCTAAAAACTCTGCCTTGCTCTCAAACATTTTTCCGGCACGATTTCTGATCACTTACTTACTTTGATTGGTATTGCATGATTGCTGGCGTTTTTTCTCTCATAGAGCCGTTGTTTTAATAGTTTTGGCGAAAAATGAAACGAACAGCTGTGTTTTTTCATTTTTTTCGTGACAGCCTGGTGTGGATCTGTAAAATGGCCGCCATACCGAACGGGGCGACCCGAAACGGTAACACTACAGAGGCGCGTTGGCAGAGTGGCTATGCAGCGGATTGCAAATCCGTGGACCTCGGTTCGACTCCGGGACGCGCCTCCATTTCCTATCGATTCGGTAGGAAATCAAACCAGCATCAAGCTGGTTTTTTTGTATCTGGCATTTAGCTTTTCTCCTGCTTTGAGCCTCCCCTCTGAAGCTGACGACCCACTTTTGAGCGATTGGTAAACTTTTTGCAACAGGTTTGTGAATTCGAGTTTATTTATTTGCTAATATCCCCCCGATAAAATACGGCTATTCCAATCACTGCCAGTTTCGGTGTGTTTTCTACCCGGCAGGCAGAACATAATAAATAATCCCTCGGGATGAAGTACACGGAGCCGCCATGCAGCAACCCTATAACACCCTGATTGCGCAGTTACAGGAGCGCATAGATGCCGAGCGGATCATCACTGATCCGACGCTGACGCTGGCCTATGGAACTGATGCCAGTTTTTACCGCCTAGTGCCGAAATTGATCCTGCAACTGGACAACCTGGAGGAAGTGGTTTTTGCGATGAAGGCGTGCTATGCCCTGAATATTGCTGTGACCTTCCGCGCCGCCGGGACCAGTTTGTCCGGTCAGGCACTCTCAGATTCGGTGTTGATCACCCTGACCACGAACTGGCGCCATCATGAAATCTTAAACGGCGGCGAGCAGATCTGGTTACAGCCGGGCGTGATTGGGGCTGAAGCCAACAAGTTGTTGGCCCCGTACGGCCGAAAAATCGGGCCGGATCCCGCGTCAATCAACACTTGTAAAATTGGTGGCATTGCGGCGAATAACGCCTCGGGGATGTGCTGCGGGACCGCCCAGAACAGCTACAAGACACTGGCGGGGATGACGATTGTGCTGGCCGATGGCACAGTATTAAATACTTTAGATGACGCCAGTGTTGCAGCGTTTCGCCGCAGTCACAGCGAGATGCTGGATGACTTGACCGCGCTTGCGCGCAGCTGCCTGGACAATCCGCCACTGGCAGAGAAAATCCGCCATAAATACCGCCTGAAAAATACCACTGGGTATAGCCTGAACGCATTGGTTGATTATCAGGATCCGATCGAGATCCTTCAGCATTTGATGATCGGCTCCGAAGGCACCCTCGGTTTTATTGCTGATATCACTTATAACACCGTGGTTGATCATGCCTTTAAAGCGTCGGGCTTGTTTGTGTTTGCGGATATTGAAACCACTTGCCTGGCGGTGAGTGAGCTGAGCAAGACCCGGGTTGCGGCGGTGGAGCTGATGGACAGCCGTGCGTTGGCCTCGGTCGCGGATAAGCCGGGAATGCCGGACTTTATCGCCCGCCTGGGCGCGGAAGGTAATACGGAGGCAGCAGCGTTACTGGTGGAGATCCACGCCGAAGACGATCCGGGTCTGAGTGAGCAGTCGGATGCGCTGACTAATCTGATCAATGGCTTTGCGCCGATCGAAACGGTGCCGTTTAGTCGCGATCCGCAAGTGTGCGCACAGCTTTGGGGCGTTCGCAAAGGTCTGTTCCCGGCGGTCGGGGCGGTCCGTGAAACCGGTACGACAGTGATCATTGAAGATGTGGCGTTTCCGATTGAGCAACTGGCACCGGCGGTACGTGAGTTGCAGGAGCTGTTCACCACTTATGAATATCATGAGGCGATCATCTTTGGTCATGCTTTGGCGGGGAACCTGCATTTCGTGTTCACCCAGGCATTTGATACCGATGCTGAAATTACCCGCTATGGCGCTTTTATGGACGCAGTGGCCAAGCTGGTGGCGGTGGATTATCAGGGCTCACTGAAAGCTGAGCATGGCACGGGCCGAAACATGGCGCCGTTTGTCGAGCTGGAGTGGGGCAGTGAAGGTTATGCCTTGATGCAACAAATCAAGCGGATTTTCGACCGCACCGGCATCTTAAACCCGGGGGTGATCCTCAATGATGACAGCGATGCCCACGTCAAAGATCTCAAAGCGATGCCCGCGGCCGATACGCTGATCGATAAGTGTATTGAGTGCGGCTTTTGTGAGCCGGTTTGTCCGTCACGCAACCTGTCGCTGACGCCGCGCCAGCGCAATACCGTGTATCGTGAAATTCAGCGCCTGCGCCGCAGTAATGAAGATCCGGCCCGACTGGCGCAGATTGAGCATGCGTTTCAGTACCAGGGGGTTGATACTTGTGCGGCGACCGGCTTGTGTGCCGAGCGGTGTCCGGTCGATATCAATACCGGTGATTTGATGCGTAAGTTACGAGCAAATCACTCAGCGATGGCAACGACCATTGCCCGCTGGACGGCGGATCATTTTGATGGCGTCACGTCAGTGACCCGGCTGGGCCTGAATGCCGCCAATGGTTTACACGGCTTGCTAGGCGGCAGTGCGATGCGCTCGGCGAGCAAAGCGGCCCGCAAGCTCTCCGGAAACCGGCTGCCACTGTGGACACCCCATATGCCGCGCTCCGCAGGGAAGCTGCGCCAACCATCCGGGTTGAAGATCAACGCCATCGGGCGGGAGAAAATTGTCTACTTCCCGAGTTGTGCCTCGCGCAATATGGGCACCGAGAAGGATGCGATGGATGCAAGGCCACTGTTTGAAGTCACCTTATCGTTGCTGGCCAAAGCCGGATACGAGGTCGTGATCCCGGACAACCTGAATAGTCAGTGCTGCGGCATGCCGTATCAGAGTAAGGGCTTTCCGGAGACGGCACACAGCAAGGCCAAACAGCTGGAAGCCGCGTTGTGGCAGGCATCCGAGCAGGGCAGGTTACCGGTACTGATGGATACCAGCCCGTGTGCCAGCCTGAGTAAAGATACGCTGCGATCAGATTTGACGATTTATGAGCCGTTCCAGTTTGTCGCCGAGTTTGTCATGCCGCGACTGGAGATCACCCCGCAGGATGAGCCGGTAATGCTGCATATTACCTGTATTTCCCGGCGCAAGGGCCTGGCGGGTGTGATGCAAAAAGTGACGGAAGCCTGCGCAAAACGGGTGGTGATCCCGGAAGATATTCAGTGTTGCGGCTTTGCCGGGGATAAAGGCTTTACGACACCCGAGCTTAATGCATCGGCCCTGTCGCCGCTCAAGGCACAGGTGCCGGAAGACTGCCGGGAGGGTTATTCCAATAGCCGGACCTGTGAGATCGGCCTGTCGGAGCACAGCGGGATTGAATATCGCTCGATTTTGTATCTCGTGGATAAGGTGAGTCAGCCGGTTGCCGGCAAATGAAGCAGCACGCCCCCTGTGGCCGGAACCCGGTCACAGGGAGCGTGGTTCAGAACTTCTCCTTGTGCTGCTGATAGCACTGGTACAGGTGTTCAATAAACAGACGGATTTTAGCCGGCTGGTGGCGGGTATACGGATAGATGGCGTAGATCCCGAGCCGTTTGGCGACCTGATCCCGCAGCACTTCTACCAGCTCTCCCCGGGCCAGATCATCGGCCACCAGAATTCGCGGTACATACACCAGCCCCTGACCAAGCAGGGCAGCGCTACGCAGGGAGGATGCGTTGTTGGTGCTGAAATTGCCGTTGACTCTGACGGTAAACGGGCCGCTTTTTCCTTTGAATAACCACTCAGTTGCCCCGGTTTCCTGGTAGGAATAGGCCAGACAGTTGTGCTTATCCAGCTCCTGGTAGGATTTGGGCGCTTTATGGCGCGCAAAATAGCTTGGGGCGCCACAGATGACCCATTGTGCTTCGACCAGCCGGCGAGCGATAAAGCTGGAATCAGGCAACATCCCGGTGCGGATGGCCAGATCATAGCCTTCTTCCACGATATCGACAAACCGGTTGTCCAGATCCATCTGAATCGTGATTTCCGGATATTTCTCGCTGAATTCTGCAATTGCCTTGGGTAGGATCAGCTCCCCGGAAATCGTCGGTACGGTAATGCGAATGGTCCCGGACAAGCGCTCTCCCAGACCGCTCATGGCATCTTCTGCGTTTTGCACTGAGAGATAGACTTCACGGGCATGGCTGAAGAAGACTTCGCCGGCTTCGGTGAGCGTCAGTTTCCGGGTCGTTCGGTAAAGGAGTTGGACCCCGAGCTCTTCTTCGAGCCGGGTCATGCGTTTACTGACAACGGATTTTGTCAGGCCGATATGCTCAGCTGCTTTACTGAAAGAGCCTTGCTCGATGAGGTGGTAAAAAATCAGGAAGTCATCGGTGTTTCGCATGATTGATAAACTTAATGCAACAATAATTATTATTGTTGCATTATACGCGGGAGAATGGAATTCCCCTAGGGGAAGTCACCACAATTGGGCGAAAGCAATGTATTACCGTTTGTTGATACCCGCAGGATGGGGTTGTCATAAAAATATAACAATGTAGTAAAAAATAATGTTTGTCATTCCCATCGACACTATGTTACGTTCTGCGCAATCTCAGACAATAGCTTTCTGAGACATATGCGCTGTGATGAATTCAGGCTGATTGCACCACAGCGGTCGTAGGTACTGACAGGTCAACTGTCAGTAGAAGGGCATTGATAGCGCTAACCTGCCAGAAGTAAGCAGGAGCATATTGAAGGAACCCAACAGTGATTACACTCATATCTAAAAATCAAATCAGCTTCGTCTTACCGACCTGCAGTATTATTACTGAGCCTTGATTTTCCATCTCTGATCAAAACAGCTTTTGGCTGTAAACCCGTGACTTTTTCGGCGCACCGCTGATGGTCTCCTTGTGTTTACAGACCGGGAACATATCTCTGATCTATGACATAAGTATCTGAATTTTGGTTAATTGATGGCCATGTCAGCCCATTGTGTTGTTGTATAGCTCAGATTGCTATGTTTTCTGTCGACCGCTGGCAGCGGAATTAATTTTTGGATCGCACTCATGAGTAATGTGTTTGATTTTGATGGCATCAAGCTAGATTCAACTGTACCGAATGTACAGGATTTATACGACTTAACCCCGGATGAACTTTTGCTCAGCCAAGAGCATTACGAGTCAGAAGTTCGTTCGTATCCAAGACGCCTGCCGTTGGCAATTCAGAAAGCCTCCGGTGTTTTAGTGGAAGACAGCCGGGGCCAGGTGTTCCTCGATTGTCTGGCGGGGGCTGGTACGCTGGCCCTGGGCTATAACCACCCGGAAATTAATCAGGCGATCATTGATCAACTCCACCAGGGGCTGCCTTATCAGACACTGGATATGACCACGCCGGTCAAGGATAAATTTATCAAAGAAGTGATGAATTTCTTGCCGGACGATTTTGCGGCCAATGCCCGTATTCAGTTTTGTGGCCCGTCTGGTGCCGACGCCGTAGAGGCCGCGATTAAGCTGGCCAAGCAAACCACGGGTCGCAACACCATGGCAGCATTCCACGGCGCATATCACGGGATGACCAATGGCACCATGGCACTGATGGGCAACCTGGGGACCAAAGCCCGCCGTCAGGGGCTGATGGCTGATGTGCACTTCTTGCCATTCCCGTATGCCTTGCGCTGTCCGTTCGGCCTGAAAGGTAACGAGGGCGCCAAGCAAAGCATCCGTTACATTGAGCGTATGCTTAGCGATGACGAGAGCGGTGTGCAGAAGCCGGCTGCGATTATTGTTGAGCCGGTCCAGGGCGAAGGTGGGGTGATCCCGGCACCGGCGTTCTGGCTGCAGGAACTGCGCCGGATCACCAAAGAGCACGGCATTCTGCTGATCCTTGATGAAATCCAGTGCGGCATCGGTAAGACCGGTTATCGCTTTGCGTTTGAAGAAGCGGGGATCACCCCGGATATTCTGTGCCTGTCGAAAGCCGTCGGTGGTGGCCTGCCGATGTCGGTGCTGATTTTTGATAAATCAATTGATACCTGGCGTCCGGGTGAGCACACCGGGACGTTCCGCGGTAACCAGTTGGCAATGGCGACTGGCGCCAAGGCGCTGGAAATTATTCGTCGTGACAACCTGGTTGAGCACGCGGCGAAAGCGGGCCAGTACCTGCGCGAAGGTCTGGAGCGCATTGCCCGCCAGACCAGCTGTATTGCCGAAGTGCGCGGTAAAGGCCTGATGCTGGGCGTTGAGATTGTTAAAGCAGACGGCAGCCGGAACAAGTTTGGTGAGCCGGAGGCGGATCCGGAGCTGACTGTTAATATCCAGCGCGCGGCGCTGGAGCGTGGTCTGATCATCGAAAAAGGCGGACGTCAGGGCTCGGTGCTGCGCTTCCTACCGCCATTGATCATCAGTTACGAGCAACTCGATTTTGCCCTGGATGCGCTGTATAACGCGATTCTGGCAACGGCGGGACCGGCATCAATTGCGGAAACCAACACCGATTCCGAGCAGGAAAAGTGGCGTGCTCACTTCATCCACACCGGTGAGGGGGGAGCCAATGTTCTGGAAACTGCGCTGAACCAGACCACTCAGGTGCTGAAGCAGGTGTTTGAGTCAACGGACGCGCCGTACTCCGGCATTGAGCCGCTGATGCTGAAAAACCTAATCAACAACATCGATCTGGACAGCCAGCAACTGCCGCTGGAAACTGTGATTGAACAAACCGGTGAGCTGATTGCCAAGAATTCCATCATGGTCCAGCATCCGAGCTGTATTGCCCACCTGCATACACCACCGCTGATCCCGGCGGTTGCGGCAGAAGCCTTTATCAGCTCATTGAACCAATCAATGGATTCCTGGGATCAGGCCAGTGCTGCAACGTTTGTTGAGCAGAAGGTCGTGGACTGGTTGAGCGGCGTATACGGTTATGGCACCAGTGCCGATGGTGTCTTCACCAGTGGCGGTACCCAGAGCAACCTGATGGGCTTGCTGTTGGCGCGCGACTGGGCGGCTGATCAACTGTCCGGCCATAACATCCAGAAAGACGGTTTGCCGGAGTACGCGGGTAAACTGCGCATTCTGTGCTCGAAGAAGTCGCACTTCACCGTACAGAAGTCGGCCTCACTGCTGGGCTTGGGTGAGCATGCGGTGACGTGTGTTGATACGAACCCTGACGGTGCTATTCGTCTGGCCTCGCTGGTTTCAACCCTGGAGAGCATGAAGCAGGAAGGCCTGCTGCCGTTTGCCCTGGTGGGCACCGCAGGAACCACGGATCATGGCGCGATTGATGATTTGGCCGGTCTGGCTGACATTGCTGACCAGCATCAGCTGTGGTTGCATGTCGATGGTGCCTACGGTGGAGCCCTGATTCTGAGTCGCCATAAGGCGCGCCTGAATGGGATCGAGCGTGCAGACTCGTTGAGCGTGGATTTCCACAAGCTGTTCTACCAACCAATCAGCTGTGGTGCGGTACTGGTGCGTGACAAAGCGAACTTCAAGTATTTGCTGCATCATGCCGATTACCTGAACCGTGAAGATGACTTGCTGCCGAATCTGGTGGATAAGTCGATTGCAACCACCAAGCGTTTCGATGCCTTGAAAGTGCTGATGACCATGCAGTGCGTCGGCACGGATGCATTGGGTGCCATGTATGATCACCTGCTGGGTCAAACGCAGCAAGTGGCGGACATGATCAACCAGTCTGCTGAATTTGAGCTGCTGGCTGATCCGGCGCTGTCGACAGTCCTGTTCCGTTATATCGGGAATCCGGCTGTGGATCTGGATCAGTTCAACAAAGAGCTGCGCATTGAAGCTCTGGTGAAAGGCATTGCAGTGTTGGGCGAAACTGTGGTCGATGGCCGGGTTGCGTTGAAGTTCACCATTTTGAACCCTTGTCTGGAAATGGCAGACTTTGAAACTTTACTTAACGATATCAATCAACTGGCTCAATCAATTGTGCAGTAATTGATAATGACTACGGGGGCTGCCTGGCCTGAGTGGTTCGGACCAGGCAGTACGAGAGACTCTAGATTAATAACGGAAGACAGAAAACTATGGCAATTCTACAAATTGGTGCAGGCGGCGTAGGTTGGGTGATTGCCCATAAAGCGGCCCAGAATAACGATGTATTGGGTGATATCACCATTGCATCCCGCACAGTGAAAAAGTGCGACCAGATCATTGAATCGATCAAGAAAAAGAACAACCTGAAGGATCCTTCAAAGAAACTGGAAGCGCGTGCGGTCAACGCTGATGATGTGGATGCGCTGGTTGCGCTGATTCAAGAAGTTCAGCCTGATCTGGTGATTAATGCCGGACCACCGTGGGTAAACGTGGCCATCATGGAAGCGTGTTACCAGGCGAAAGTGTCTTACCTGGATACGTCGGTTGCGGTTGATCTGTGCAGCGAAGGTCAGCAAGTTCCTGAAGCTTATGATCCGCAGTGGGCCTTCCGTGAGAAGTTCGAGGAAGCGGGGATCACCGGGATCCTGGGCGCCGGTTTCGATCCGGGCGTGGTGAGCGTGTTTGCAGCATACGCCGTGAAGCACCTGTTCGATGAAATCGACACCATTGATGTGATGGACGTGAATGCCGGTGATCACGGCAAGAAATTCGCGACCAACTTCGATCCTGAAACCAACATGCTGGAAATTCAGGGCGACTCTTTCTACTGGGAAAACGGCGAGTGGAAACAAGTCCCTTGTCACACCCGGATGATGGAGTTTGATTTCCCGGAAGTCGGTAGCCATAAAGTTTACTCCATGGCGCATGATGAAGTTCGCTCGATGAAAGAGTTCATTCCGGCTAAGCGTATCGAGTTCTGGATGGGTTTCGGTGATCGTTACCTGAACTACTTCAACTGCATGCGTGACATCGGCCTGCTGAGCCCGGATCCGGTCACCCTGCAAGACGGCACTGTGGTTGAGCCGCTGAAAGTGCTGAAAGCGCTGCTGCCTGATCCAACGTCTCTGGCACCGGGGTATACAGGTAAAACCTGTATCGGTACCTGGGTTCAGGGTAAGAAGGACGGTAAAGCGCGTAGTGTGTTTATTTACAACAACGCGGACCACGAAGTGGCATACGAAGATGTTGAGCATCAGGCCATTTCTTACACCACGGGTGTTCCGGCGATCACCGCTGCACTGCAGTACTTCCGTGGCGAGTGGGCCGGTAAAGGCGTGTTCAACATGGAGCAGCTGGACCCGGATCCGTTCCTGGAAACCATGCCAGGCATCGGTCTGGACTGGGGTGTTCAGGAGCTGGAAGTCGGTCAGCCTGTGATCAACATTCTGAAATAAGGGATGAAGTGAGGTTATCTCATTCGGGTGTTGCCTAAAGAGATAGCATGACTTGTTTTCCTTTTATGTAACTGAAAGCCGATGTGTAGCGCATCGGCTTTGTTCGATTATTAAAGTGATTGAATCTATGCAAAAAAGCGAATTAAAAACCCCTTACTTCATGATTGATGAAGCCAAACTGATCGCCAATCTGGAAATCGCCAAGCGGTTGAAAGAGCTGTCGGGCGTGAAACTGGTTCTGGCGCTCAAGTGTTTCTCGACCTGGGGTGTCTTTGACATCATTAAACCGTATTTGGATGGTACCACCAGCAGCGGCCCGAATGAGGTAAAGCTGGGGTATGAGACCTTCGGCGGCGAAACGCATGCTTACAGCGTGGGTTACAGTGAAGATGACGTCCGTGAAGTGGCTGACATTTGCGACAAGATGATCTTCAACTCGCAATCTCAGCTGGCGGCACACCGCCACCTGGTGGAAGGCAAAGCCTCTGTCGGCCTGCGTCTGAATCCGGGGGTCAGCTATGCTGGTCAGGATCTCGCTAACCCGGCGCGCCGGTTCTCCCGGTTAGGTGTTCAGGCGGATCAGTTGGATCCGGCGGTGTTCGAGACGATCGACGGCGTGATGTTCCACATGAACTGTGAGAACAAAAGTGCCGATGCGTTCATCGGACTGCTGGATGCGATCTCAGACAAGTTTGGAACTTATCTGGATCAGCTTCAGTGGGTCAGCCTGGGCGGCGGTGTTTTCTTTACCTGGCCGGGTTACGAGCTGGAGAAGCTCGCTGTGGCGCTGAAAGCTTTCTCCGAAAAGCATGGGGTCCAGCTGTACCTGGAGCCGGGCGAAGCCATTATCACTAAGACTACGGATCTGGTGGTAACTGTGGTCGATATTGTCGAGAATGGGATGAAAACTGCGATTGTCGACAGTGCCACCGAAGCACACCGTCTCGATACCCTGATTTATAATGAGCCGGCATCGATTGCAGAAGCCTGCGAGCAAGGGGAGCATACCTATGTGATCGGCAGTTGCTCCTGTCTGGCCGGCGATCAGTTCTGTGTGACCTCGTTTGAGCAGCCGCTGGAAATTGGTCAGCGTCTGCACATCATGGACAGTGCTGGTTATACCATGGTGAAACTGAACTGGTTCAATGGTCTGAAAATGCCGTCGATTTACTGCCGGCGCCAGAGTGGTGACATCGAGAAGCTGAACGAATTCGGTTACGACGATTTCAAACGCTCCCTGTCTCAGTGGTCTGTGAGCTGAGTCTGACACCGTTCCCGTCAGATGGCGGGCCGGTTCAATTGAGGCCCGGTGTTCAAATTGCCCCGGGCTTTTTTACGCGGCCAGGTTGCATAATTTCGATGCAACTTGGCTGAAGCGTCACTGATTATGCTGATTTTTAAGCAGTTGACATCAAGCTGTCATCTTTTTTATTGACTCATTTTTCAAAATCAGTAAATTACACCCCGTACCGAAGCGGAGTCATCTTCCGAATCGGTTCAAACAAGATGGCGCGTTGGCAGAGTGGCTATGCAGCGGATTGCAAATCCGTGGACCTCGGTTCGACTCCGGGACGCGCCTCCATTATTTGATGGCAGAGCCTCGACGAAAGTCGGGGCTTTGTTTTATCTGTGCTATTTCTGTGCAATCTGGTAGCTATTTGTGCCTACCTTCGTCTATTTTGGTCAGTACACTCCTGGCTTTCTCTGTCGTTCCTTTCTGGTCGTTTTTCTTTCCCTACCACGCTCTTATGCTCTCCGTAAACTGCCAATTTTATCCTCTCTCGCAGTGAAAGTGGGAGAGGGGATGTGATGAATAAAAATGACGATTCAGTGTGAAATTTGCGGCAGGGTCTGCGGTTAATTGGTTTTTGGTGGAAGTATTTAATTGTAGGGATGCTGCAAAATTCAATTTCTCCTTCCAAAACTGTCAATTACACGGTAATAATAGCATTGTTTTAGCTAAGTCCTCGAATGAGTATTTAAGCCAACGCAAAACCAAGGAAGTGTAAAAAGAGGAACAAATGAGTGAGATACTAAAGGGAATAAAACACTTTTTCAGCATTCCGCTGTTGTATCAGATGGGGTTTACCACCAGAGCGAAATGTTATTGGTTTCTGATTTCTACAGCTATATTATTGGTGCTTTTTGTACATTTGGTTGTCCATGTTGAACTCACGATCGTCGAGCTTATTCTACATGTTTTTTTTACCATAACGCCTGTTGCTGCTATTTGTCTTTTATGTGAACTGGCTGGCCGATTGATTTATAAGACGGAAATCTGGCCTTGTAAGATTAGGGTGTATCAGTTTCTTTTGCTTGCCACAATGGTGATTATCACGAGTGAGTATTTATTTGATTATCTGTTTACTATTTTTGAAGTTTATAATCATATAAAAAGTAAACATACAAACTTTGGTTATGACTTTAAAAGCTCGCATCTCACTTTTATATTAGTGTCCGCAGTGATGTTTATATTTATTCAGTTTGTTTTGCGAGTAAATTGGTCGTCAATTTTGAATTATCAGAAACAAAATTCATCAATGCAACTACAGGCAGTCGAAGAAAATAATTGCAATGTTGACAGCTGTAATCAAGCCGCAGGGTCCAGTTTTTCTGATTTAAACCAAAACGTTCTGAAGTTAAAGGTAAGAGGAGAGCAGATATCTGTTCCCTGCCATAGTATTGTCTATATTCGAGTAGAAGAAAATTACTGTCACATATGGCAGCAAACCTCCAGTGAGGAATACGAACGTCTTACAGTGAGAAAGACTCTTTCTAAATTGACAGAGCAGCTATCACCCTGCGAGTTTAAGAAAGTTCACCGCTCCTTTGTGGTCAATCTGCAATACATTGACTCCGTTTCAAAAGAGTCCAGCCGTTATTATATCACGCTTAAAAACGGGGATTCCGTGCCAATCAGCATACGCTACCTGGAAGATGTTCGTAAGGTAGTAGAGAAATGGCAAGTAGCCTGAATTTATGAAAGTAACGGGCTGATATTAGCCCGTTATTTTCCTGCTGTTCCCCCGCTATCATTTCATACGTGACACCTTCATTCGGCCCCGATCTTACCGGCTGTGACGAAGAGCATTCACCACAACCCACCTGAAATGTACTGGGATAGCTGCTTCCTATCACTGATTTCGTCACTTAATCACCTTTTTCTACATCTTTGCTCAAAATTATCATGTTATAGCCACTCAGGCTTGGAAGCCGGATAGCTTTGTAAATTTTCTATATCTGAGGAGGTTACCGTGACTATAACATTAGGTGCAGGTTTATGCCGATGGGGAAGTGCGCTTGCTTTGCTTACGCTAACAGGCTGTTCGTCAGCCATGTTCACTAAGATTGATTACAGTCATCTGTTCGATCGCAAATCATGGAGTCATACTGATCGTGTTATAGAGGATCTGCAAATTAAGGAAGGAGACCGAGTCGCAGACCTGGGAGCCGGGGATGGCTATTTCAGCTATTTCTTTTCAGAGGTGGTCGGTGAAAAAGGGCAAGTGTTGGCGGTTGATATTGATGAAGAAGCACTGGTAAATATTACGGATACGGCAAAAGAGAAAGGCTTTCATAATATCAGCACCATTCAAGCAGCACAAGATGATCCTTTACTGAATCGTAGTGATATTGACTTAGTATTCCTGTCAAATACCTATCATCATATTGAAAACCGTGTTGGCTATTTTAATAACATAAAGAAGTACCTGAATGACGGAGCACGTGTTGCGGTTTTGGATACGCGAGAAGGAACACCTTGGTTTATTATTCCGCACGGAATTCACGCAGAGCAAATTAGAAGTGAAATGAAGGAGGCTGGTTATATTCATATTGAAAGTCACGACTACTTGCCCTTTAATAATTTCGAGATTTTTCTTTTGAGTAAGTCGTAACAATCCTCACTGATGACTATTTTCGACTGTTGTAGAGCTGATATTAAGTTCTGTGTATATTAAATTCCGTGCTTTGTTGTCCTGAGCGAAAGTCTGGCTGGGATGATGGCCTGCGAATAAAGTCATCCTTGGGAGAAAAAATAATAAAATTGCCAAGACATATTCTGATATTAATTTTAGGGTGTGTTTGTTCCTTAATAGGGCCAGGGCGAGAGCGCGAGTTAATAAATTGTAAAATCATCACTCAAAAGGCATATTTTGATCTACAAGAAGAGTGATTTTCAACCATCTGCCAACAGGTGCTAAATGCATGAGTTGTTCAATAATTGTTCAGGTGGTGCATGGGAATTTATTGGTGAGCAAAAAGTGAACATACGTGCTCTCACCCTGGGTGCACATGGATATTTTCTTAATACTCTTTATTAACAAAGTTGTAATTATAATGGGTGAGCTATATTCTAATGCACTGATATTCATTAAGGAATGTGAGCTGTATGCGTTTTGATGCCTTTGATGGGACACAAACCCTGCGCGCCAGAGTGCTGGGTGGATTGTGTATCACCCTGGGGGTATTGGCCGCCTTGATGGCGATCTTGAATATATACTGGAGCCAGTCTTATTTTATCGGCTTTCTTGAAGGTATCTTTGCTGCGCTATCCTATTCCTTATATGTAAAAGCCAAACGTCAAACTTATACACTGAGGGAAAAGAACTATTATTTGTTATTCCTTTTCGTCTTGGTGACCTATGCGATTTACTCCAAACCATTATCCATGGGTGTTTATGTTTGGGCTTTTCTGTTACCTACCATTTTTTACCTGTTGCTTGGGAAAAAACAGGGCCTGGTCGTGTCACTTGTTTCACTGGTCGCGCAAAATATAAATATTGCGTTGAAACAACCGGCCGCGGATATGATCCAGTCGATCCCTGTGATGGTTAACTTTTCTTTCTGCTATCTCAGTATCCTCGGTGTCTCGCATGTGTATGAATCAAACCGCAATAAGGTTGAACAGGCTTTGCATGAGCTGGCACTGACTGATGCCTTGACCGGGGCTAAGAACCGTCTGGCATTTAAGAAAGACAGGTCGACACAGCATCAGCAAGGAAAGGTGCTGTCGGTCTTAGTTTTGGACATTGACCATTTTAAAGCAATCAACGATACCTATGGTCACGAGGTCGGCGACGATGTGTTGAAGATAGTCACCCAGCGTATCATGGCGGTTGCTGGTGAGGGAACGGTGTATCGCCAGGGCGGAGAAGAGTTTTGTGTGTTGCTCAATTGCCCTCTGCTGGAGGCGGCATCGGTCGCAGAGGGTATCAGGGCTAACATTGATGAGGCTGATTTTGTCAGCCAGGGCACGACGATTCACGTTACAGTCAGCCTGGGTGTCGCCGAGTTTGAGTTCGGTCAAAGTGAGGATGATGTATTGCGCCTGGCGGATGAGCGGCTTTATACCGCCAAGACCAAAGGGCGGAACCAAGTTGTCGCTTCGCATGATGTTTCGTTAGCCAGTTAATCTGAGCCGGATGCTGATTGTGGCCTCAGAGCGTACAGATCTGAAGCGGCTGGCACTTCAGGGCAGGCTTGATCCAGGGGTTTGAGCTCCGGCCAGCTGTTGAGCTGACAGAACAGTTTTTCCCGCCAGGTTTCATCCTGCCAAATCGTAATATGGCCGGGTCGTTCAGAAAGCCATAACTGTTTGGGCCCGTTTGCCAGTTCAAACAAGGTCTGAGCATGACTTTCGTCGATTAATGGGTCTCTTGTACTGTGCGTGATCAGAATGGGTACCTGCTCAATACTGGCAATCGTGTTTGCTGGCGCATAGTGATTGGTCACCGTCCAACTGAGCGGGTATTGGAAAAGCCAGGTGAGCCAGGATTTTCCCAGGGTTTGTTGCATAATTTTCTGGTGCGAACTGAAGGTGCTGTCAATAATTAACCCTTGTGGCCGTTCGGCGGGCGGTAATTCGGCGACCATGTTAATGGCGATTGACGCCCCGAGGCTTTGTCCCCAGACAATCACAGGCCGATTGACGGCTTGCCCGGCTTGAAGCGCCCGGTAACTTGCCAGGGCATCTTGCTGCACCGAGGAAAAATCCGGACGCCCGACAGAGCGTCCGTAGCCGCGATAGTCAATCATCACCACTTCCCAGCCTTGCTCTGCGAGCCAATAGACGTTGGCGGCGTGGTAACTCAGGTTTTGTGCATTGCCATGCAGAAAGAAAATCGTCCCCTGGTGAGGCGCCTGGGTCTGAATTTGCCAGCCATGGATAATGGTGCCATCCTCGGTTCGGAAGAAGCGATCACGTTTGGTAAAATCAAACATCTCCGGTGTCGGCGCCATTTTTTTTGTTGGCCAGAAGAACAGGCTTTCGCAGCCGGACAGGCTGATCACCAGTCCGATAGAGGTTATTAAAATCCAGAACTTACGCAACGGCATATCCCCCTTGACTCATTGTTTTCAGTGTAGTGCCCGCGACACGGCTTACCAGTAATATCGATAAGACACGCTGCTTTCTGTGGCCCCGTCGTAGCTGATCTTGGTGCGAATATCCCAGTCTTTGGCCTGCCCGAAGCGCTGTTCCCATTCCAGGGTGTGGCCATGTTGTTCAGTATTATCCAGATAATAGTGATAGCCAGCGGCGAGTGTGGTTCGCCAGTGTGGATTGATGCGGGAAAGCAAGCCGACAGAGAAGCCTGCCTTGAAATGGCCGCGAGCCCGGTCAGGAGCCTGGAGTTTGCCATCAAGCATACCGTAGAGTGTGCTGGCCTGGTTTAGCCGGTAACTTTTTCCCCAAGAGCCGGCGATCCCCGCCACCAGGCAGTCATCACATTGTAAGTCAACGTTGGCGATCCCAACGCGCACTGCCCAGCTGTTGCCGCCATCATAAGGCAGGCCGGTACTGGTGGCATTGAGATTCTGGACCCGGAACAGATCCCAGTTCTTGAGGCGCCATTGATCATCCCGGTACAGCAGGGAGAGATCGAACATCGACAGTTCGGAAAAGGGGAGACGTCCGGCATCAAGAGCCAGTAAGTCGTAATAATTGGCCCGATACCTCAGCTCAAGCCCTTCTCCCAACTCTGAGTTGTAGGTTGGTGATAACTGAATGAAGGAAGGAAACTGCGCTTCGTGCGGCGGTGTGACTGCCGGTGTTTGCCAGTCTACAGGTGTCGCCGGGAGGGTAAACCGCTTGGCCAGCAACTTGCGCTTGGCATCTTGCTGTGACTGGTCCAGTCCGCTTAATGAAGTTTCTATAAAGCTATATTCTTTCCTATTTGTCCCTATTCAAACACATGAGATCCATTAAGCCACACGTGTCATAAGAGCGTCGATGTTATTCAATCCAGTCATTTGATTCAACTTAATTTAAGTAATTTTTCGCTTGTGGATTCCGAAGTCACCACCTCGGGCGTCTCAGGGCTATGACTGAATATGCAGCAACTTTCTTCGCGAGACGACTATGATTACAAGGAGCCCACTTGTTCCTCATTGTGTGTTGGGCAAGCTGTTTTCAAACAGTGATGTACAGATGACGGAGAAGAACTATGAATAAAGTGCAACTTGTACTGGCAGCAGCGACGGTCACGATGTCGTCTGCCGCGTTTGCTGACATTAAAATTTCTGACAGGGAAAATGGTGCCTGGGTGACCGTGACGCATGAAGGTGCACCGGCAGCCAACGCAACGGTGTCAATCGTTAACCTGCCGCAGGTTCGTCAGAAATACAAAACGGATGAAAACGGTAGGGTGTTTTTACCGATCTCAGTGACCAACTCTCGATCGGTAAAATTCCGGGCCGTGACCCAGGAAGGGAATGTGTATAGCAAATTTGCGTTTCATGCTGACAAGAAACGTTGATGTGAAGCGGGTTAAAGCGTCGTAGAGCAGCGCTTTTGTTTTATCCGCGCATACGCCATGGGTCCGCCTTCAGGGCTCATGGCGCTAACTGAGCACCTCAATTCACCTCACCCAGCCAAGCTTATCAATGACTCCCGCAATTTAATGCTTCTGTTTTCTGAGATAACAGTCGGCATGTGTTATCGTATTATGGAATAACTTAGTTTCATATGTTTGTTGAATTCAGGATGGGCTTCAGGTCATATCGGTGCCGCGATAATTGTTTACATTGTATGACTTTAAGTTGATGAAATAAAAGAAGGAACTTTTCTTGAAAAAGATTGTGCTATCGACCTTGGTGAGTGCGGCAATGGGCTTGTCAGCACTGAATGCGTTTGCGGCTGACGTGCCGGCAGGGGTGGCTTTGGCCAAAGAGCAATATCTGGTGCGGGCGAACGGTGCTGAGCCTAATACGGTCGATCCGGGCTTGGTGGGTTCCGGCAGTCCGGGGGATGTGATCGTTAACGATCTGTTCGAAGGCCTGGTGATTGAAAGCCTGCAAGGGGAAACCATTCCGGGTCAGGCTGAGTCCTGGCGCATTTCAGAAAATGGTAAAACCATCACCTTCAAGTTGCGTGAGCAGCTGCAATGGTCGGACGGCTCGCCGCTGACTGCGCAGGACTTCGTTTATGCCTGGCAGCGTGCAGTGGACCCAAACACCGGCAACACCACCAGTTTTTACTTTCAGACTGCCAATGTACGGAATGCCGAGGCTATTATTGCCGGTGAAAAGTCACCGTCGGAGCTTGGTATTCAGGCGCCTGATGCCAGGACCTTAGTGATCACTCTTGAGCGGCCGACGCCCTATTTCATCAGCCTGATGAGCATTAAAACATTCTTTCCGGTTCCCCGAACTGTGGTGGCGAAATACGGGGACAACTGGACCCGTGCGGAGCACTTTGTCTCCAATGGCGCTTATGTCCTGAAGCAGTGGGTGCCGAACGAAAAAGTTGAAGTGGTGCGTAACCCTTATTATCGGGACAATGATAGAACCGTAATTAACGGTGTGACCTATCTGGCTCTTTCTTCTCAAAACGCGGAACTGACCCGCTACCGGGCCGGTGAGATTGATATGACCAACCGGGTTCAGCTGGAATACTATCAAAAGCTCAAACGAACCCACCCGGAGCAAATTAAGGCGTTGCGGCTGCTGGGTTCTTATGTTTATGCGTTCAATACCCGGGTGGCCCCCTTTGATAATCCGGATGTGCGCCGGGCGCTGAATCTGGTGATTGATCGTCAGTTGCTGGTGGAGAAAGTCACCGGTCAGGGTGAGCCCCCGGCGTATTCTGTGGTGCCGGACATTATCCCGGGCTATCAGGCACCGGTACCGGGGTTTGCCGCGCAATCCCGCCAGGAGAAGCTAGCGCAGGCACGTGCGCTGTTAAGCAAGGCTGGATATAGTCAGGCCAAGCCGCTGACGGTGAAGCTGACCTATAACACCAGCGAGAACCACAAGAAGATAGCCCTGGCGATTGCTTCCATGTGGAAACAGCTGGGCGTGAATGTTGCGCTGGAGAACATGGAATGGAACGCTTACCTGACCGCTAAGTCGACCGGCGATTTCACCGTGGCTCGCTCGTATGCGTTTGGCGATTTTGCGGAGCCGTCCTCGGTGTTGGGTAGCTTTACCTGTGGCCACGCCGGCAATGAAAGCGGGTTTTGCAACGAACGCTTTGATCGCCTGATCAAGCAGGCGGCAAATACCTCCGATCAAGCGCAGCGTTACGCGTTGTTCAGCCAGGCAGAACAGTTGCTGATGGACGATTCACCGGTGATCCCGCTGTATCACTATAACCACACCCGGCTGGTTCGTGCTTCCCTGAAAGGTTTTCCGGAGAATAACCCGAAAGGCAATATTTACGCCAAAGACATGTATTTTGTCGCGGAGTGAAATTCCCCCGGTCTTGTTGACTCGGATGCACGAGAGTAATGAAGGGGCGAAATGCCCCTTTTTTAATCCAGAGCCGCTGATGATGTCACCGTCTCGGCCGTCGTGGAGGCGGCTGGATTGAATTCTGCGCTGGAGATGTCCAATAGGTTGAATACCGTGCCAACTGAGAGTATATTGCAAACGTTTATGATAATGGATTTCATTAAGGTTTTTATATTCTTATGAATAAGATTGCATCCTCCGTTTTACTCAGCTGCTTTATTTCCATGCCGGCCCTTGCGGATTCGGTGACTATTGAACATCGAATGGGTAAAACCGTGATCGATGAAACTCCGAAACGTGTCGTCGTGCTTGGCATGGGGGCCTTAGATGCTGTCGATCAGTTTGGCATTGATCCCGTGGCCGTGAACAAAGTGGCGCAATTGCCTGCCTACCTGCAGAAATATAAAGGGGCAGAATATGCGGCTGCGGGAAGCTTGTTCGAGCCGGATTTTGAAACCATTTATATGCAGAAACCGGATCTGATTGTCGCTGGTGCCCGTGCCGCAGCCAGCTATGATGAGCTGTCTAAGATTGCACCAACAATCGTGTTTGCTGCCGAGAACGATCAAGGTTACTGGGAAAGTACTAAAGCGCAATGGCGGAACCTGGGCAAAGTTTTTGACATTGAAGCCAAGGTTGAGCAAAAAATCGATGCGCTGGATGCGGATTTCAAAGCCATTCGTGATTACAACCAAAAGCATGAAATCAATGCGCTGACCGTGATGAGTTCAGGCGGCAATATCACCACTTTCGGTGCCCAGTCACGTTTCTCTGCGATTTATAAAGACTTTGGGTTTAAAGAAGCGGTGAAAAGTATCAAAACCAGTAATCATGGCGACTTGATTTCATACGAATACATTCGTAAAGCTGATCCGCAGACCCTGCTGATTATTGACCGCGACAAGCTGGTGAATAAAGGGGAGAGCACCACGCGCCAGGATTTTGAAAATGATCTGATCAAAGCGACTCAAGCTTACCAGAACAACAAAATGACCTTCCTGGATCTGAACGCCTGGTACATCTCAATTTCGGGCGTGACGGCGACCGAGCAGATGATCCGCGATATGAAACAAAGCATCGGTATCTGATTGAACCGCCTGACAAGCTGAGGTTAGCTTTGAAAAAGTTATTGCTTGTTCTCGTGGGTTTGAGTCTGGCCTCGTTATTTGTCGGTGTCAGCGAACTGTCATTCAGCCAGGTGATGGCCGGGGATGAGGGTTCGCTGCATTTGCTTGTAACCAGCCGGCTGCCGCGGCTGCTGGCTATTGTGTTAGCCGGCGCCGGTTTAAGCATCGCGGGACTTATTATGCAGCAGATCAGCCAGAATCGGTTTGCTGCACCTTCCACATCCGGCACCATTGAATGTGCCATGCTCGGCTATGTATTGAGCCTGATCCTGTTCGGGCACGGCCATAACCTGTGGCTGATCTTTGGCGTAGCAATGGCCGGGACGCTGTTGTTTGTTCAGTTTATCCAGCGTATTCAATTCAAAAACGCGATTTTTATCCCGCTGGTCGGGATTATCTTCGGTAATGTCGTCGACTCTGCAGCAACCTTTATTGCTTACAAATATGATGCGGTGCAGAACCTGTCCGGTTGGGCGGTGGCTAATTTCGCCAATATCCTGCAAGGGGATTTTGAACTGCTTTATATTGCAGTCCCGATCACCATATTCAGCTATCTTTATGCCGCACGTATTTCGGCGGTGGGGATCGGTAAAGATTTTGCGGTGAACCTGGGCCTGAATTACCAGCAAGTCGTTACTATTGGTGTGATTCTTGTGTCGGTACTGGCGGCTAGTGTGGTGATGATTGTGGGCCAACTTCCTTTCCTGGGCCTGATCGTCCCGAATTTGGTCTGCCATTTTTTTGGCGATAATTTGCGTAAAAACATCCCGCTTACTGCCGTGTGCGGCGCATTACTGGTGCTTGGGTGTGATTTGATCGGACGCTTGATTATTTTCCCGTACGAGGTGCCGATTTCAATGGTGATCAGTATTCTCGGCGGCGGCGTGTTCATCTTCCTGATCCTGGGAGGGCAAAAACGTGTCGGATAGTCGTAAACTCTGGTTGCTGGCGATCACCTCGCTGGTCTTTGCGACACTATTTATCGGTGTCGGTCTCAATGCCGATAACTACGAGTATTTCCTCTCCCGCCGGGTACCGAAGGTGTTAGCGATGGTGCTGGCGGGCGTTGCGATTGCCCAGTCATCTCTGGTGTTTCAGACCATTACCCATAACCGGATCCTGACCCCCAGCATTATGGGGTTTGATTCGCTGTATGTCTTGACTCAGGTCAGCGTGGTAACCCTGTTTGGCAGCTTCAGTGCTTATAGCCTCAATGCCTATTTGAATTTCTCGCTGTCGGCCGGGATCATGGTGTTGTTTTCGCTGCTGCTGTTTGGCTTTTACTTCGCCAAACAGGGACGAAACCTGTTTACCCTGCTGCTGTTGGGCTTGATCCTTGGGCAGTTGTTTAACAATGTGTCGGCGTTTTTCTCCATGCTGATGGATCCGAATGAGTTTGCGACCGTGCAGGCCAATATGTTTGCCAGTTTCAGCAATGTGAAAGTTGAGCTGGTCTACCTTTGCCTGCCGTTACTGGTGGCGGCGAGTGTGGCCTTGTTCCGGATGCATCGGGTGCTGGATGTGTTTTGGCTCGATCATGACAATGCCATCAGTCTGGGGGTCGATGTGCGCCGGACGACTATGGTCGTGCTGATGTTATCGGCTTTTTTGATCGCGGTATCGACGGCGTTACTTGGCCCCATCATGTTCTTTGGCCTGTTAGTAACCAACCTGGCCAGGGAAGTGCTGGGAACGTATCAACACCGGGTGCTGCTGATTGGCTGCTCATTGCTATCGGTGTGTGCGCTGCTGTCGGGACAGTGGGTGATTGAGAACATCTTTCAGTTTGAAACCACCTTGAGTGTGGTGATCAATTTCATTGGTGGGGCGTACTTCCTGTCGATGTTGCTCCGAAACAAGATAGTGTAGGTCCGTGATGATTATCGTAGACAAGTTAACCAAAACCTTTGGCCACAGCAAGGTTGTAAGCCAGGCCAGTGCCCAGTTCGAAAAAGGCAAAGTTACCTCCATTATCGGTCCCAATGGGGCCGGTAAAAGTACGTTGCTGTCGATGGCCAGCCGCTTGCTGCCCAAAGACAGCGGCAGTGTGGTCATTGACTGCAAAGATCTGGCCGAGTGGGATACCAAGCAACTGGCAAAAAAACTAGCGGTATTGCGTCAGGCCAATAATATCACGATGCGGTTTACCGTGCGGGAAATGGTCGCTTTTGGTCGGTTTCCTTACTCGCAAGGCAAACTCAACGCGCAGGATCAGGCCGAAATCAATAATGCGATCGAATACCTTGGCTTGACATCCATTCAGGATAAATATCTCGATGAGCTGAGTGGTGGTCAGCGCCAGCTGGCATTTATTGCTATGGTCATTGCCCAGGACACAGATTACGTATTTCTTGATGAGCCGCTGAATAACCTTGATATCAAGCACTCGCTACAAATAATGAAAAACATCCAGCGCCTGGCCCGCGAGATGAACAAAGCTGTGGTGGTGGTGATCCACGATATTAATTTTGCCGCCTGTTACTCTGACATCATTATTGCGCTCAAACGCGGTGAAGTTGTTGCCAGCGGGACGGTGAATGAGGTGATTCAGGCTTCGGTGCTGAGTGAGATTTACGAAACACCTTTCAATATTGTCGAAGTGGAAGGCAAGCGGATGTGTACTTATCACTAGCTGATACGATAGCGAGCAGTTCAATCAACCCTACCCGCCTTCATATGAAGGCGGTTTTTTTTATCACTGCTTTTTCATGGCTGTTTTTCACCACTGGGGGGAACTTCTGAGTCAGATTTGACTCTGAATATTGGTTCCGGATTTCATGCCAGCTGTTTTCTGATCCAACCCCAAACACAATTCATCGGATGGGGGAGCAGCGGGTCATGAGATCTTTGCTACTTGGTCGCATAAATACGTTGTGGCGGAACCCCAAAAGCGCGTTTGAACGCATTGGTGAAGTTTGATGGGTGCTGATACCCCGCTTCATAGGCCGCTTCGGTAATGGTAACTTGTCCGCGTTCTAACTGCTGTTTGGCGATTTCCAGGCGCCGCTGCCGGATATAGCCACTGACCGTGAGATTGAGGTGTTGTTTAAAGCGCCGCTGCAGGTTAGACACACTCATGGCGAATTGCGCGGCTAGTCGTTCCAGTGACAGATCTTCATCCAAGTGTTTTTCAATATAATGGACAATCTGGGTAACCTGAGAGCAGCGAGGAGTGGCGGCATCCTGCTCGGCTTGAAATGAATCTGAGGTGAGTTGGTTGAATACGCTGGCCGTCAGGGTGTGGGTTAGAATTTCAAACTGCATCTTTTCATGGAAAGTGTGCGGATGCGATAATGCCATCAGAGCTTGGACCCTTTCGAGAATATCCTGATCCAGCCGGATAGGTTGATGGGCTTTATGATAGCGGGAAAACTGATGTACCGGGCAATCCGGCGTTGCCCGTTGGGCAATCCAGTCTGGGTGGAGAATAATATTCAGTTTACTGACTTGGTTGCCCGCTCTGAACTCGCGACGAAAGTTGGCGGGCTTGGCTAAATTCACGATGGTCGCACGGGGCCCATGGGTTGCATCCAGATGAAATTCCAAATCGTCATAACTGAACCCGAGTTGTCCATTGAGCAAGAAAGTGACAATGACAGAAGCGGGTGTTGAAGACACCATATTGGAGTCCGCCAGTTCTAAACTGGTACCGCCGTGTACTGTGATATGGTTATGAAAGCGATAGGCAATGAAATCCCCTTCCGCCAGCGGGGTTTGCTGGGTGCGTTCCTGAGTCAGAATGAGCTGTTTATCGTGGCACTCTATTTTTTTCGTTAGTGCAACTTTCTTTATTTTTCTACTTTTTTCCTGCGAAAACGTCATTTTGACCATTCCTAATAACTACTGTGCAGTTTCGCATAAGCTATTTAGCTTTCCGTTAATGAGAATCAATCCTATCATACGTGCGAATTGTTATCATTTGTGTTTGGGAATAAATTTCATGGAATGGGTAAAAAATACGCCTGCTAAACCATCTCTACTTTGTCTTGCTATCGGTATGGCGCTTTCTTCGGGCGCATACGCTGAAGAAGAACAGTCATATTTTGATGAAATGGTTGTTTGGGGCACGAAAGTTTCCAGCAACTCTGAATCTTTGTACTCGCAAGATATGTCGCTGAAGCAAGCGGATCATATGTCTGATCTGCTGCGTGATATTCCAGGGGTTGACGTGGGCGGGACACATTCCGTGAACCAACGTATTACCATTCGCGGCCTGGGTGAAACCGATCTGGATATCCGCTTAGATGGTGCGTCACAGCACGCAAACATGTTCCACCATATCGGTAACCTGACCCTGAACCCGGACATTCTGAAATCTGCCGACATCCAGGTGGGGAACAACTCAGTGACCCAAAATGGCCTCGGCGGTGCGGTTTACTTTGAAACCAAAGATGCCAAAGATCTGCTGCGTTACGATGAAAAATTCGGGGCCCGTGTTTATGGCGGTTACCAGAGCAATGACAGCCAGCAAGGCTCTCTGACTGTATACGGTCAACTGACCGATACCGTCGATGCCATGATTTATGGTCACTACATCAACCGTGAAAACTTTGAAGACGGTGACGGTCACAAAACGATCGGCTCTGATGGCGATACCTACAACATTCTGGGTAAAGTCGGTGTTGAACCAAGCGAGAAACACCGTTTTGAACTGGCCTATGACCTGTATCGTGACAGTGGTGATTACAGCCCGCGTCCGGACATGGGCGGCAGCGCGAACACCGCATTGTCCCAAGAAGCAGTGATCCCAACCGATTATGATCGTGACACTATCACGCTGAGCTACGGCCTGGATGCCGGACAGCACATGGGGAAAGTGGCGCTGTACACCAGTAAAACCGAAATCACCCGGAATGAAGCGGTACTGAGTGAATTTGGCGTACGTTGGCCGGGTAACCGCCTGTCTGTGAACAGCGCGGAAAACACCAACACTGGTATCAACGTGAAGTTTCAGTCCCAGTTGGAGCTGTTGTCACTGGCGAATCAGGTGACCTATGGTCTGGACTACATGAACAAAGACAGCGAAAGTACCTACGATGGCGTTAAGTTCATGGATGAAACGGCGAAGAGCAGCGCAGTCTTTGTTGAAGACCAAATCTTCTTCACTGATGATTTCTCGATCACCGCAGGTCTGCGTTACGACGATTACAAACGTGAAGCGGTAACGGGTACAGATAATTTTGATGAAGTGACCTGGGCACTGGGCACCGAGTGGAACGTGACTCAGGACTGGACTCTGTTTGCAAATATGCGTTCACTGTTTAAAGGGCCAGAGCTGTTTGAAAGCTTCATCAAGTATAACGATGTAGCGTTCCTGGCGGATGACATTAAAGCAGAAACCGGTCTGAACACCCAGGGTGGCGTGCGCTTCGGCAAGAACTTTGGTGAGCATCGTATCGGCGCTAACATCACTGTTTTCAAAACAGAGATTGATGATTACATCGCAACTAACTGGCAAGACGCGACCGAGAGCTATCTGATCGAAAACATCGGCGATGTAGAGATTACTGGTTTTGAAGCCAGCGCCAGTTATGGCATCGGCATGTTCAACAGTAAACTGTCTTATGCCAAGTCTGATATCGAAAACCAAGAAACAGGTGGTCCGGTTGCTGCTGAAAACGGCCGCAGCCTGGATGTCGGTGACAGCATTGCGCTAACGCTGGATTACCAGTCTGAGACGCTGGAAACCATCTTCGGTCTGACCTCGATTGTGGTGCTGGATGAAGACAATGTGTTTGAAGGGACGCCAGAGAAAGATGGCTACAATGTTCATAATGTGTATGCGCAGTGGGTGCCGTCAAAATTCGATGGCCTGAGTTTGACCTTCGGTATCGACAACCTGTTTGACGAAACGTATGCCTCACACGCATCTCGTTCAGGTGAAGCACGTGGTGCGACGCTGGATGACTTTGAACCTGGCCGTAACTTCAAACTGTCTGCGGCTTACCAGTTCTAAGCCCGCTTAAGTTAAATTGAAAGATACTGCTTTTCGGCCCACCTCTGGTGGGCCGATTTCTTTCGGGCTTACCGACAATCCCTTTGCAACACAATCTGATGATCTACTCGCTGAGCCTGGATCACTGTTAGGAATAGCCTTCACTTCAGCCAGTTAGTTTTTCCTCCGACTGTCCTTCTTGGGCGCCGCTGCTAAAACAAGTCCTTTTTTCTCAAATGGCATCAAGCTAAAGTATGTTGATTCTCCATCTGTTTCAGCGTCACGCGCTGCATTGCCAAAACATAGGTTCATGAATATATGTTCAAGTTTTTTGAAAACCTAACGGCGGCTTTTCCACCTCAGGAACCCGAACAGCCGCCGGGAAATTTATTTGCGTTTTGCCGGTTTTATACCCGCGGGTTTGAATTGCCATTATTGGCGATGTCGGTGCTCAGCGCGCTGGTGGCGATCGTGGAAGTGATTTTGCTGGGCTTTATGGGTCAGTTGGTCGATATGCTGGCCAACCACACCCCAGAGACTTTGTGGGCGGCAGAAGGCAATACCCTTCTGCTGATGGGCGGCCTGGTGATTGTGGTGATCCCGGCGCTGGCATTCTTTCATTCAATGATCATGCACCAGTCCTTGCTGGGGAACTACCCGATGTCGATCCGCTGGTTGGCGCATCGCTATTTGCTGCGCCAGAGTGTGTCCTTCTATCAGGATGATTTTGCCGGGCGTATTGCGACCAAAGTGATGCAAACCTCGTTGGCGGTGCGTGAAACCGTGATGAAACTGGTCGATGTGTTGGTGTATATCAGTATCTATTTTACGGCCATGATCATTATGATGGGGAACTCGGATTTCTATCTGATGTTACCGATTCTGACTTGGTTGGCGCTCTACATTGCAATTCAGTGCTACTTTGTCCCGCGGATGAAGCAGGTCGCGACTGAGCAGGCCGATGCCCGTTCGATGATGACAGGTCGGATTGTCGACAGCTATACCAATATCGCGACCGTGAAGCTCTTTTCGCATACCAATCGCGAAACCGAGTATGCCGAAAAGGGGATGCAGGGTTTTCTGAAAACCGTATATAACCAGATGCGCCTGGCAACTTGCTTTGTACTGAGTGTCGATGCCATTAACTACCTGTTGTTGTTTACGGTTGCAGCGTTATCAATTGGCCTGTGGATGAATGCAGCAGTCAGTGTCGGGGTTATCGCGGTGGCGATTAGTATTGCGCTCCGAATCCAGGGGATGTCGAAATGGATCATGTGGGAGATCGGTGGGCTGTTTGAGAATCTCGGGACCGTGATTGATGGCATGAAGACCTTGTCGAAGCCGGTGTCGATCCAGGATGTACCGAATGCGCCAAAATTGAACGTAGAAAAAGGAAGCATTGATTATGAGCAGGTCAGCTTCCATTATGGCGAAAAAGAAGGGGTGATCGAAAAGCTGAACCTGTCGATCAAACCGGGTGAGAAAGTTGGCTTGGTGGGGCGTTCCGGTGCCGGTAAATCGACCCTGGTCAACCTGCTGCTTCGTTTCCATGATGTGGAAGCAGGGGAGATCAAAATTGACGGCCAGAATATTTCGCTGGTGGATCAGGATTCGCTGCGCAGCAAGATAGGGATGGTCACCCAGGATACCTCGCTGCTGCATCGCTCGATCCGTGAAAATATTCTTTATGGCCGCCCGGATGCAACAGAAGAAGAGCTACTCAATGCAACACGTCAGGCGCATGCGCATGAGTTTATTGAGCACTTGTCCGACCCGCATGGGAATAGCGGGTATGACGCCCAGGTCGGGGAGCGTGGGGTGAAACTTTCCGGCGGCCAGCGCCAGCGGATTGCCATTGCCCGGGTACTGCTCAAAGATGCGCCGATCCTGGTGATGGATGAAGCGACCTCGGCACTGGATTCCGAGGTTGAATCGGCGATCCAGGAAAGCCTGTATCAGCTGATGGAAGGGAAAACCGTGATTGCGATAGCGCATCGGTTGTCAACGATTGCCCAGATGGATCGTCTGGTGGTGCTTGATGAAGGCAAGATTGTTGAAGAAGGTTCACATCAGGAATTGCTGAAACAGAACGGGATTTACGCTCAGTTGTGGGCACATCAAACCGGCGGATTTATCGGCGAGAGTCTGGAACAGGCGTGATACCAAACCAACTAAATATCTACTTAATTAGCGGTATCAGAGGGCGCTGAAGCAACCTGTGATGATCCAGCTTGTGACAGTTGGCTGTTTGGTGTGCATACGGGAAGCAGAAGCATCCCGTTGCAGTTGAAGTGCTGCCTGAGCACGAGCCGTTATGTGACTTGAAGGCTATAGCCGGAATGTATTCGTCAGCACTTTATAGAGTTCGGTTCCTTGCTGGACGCTGGCAGAGGCAAAATGCAGTACAGGAATACAGTCGCAGGGCAGGGTGATTGTCCGGCTATGGCTGGATTCACCGACCAAAGCATTAAAATGCCACAGGGTTGCCAGCGGCTCACCTGCCGGAAGTTGCTGGTTGAGCTTAGCCAGGTACTCGACTTGCCCCCCGGCCGGGCTGAAAAATGCTTTGTAGTCCTTGAGATAACAGGCCTGCATAGCCGAAGGCTCCGGTTGAACATAGTGTTCAAGCCATAGCCCTTGATGTTGCAGGTAGTTGCAAATGCTTTCGGCATCCTGTCGCGCGCCGGCAACATCCAGGTGCTCCTGTGAACCCAGTTCAATGGTGAAAGCATCAACCATGACCGGTAACTCACGCCCGTGCAGGGCAAAGTGCTGGCTCAACTGCCACCACGGACTAAAGCTGGCTTCATCCATGGCACCGCTGAAATCACTCGGGATCAGGATATTCAGCGGAATATGAAAATGGCGCGCCCGCTTTCTGGCATATTCGGGCACATACAGGTGTTGCGCTGAAATCGGACCGGTATGCAGATCCAGGACAATATCTGCCTCGACGGCCATTTTTTGCAGGTTGAGCGCCAGGTGTTGACCGCACGTCAGTCCCCAGGGGGAAGCCATTCTTGCTTCAAGCTGCTGTTTCAGCCGGGTGCGAAAGGCATCACGGATCTCGCTTTCTTCGGCATCCAGGTAGTCTTGGGTGAAAGGCTCGAGCATACTGTGGTCAAAGTGATACTGGCGGTTCCAGTTGATCCCGGTGACCGGATCAAAGCGGCCTAGGGTAAATTCGCCGCTTTTTTGGTTGATCCCAAGCGGGTTTGCTTGCGGGACCATCACGACATCCCCTTGCGGCGGATATTGGCGAAACAGATTCAACAGCTGATAAATGACCGCATTGCCCTGCACCTCAGCGCCGTGGATATTGGCCTGGATATAGACACGTGGGCCGTTTCCCTGGCCCTGAATATGAATGACCGGGACCTCCATGGGATCGCCGGTGGGTTGCTCACCGACTTTGACTGTTGTGGTTGTGATCATAAGCGACTCTTTATCAGACTCCATCCGTATAGTTATTGGGCCAGGCAGGTGTTCATCCACTGATTAACCTGATGGTTGGCATCGAGTACCGGTGTGAGTTCCGGCAACTCGTCCATGTACAAGGGTGGGCGCAAACCAGCATGGCGCAGACGTCCCTGGTGCTGCATCAGGGCTTTAACCGCAATTGGATTCGCGGCGCAGAACAGGCTGTTGCCCGCGTCTTGCCATAATTGTTTAAAACTTGGTGCTGCTTGGCTCAGAGTTTGCTGAACGTATAAGGCGGTTGCTTCCGGCCAGGCATTTCCGGCCACAGAGACGAGGCCACAGGCGCCGGCCGCAGCAAAATCAACAAACAGGGCATCGTCACCGCAGAAAAATTGCAGGGTGGGCGCTGCCTGGATGTAGCGGGTAAAGGTTTCCACGTTACCACTGGCCTCTTTGACGGCCCAGGCATTCGGGTGTTTGGCAATCGCGCCCAAAGTTTGTGCATCCAGCGCTGCGCCGGTTCGCGACGGCACGTTATAGATCATGCATGGCCAACGGCTGTCATCAAGCAGGCTTTCAAACCACTTTTGCTGGCTGGCCGCGCCGGGCTTCGCGTACAAAGGCACAGGGAGCAGCAGCGCATCGATCGGATAGTCGGCTAAGAATGCCAGCCATTGCCGTTGCTGTTGAAGCTGATAACCGCCAACGCCGACCATCAGGGGAACGGACAATGCCAGTGCGCATACATGACGAACCACGGCTTGTTGCTCTTCTGGGGTCATCGCCAGTGCTTCCCCGGTGCTCCCCAGTAGCAAGATTCCGTTACCGGCGGCGTTTTGCTCTGCGACTAGTTGTGTCAGTGTGTCGAAGTCAATCGATTCATCGTCGTTGAAAGGGGTAATTAAAGCCGTCCATAGCGTTGTCTGGTTGAGTGACGTGGCTTGCGGCGATACCAGATGTTCTGTTGTAGGGAATGAATTTTGAATTGGCATCTCTAATCCGAATGTCATAGTTATCCGTTTAGAGAGCTTGGCATTGCGAAAAAGCCGATGGCTGTGGGCCATTCTTGAAGGCAAAAAAGCACAAACACCAGAAGCTCTCCACCAGCGGTGACAGCCCTGGGGATTCAGCCCCAGTGACCGATAAGCTCTGCTTCCAAATGCAGGCTTACCTCGGCGTTAACCCCCTGATCTGTCTTCAGTGGTATTTGGATACCTCGTACAGACTGCCTGGTTAACGCGCCTCTTCTGATCCCTTGAGAGGGAATGATTCGATTCAACCATCAATGATGACGGGATGTCAATCATCGCTATGACTTTTTATGCGAATCCGGTTGATTTTATTCACCGTAAACCGTGCTTCGGGCTCAAAATTGCCGGGTGAGCGCTGCTGCGACAATGCCTGCCGTAATGGCCGGCAGGGGTTTTTGCCAGATAAACATAATCACCGCCGTCGAGAGTAGCGCAAGCCGGGCACCCAGATCACCCTCAACCGCCAAGGGGGCCAGCAGTGCGACCAGAACAGAGCCGGACATGGCGGTGATAAATTGTTGGATCCGATAGCCAATGGGAATAAATGACATGATAAACACGCCGCCCCAGCGGGTGACGAGGGTGACCAGTGCCATCACTAGAATAATCAGTAACGTACCGCCAAAACTGGTTTCAATGCTCATAATTTTTTCTCCGTCCAAAATGCACCCAGGCTGCCGCCGGCAATGGCACCGACCACGACATGACTGTTCTCAGGTAAAAACCAATAGGCGAGCAGGGATGATCCGGCAGCGATCGCCCAGATAGCAACGATTCGTAGATTTTTCGGACCCACCCCAACCATCGAGAGCAAAAAGCACCCCATGACCATATCCAGTCCCAAGCTAACCGGATCGGAAATGGCATTGCCGAAATACAGCCCCAGCCAAGTGCCGACGATCCAGAATGACCACAGCGCAATCCCCCCGCCCAGTAGCAGGCCAAGGCCGGGCTCCTTACGGCTGAAGGCATTCATCGACATGGCCCAGTTGGCATCCGATGCAAACAGCATCACCCCATAGCGCTTTGCCGGTGACAGCTCGCGCAACCAGGGATAGAGCGTCGCCCCCATCAGCAGGTGCCGTGCGTTGATGGCAAAAACGGTGATCATCATCGGGATGAGGGGCACTTCTGCTCCCCATAGATCTAAGGTTGCAAACTGGGAAGCGCCGGCGAAGACCAGGGCGCTCATCAGCATGGTTGAAATGTTATCCAGCCCGGTTTGGGCTGAAGCAACCCCGAAAGCAATTCCGAAAACGATCACGAAAAAGGAGAGGGGAACCAATTGCGTAAAGCCGTTCCAGACATCTTTGTGGGTGAACTCGTGTAAGCGAGTCTCAGGGATTAAGTCCTGTTGAGCGTCGGTCTGCATGATTATCTTTCTAGTCTGCGTGGTTCGAAAATAGTGTGAATAAGGATCCTGTTCAGCACCAAGCGTGATTTATTATACAATTTGACAGTATCGATGAGAGAGTGCCATGAGTGATACAGATATTCAACAGATTGATAACATGCTTTTCGGGAAAGTGTCATGCCCGGCGATGGCAGTCGCCGGGCAGAGCCGGCTCTAGGCTGAACTCACAGAATTTGCCAATGGCTGAGGCAGGGAAGGGGATTGCAGAAAAGCACTGGTGAGCTGTTGGAACAGGGCATCGACGGCAGGGCGGGATGGCAGGTGGTCAAACAGCGGGGTATGCACATCTGCCAGGATTGGCGCATTGTGGTTACAAATCTGGTTGCACAGTTGCACTGGCTTGATCATTGCGTCCATATTACCTTCGAGCAAAATACAGGCCTGGGAGAGCACAACCTGGCCGCCGCCTCTTTTCAGCAACACCCGCTGCGCGGTTCCCACCACTTTTTTACCATCGATATTGAGGTTGTAATCCCCGTCGCAATAAGAGCCGGGCGTGGCGTGAATATCTACCTTGATACCAAGTTCGGCAAAGAAATGACTCAGAATCCGGCATAAGTTGATATATGCCGTTTTAATATCGTATGGCTGGCTATCCGGCCAGTGATAAATATGGGAGAGGTTGATCACCCCCGGCAGCTGGGGCACCGGCGCGCCTCCGGTTTTACGCGCGACCAGCTGCCAGCCAATGCGCTCCAACTCGGTTTTAAGCAATGGTGTCACCGGCCACTTCTTCCCTGCCGGCAATACCAAGGCCGGACTTTTAGCCTGCCACAGTAGCAACACCTGGGAGAGCGTATTCGCCTGCACCTGCTGCAACAATTCAGCTTCTTTGTTGAACAAGTCTTCAGCGTCAATGCTGAGGTAGCGAATGAGTTTGTTTTTGGTTGCCAACAGTGCCTCCTGAGGATGACATAGCAGAGCCTACTATGCTGGCGGGATTATGGCGTAAAGACAAGCACATTATGAGAGGTTTTACGTACCTTATCTTGCAAATTAAAACATTGGTTGTGATATACGGGGTTTGGAAGTCGGGAACAGATAAGGCAGTTGCCGCTATCGAACAGATAGCGGCAGGATAGACGTCTGTCAGGTGTTACTCGGCTTTTGCTACAGTTTTCCCAGCCGGGCGGCGTCGACGTTGTGGGTTCGGCTTTGCACCTGATTTTTTCGGCGCATTGTTGCCATTGGCGCCACGGTTGTTGCGGGCAGCGCTTCCGTCACGATTCTGGCGGTCGCTATGGCGTTTGTTTTTATCCGTTGGTTGATGGCCCCGAGCGTTTTCTCCGGAGCGTTGACCGTCGCGATGGTCGGCTTTGGGCTTCTTCGGCTTCTTAGGTTTTTTCGGTTTGATCGGGCGCGTATCCAGCTTTGACGCCGGTACCGGGTTGGATGGTTTGAAACCTTCAAGCTCCAGGCGCGGTAGAACCTGCTGGATCAGGCGCTCAATCCCGAACAGATCGGCAGCTTCAGCGGCACAAACTAATGAAATTGCCCGACCTGCTTCACCAGCACGACCAGTCCGGCCAATGCGGTGGACATAGTCTTCTGCGACATTCGGAAGTTCAAAGTTGACGACCTGAGGCAGCTGTGGGATGTCAATGCCTCGGGCGGCAATATCGGTGGCAACCAGCACGCGAATGTCACCGGATTTAAAATCGGCGAGCGCGCGGGTCCGGGCACCCTGACTTTTATTGCCATGAATTGGGGCCGCAGTGATACCTTGTTCATTCAGAAAATGGGACAGGCGGTTGGCACCGCGTTTGGTCCGGCTGAAGACCAGCGTTTGTTGCCAGTTGCCGTCTTTGATCAGCTTCTCCAGCATCGACGACTTTTTCTTCACGTCTGCCGGGTAAACGCATTGCTCGACGGTTTTCGCGGTCGAGTTTGCCGGCGTTACCGAGATTTCCACCGGATTGTTGACCAACCCTTTGGCGAGCTGGCGAATTTCATCGGAGAAGGTGGCGGAGAACAGCAGATTCTGACGCTTGGCCGGTAACAGGGCCAGAATTTTCCGGATATCGCGAATAAAGCCCATGTCCAGCATGCGGTCCGCTTCGTCCAGCACCAGCACTTCCAGCTGGTCAAACTTGACCGCATTCTGGCTGTACAAGTCCATCAGGCGGCCGGGGGTGGCGACTAGCACATCGGCGCCTTTGCGTAGTCGCATCATTTGCGGGTTGACCTTCACACCGCCGAAGACAACCGCTGAGCTTAAGGGCAGATGGCGACTGTACTGCACCAGGTTATCTTGTATCTGGGCGGCCAGCTCACGGGTTGGGGTCAGTACCAATGCCCGGATCTGGTTCCCCTTCGCCTTAGGTCCATTGCTCAAGCGCTCCAGGATTGGGAGTGTAAACGCGGCAGTTTTGCCGGTGCCGGTTTGCGCGGCAGCCATGACATCTTTGCCTGCAACCACAGCTGGAATTGCCTGAGCCTGAATGGCTGACGGTGTATCGTATCCTTTATCCTGAACGGCTTTGAGGATTGGAGCGGAGAGGCCCAGAGAGGTAAAACCCATAAATTTGATTCTCAGTAGTATATGTAACGCAGTAAGTGAGACCGACATAGGATCTCAGTCTGCACACAGCAAGTGCGGTATTTTGAGGATTTTATGGCCAGACAGCAACCTGTAATCGAAGTTTATTGTGCTGGGAACAGAGTGAATCGGATGCCTGTCTTATTTGTGGCTGACTTTTTGTGGCGAGGCTGGTAGGGAAAGCCACCGCTAATGGCTGCTTCACTTCAGCTTTAGCGGTGGTTAAAAGTTGGCGGGGGCCGGCCGACGGTACCAGGTAGGGTGATGCTCGCTGGGGCCCCTTCGGTGGATAGCTAGAAGCCGAATTTACCGTTGCTGTTTTTCCATTGTTTTTTGGCGGGAATAGGCTCGATTACATCCCAATGCTCAACGATTTTGTGGTTGGCGACTCGGAACAAGTCGTAAAACGAGACATGCTGGCCCGCAAACTTGCCTTCACTCACACTCAAGACAAAGTTACCTTCGCCCAAGATGATGTGGTTTTCGGTATAGGTCATTTCGATACCTTGGTCAGCCATTGCTTTCATTGCTCGGCTTAATCCGGCCAAACCATCGGCAATAGCTGAATTATGTTGCAGGTAATCCGTATCTTCGCCATCAATAAAGCGGCCAAGCTGCGCATAATCCCCTTTAATCAGGATGGCATCGACGAAATCAGCAACCAATCGCTTGTTTGGTTCGGTTTGTGCGAGATCTGTAACTTCGGTCGGGCCATCAAGTTGGGTGCGGCCACTTGGATTTGCGGCAGTTTTCGCCGCCAGGTTATCCCAATGCTCTACAATCCGGCCATTTTCAAACCGGAACACATCAAATCCCACTTTTGGGCCAAAGAAATTGTAATCAGTATGGGTAAAGACATAGTTGCCATCTTGAAAAGCACGTTTGACATCGACTTTGGCACTACCTTCAGGAAGAGCTTGAAGTACCTTTCCGAACCCAGCCAGGCCATCGCCGACGGCCAAGTTATGTTGGATATACTGATTAGGATCGACATAACTGATGGCCTGTTGATCGCCGGATTCAATACTATTGAGAAGCGCGACAGCTTTCTCCTTGTTAGATAGGCCGGTCATTCCATCCTCTGCCGATATCTGGCTGGAGCAAGCCGTGCATACCATCACTGTTGCTGCCAAAACTGCTGAAATACCTGTTTTCATCATTGAACTCCTGCTATTTGGAATCAGGAGATGGTAATGAAAAGTACGATGGCCCACATGGTCAGTACCGGTAGGATAATGGTTAATGCCGAACCATATACTGCTTCTGGAAACGTGATGGTGTCAGCAAGGTGTGCTTTTTAAAATACTTGACGAAATTACTGGCATCTTCAAAGCCGAATTCATAGGCCAGCTGCTGGATGGGGGAGCCATCCAGAACCAAGCGTCTTTTGGCCTCCAAAATGGTGTAGGCATCGATCAGTTGTTTAGCGGTTTGGTTGGTCGCCAGTTTGCAGATCTGGTTTAAGGTTTTATAGGTTGTATGCAATTGCGCAGCATAGCGGGTGGCATCCCGGGTGTGCTGAAATTGTTGTTCGAGAAGTTCGATAAAGCGGGAAAATTTGTCGAGCTGATCTTTGTTTAATGTATCGTGGCAGTTTTCCGGCTTGACTCTGCGCAGAGTCAAGAACAGGGCAGAAAACAGAAACATGGCTATCAGCGGGTCCGGCTCCTGATGGCGAAGCTCTTTGACCATCTCATTCAGAAGGTTTTGACAGCTCCTCAGTACTTCAGGAGCTGGGGTGAAAACAGGTTGGTAAGCGTACGCCAGATGGGTTGGCGTAAACTCCGGCAGCCGCATGTTGGCCAGTGCCTGATCAATAAAAGCCTGAGTAAATAGCATGACTTTCCCTTTCAGTTTGTGGCTGAAGTCAAATGCGTGAACCTGGTTTCTTTGGATGGTGATAAATGACCCGGACTGGTATGGGTATTCGTCAAAATCAATCAGATGGTTTCCTGCTCCCTGCTCAATATAAATCAGCAGATTGAAGCTGACCCTGTGCGGCAAGGCCGGATGATGGCTCAGGGCGTCTTTGCGCTGGTAAAGCTCTTCTAAGTCAATAACCTCGATTTCGCGGTTTGCCGTCTTAGCATGATTGAAGCCAACTTCGGGAATGTTCATTGAGTAGGGGGTTGCTCTAGTGATAGTCCGTTCCCTCAGAGTTTAATGGAAGGTGTCGCAATGCTCTAGCGGCGAAACATTGATGATGACGATAGTCCAATACGATCACACCTAAGACGGGTTCCGGCCTAAGCCCACCACCCAGCGATTAAGTAGCAGATCAGGGACAGCAAAGCCACCGCTACTGTGTAAGGCAACTGAGTCGAAAAATGATTTTCCGGGGTACAGCCTGCCGCCGAAGCGGCCACAATCACCGAATCAGAGATCGGTGAGCTCTGATCTCCGAATACTGCACCGGAAATCATGGCAGCAATTATCAGCGGAACGTTGGTGCCGGTACTGACTGCCAGAGACACAACAATCGGGGTCATAATACTCACGGTGGCACCGGAGCTGCCGGTTGAGAATGAAATGAGGATACAAGCGACAAAAACAGCAGCCGGAACCAGCCATACCGGCAACTCGCCGGAGAAGTAGCTTGCCAGATATTTTCCGGTGCCCAGCTCGCCCGTTACCCTGCTCAGGGAGAAGGCCAGGGTCAGGATGATCGCGGCAGGTAGCATGTTTTGCATGCCCTGGATGCACCATTCCACATACTGGCCGATGGGGACTCGCCGGGTCAGGAAATAGCTCCCGGAGCCGAGCAGCGAGATAAACCCACTGAAGTAGATTGCTGAGCTGATATCTCCGGCCAACAGATCGCCCTCGCCGGTGATATAGGTCATGATGCAGAGAAAGGACAATAACAATCCAACCGGTACCAGCACAGCAGCGGCACTGGCTTGTGTTTTGTCGGAAGAAATCGGTTGGCGTGTGGTGTGCTGCTCGCAGGCTAAGTTGGGGTGATGATTTAGCGTCTGGTTTTGAGCTCGCTTCCTGTGTGGTTGAATCGTCGCGAGATGGAACAGGGCAGATAAGGGCACCAGGGCCAGGATAGCTAGGGTGTAGAACTGGTAAGGCAAAGCACTTAAAACATAGCCCATGGGCTGCCCACTGAGGGTGCCGTGTTCGACCTCCGAGGCCAGTAAGCCGGACAGAAATACCCCGGCGCCGCTAAACGGCATCAGCCAGGCCAGCGGCGAGCCGGTGCAATTGGCAACAAAAGCCAGCTTTTCGGTTGAAAGCTCAAAACGGTGGAAGAGGGGCCGACCAACCACGCCCACCAGCATCATAGAGCCGATGCCTTCAAGGCACATCAGAAAGCCCACCCCAAAAGTGACCAGTTGCGCACTGGTTTTTGAGGCGACAATATTGCGCTGGTGGGTTAGCTTATAAATGAGGGCTTCTATCCCGCCTGATTGTTTCATGACATTGATGATGGCACCGATCAGCAGGATAAAGATCAGGCTTTTCACCGAGCCTGGCGACTGGAAAGTTTCAGCAATGAGGTTAAAACTCTCTGTCACACCAGCGAATGTATTTTCCGAGAGCAAGACTGAACCGGCCATGATCCCGGCAAAAATAGCCACGTAGACCTGCCGGGTGAGCACGGCGAGCAGAATTGATAAACATGAGGGCAGTAAAGTGAGCCAAGAATCCATAACATGACCTGTACTGAATGGGGCAAAGGCGTAAAAAGAAAGAGACAGCCCGAAGCTATCTCTTGCACATTCATTCGGGGAGGGAGGAATTATTCCTCAAAAACGAATTTGGCGTCGCTTAGCGCTTGTTCCGGGCGCTTGCACTCGTACTCAGGATAGAGCTCGGTTGTACGCAAGGTTTGCTCATTGAATGCTGCCAGTTTACCCAGAACATAAATTACGTAATTGATCCCCCAGCGCTCCTTATCGGTTTCTGCCCCTTTCTTGGCTGTGATCCCATCACCGGCCTGCTGTTCCATTGCAGTAATGTAGTCTGAAGAAAAATGCTCGTATTCAAACGGATAATCCGGCCAGTATTGCTGCAGCAGGGCCAGCATGTCATTTTGGGAAAGGGCATTATGATCCAACTGGACACACTGATTCAGAGTCCGCTCATCGGTGACGGCCAGCGCAGCCAGGTAGCCGATATCTTCAATATCATGAGTATAAATAGGTAGCGCTAAGTCACCAAAAGTGGTGATTTTGTGGAAAAATCGTAGGTTCGGCAGGAAATAGTCAAAGATCCCACCATTATAGAACAGGGTCCAGCCAATTCCTGAGCGAAAGAGTAAGTCATGGAAACGCTTTTTGTTGTCAAACACTTCCCCGGCTCCCATTACCAGCGCCTGGGTATGAACGCCAAACTCGGTTGGAACAAATCGTTTGACCCCGGCTTTTATTGCCGCTTCAAGCCAAACAGGCTCTGATTGCTTAATCACAGGTTTTGCGCCGGGAACACTGGCAACCAGAATATCCACCCCGCTTAAAAGTTTGGCCAAGGCTTCCACATCATGTAAATCTGTACAGACGCAGATTTTCGCCCCTTGTTTTTCAAACGCTGTCAGCTTTTCATTGAATTGCGTCTGACGGGTAATCACGATGACCTCATGCCCCAGTGAGAGTAGGCCATGGGTTAATGGGGTACCCACTTGCCCTGTGGCGCCGATAACTGCAACGTGTTTCTTTTCCATATCAAGCTCCTTCGGGTTCATCAGATGACATGTGGTTTCAGGCAAGAGCGGATCAGTTTGCTTCAACAGGATCTTCGTCTCCCAGCATCAATCCTAATGGTCTCTTATCAGCGTTTCATGGTCATAGCCTGCCGCATAATGGTCAATCTCGAACGTTATAGTGGGGGGCGTTTTACATCCGCGATCAGTTCTGCCTGGCAAGTGAAAATCCCAGTCATGAAAAACTGAAACTCCAAGCAAGGTACACGGGATTCTTTATGGAGATCTGAGTGGCTGGTTCTGCTCGGAAAAACAAGTATCACCTTTAGGGGAATTTGGTCGTAAGAAATATCAGTCCGGATCTGTATGCGAATCAACTTATGGTAAAACACGCACTGGCTGCTGCTCGGTAAAGCGGATGTATGACTCTTGCCCGAACTGCCTGCCAGATGTGCTGCGCGGCGTAATTTTTAACCACCTGAATCAAAAAGATAAAATTTCTTATTGACGGATTTTTTCAATCCAGTAAAGTACATCTCGTTCTCACGGCAAAGCTCGTCAGAACTGATGGTGTTTCCATCGCAAAGATTTGCGTTGCCCTGGTGGTGGAATTGGTAGACACAAGGGATTTAAAATCCCTCGACGTTCGCGTTGTGCCGGTTCAAGTCCGGCCCGGGGCACCATCGAGAAAGATTGCGACATTAGCTCAGTTGGTAGAGCGCGACCTTCCCAAGGTTGAGGTCACGAGTTCGAACCTCGTATGTCGCTCCATTTGGCGCGTTGGCAGAGTGGCTATGCAGCGGATTGCAAATCCGTGGACCTCGGTTCGACTCCGGGACGCGCCTCCATACTTTCTTGAAAATAAAATGCGACACTAGCTCAGTTGGTAGAGCGCAACCTTGCCAAGGTTGAGGTCACGAGTTCGAACCTCGTGTGTCGCTCCAAATTCAAAAAGGCCCCGGTAGCAATACCGGGGCTTTTTGCATTCTGGTACCCTGGTTCTCCACCTCCTAATTTGGTGCCGCTAGGTATAATGCTCCGCTCACACTGCAATATCGTTCAATAATGGTTGTTGAACCTGGGTTATCTTCTCTGAATCAAGAGGAGATCGAATCATGAACAATGTCTTTTTCGCGATGGTGGCATTTGCCTTTGTCGGCGCGGTGACGCCGGGGCCCGTCAACTTGTTAGCAACCAGTACGGCGCTGAATCACGGCAGGCGGGCGGCAGCAAGCCATGTGGTGGGCGCGTCCCTGGCGTATGCTGTTATCGTTTACTGCTCGGGGAGTATGATGCAGACGCTACTTCGTCAACTCCCGGGGCTTGAGACCACGATGCAAATCAGCGGCAGTGTGTTTCTGCTGTATTTGGCATATAAGATATATGCTGCACCGGTTGCTTCCATTCGGCTATCACATTTGACTAAGTCGGGTTTGTGGATCGGCTCTTTAACTCAACTGCTCAATCCGAAAGCGTGGATCGTCGCAATGTCCGGCGTCAGCCTGTATGTTGCAGGTCAGGAGAATGAGCATTGGTCACTGATGGTGTTTACAAGCGTTTCATTGATTGTTTGTCTGATGAGTATCGGTTTGTGGGCGGCTTTGGGCCGGGGGTTGGCAAAATACCTTGAAAATTCGACGCAACAGCGTCAGTTTAATCAAGTGATGGCGGGGCTGCTCGGTGCGTCAGTGATCATGATTTGGTTATAAGGATAGGAGTGGGGATAACAATGAAGAAGGATGCCAGCGCCAGATTCAAGCAAAGTACTTTGTTGCCCTGGATTGAGCTGAGGATTGCCGATCAAAGTTCAGCTTGCTATGAAGCCCATTCTCACGATGAGTTTTCATTTGGCATCATTGATCATGGGCAAGCTGATTATCGCAATCGCCAGCGCATTCATCGGATTGGACGGGGCGATCTTGTCACCATCAACCCGGCTGATGTACATGCTTGTAATCCGGAAGCCGGCACCTGGTCCTATCGAATGTTGTTTGTCGATGCTCTGACCATGGGAGATGCGCAGCAGGAGGTGTTGCAAAGCCGGGCGCATGATTACATGCCGTTTGCCAATGATTTGGAGCACAGCGCTGAACTCCGAGGTAAATTTCTCGCTTTATTTCACGCATTACATACGGAATCAAGCCTGCTACAGGCTGAGGCCGGTTTTTATGAGTTTCTGGAAGCGAGCTTAGGTCAAAGTCCGGCTGAGACCTGTGCTAGAGCAAAGCCGCAGCCCGGGTTGAACCGGGTTCGGGAAAAATTGTTTGATGATCTCGAGACCCCACATCAACTTGAGGCGCTGGCAGCAGAAGCGCAGATGAGCCGTTATCAGTTGTTAAGAGCGTTTAAACACCAGTTCGGGTTACCGCCACACGCTTATCTGATGGATGAAAAAATCAAGCGTGCCAAAATCATGCTCAAATCCGGGCAGGAAATCTCGGAGGTTGCTCTGAAACTGGGATTTGCCGATCAAGCGCACTTCCAGCGGCAATTTAAAAGAAAGCTGGCTGTGACCCCTAAATTCTACCAATCACATTTTGTCTGACTGCGAGGTTGAGATCACGCTGGATCTGATCTGTCCGCTTGGGAACGTGCCATTTAGATGGCGAAGAGGTCAGAGCGCAATTATCAATGGCGTATCATTAGGCTAAACACCTGTTTCAGATGCAACACCATGGTATCTGGCTTCGCTGACACTGGGTCAGATACTTTTTTGGTTTCTTCTCCTATGGCTCTCTTGCTGGCTCCTTCTTTGCTGAGTGTTGTGCGCTGTTAAGCAGCGGACAGAGGCACACGGCTCAAATCATGACTTTATACACATGCTGACCCTGCAGCTCGTGCGATAGCTTAGTGTCATCAATCAGAAGGCCTGGCATTGGATTGTCATTCGGCCTTTGTCGTGAATATCAATCAAGGTAGGGAATCGCGGACATGTTCATGAATAAGCAAGGGGCTCTAATACTGATCATATCTGTATTGGCTGTGCCTGCAATGGCACAGCAGCAAGGGAAATTCGGGTTGTACGGTGAAGTGAATTTATTCGCAGGCGGGGCCAGTGAGAAATCGTCTTTTAATACCGAGGGGGAAGCGGTGATCACCGATTACAATGCCCCGGGGCAACGTGAAGAGTCGACCGTGTTCTTTCCGGTCTGGGATTTGAACTTCAGGATCCCCCGTACCAACAGTGAACTGTACTTTAAATCTGACTTGGTCGGGATGGCGAGCGATTTTTACATGCAGGCCGGATATCGCCATTACCTGGTCGATGGATCCAGTGTCGCCATTGGGGTGGTCCCCGGCGTGCTTGAGAAAGAGACTTGGCAAGATCCATTTGCCTTGAATACTGAACGCCAGGAGACCAAGCAAACGGTCAGAGGATTGGTCTTTAACTTTGACAATATCCTCGGCTCAACAATGGGGTTAGAGCTCGCTGCAGGGGAACGGACCGTCGAAGAAGAGCTGAGTGGAGAAAGCGTGGTTGAAAATATCAGCCTGCTGAACCGGGAGGGGAGTTTGTATTATGCGGCGGTTGGGCAGGGGATTCCGCCGATTGCCGGGGTGGGACTGGATTGGAAAGTTCACTATCTGATTGCAGATGCCGATGGTGCGGCGATGCGGGGAGAGCAGCTTGGTTTGATGGCCGAGTTTAGCTGGCAGGTGAACCGGCACATTTTTGTACTCGGCGGGAACTACGCGACGCATAGTTTTGATGAGCCGCACCCTGTGTTCAACGAGATCAGGGAAGATACCAGCACCGGGGTCTCTGTGCGTTATGTTTATGCTGCCCCGTATAACTGGCACAACGTTACGCTGTTTGCCAGCGGCGGTTGGGATAGCCGGGCGTCCAATATTGATTTTTATGACAAAGAGCAGATCCTGACCACACTCGGGATGCAGTATCAGTTCTAAGTGAAGTGGCCCAGGTGCTTCGCAATGCTTCAGTTGGCTGTTCAGAATTTTAGAACAAGTCGCGCAAATCATTGCGCTATCATCTGAGCCGGGTGCCCACTATAGTTATTTCATCAAATCGAAAACAACTTGCTTATTTAAATCTCGTTCAACTTCCATTTACCTTTCTATGGTTAGTATAGGTGTTGAGAAGTAAATAGAAGTGAACATGAAAGTTGTGGTTGAATCATGCTGTTCCGTCAATCACGATTGAAATGATAATTAAATGGAGATATCCAAATGAAAAAAGTCAGCATTGCACTCGCTTCACTAATGATGGGATTCTCAGCCATGTCTTACGCTGATATCCAAATTACTGATACACAAAATGGTGCCTGGGTAACAGTCACTGATGGTGGCCAGCCGTCTGTCAATGCAGTGGTTTCTGTTGTGAATCAACCACAGGCATCAAATAGTTTCCGTACCGACGATTCAGGTCGAGTGTTTATTCCTTTGTCGCTCAATCACTCCCGCTCAGTGAAATATAAAGCAGTGACTGAATCGGGAAATGAATATAGTCGCTTTGCTTTCCATAGCGCACATAATGATTAATTTGAATTGATTTTTCATGAATGCCTTTTCAAGGATGAAAAGGCTCGATTCAGATATATTGGCACCAATTTTCATTCTATCCATTTGACCTCTAACTTGACTAATTCTGATTCCAGTGATGAAAATTAGGCGCTCATCTGTGCTATTTTCATTGAGTACATCAGACACCGTACCGTTTGTTTCATTTTTGCGTAAATGAGATATCGTTTGGTGTTCATGACTGGCTTGATAAGACGCTCATCTTCATTTTCTCAATCGACTTCTACGCGTGACAATTTTCCTTACTTATCAACACTTATACTCACGACGATGCATTATTTTTCTTGGATTTTTATAATTTCGTTTGGCTATAAGACCTCCGTTCGTATCACATTCGGAAATATGATCAAATCCTCATGAAGGATATGAGCTGCCTGCCTATACTTTTAACTGAGTTTGTTCACTAGGTAGAGAAGGAATCAATGTTCGCTAAACATCGTTCATATACCCTGGCGGGTAAAGTACATAATCATGCACATCTGGCCATCAAACCAACGGGTGAATTATCCGTAGAAATATTGGAGGAACATAAACAGTTGGAAGGTGACTTCGAAGACTTGAGCTTTTCAACACACGGTAAGATAACCGGGGTGGATTGTGTCGAACATGATCATCCATCGCATAAGCTATGGCATATTGATCTTTCACGTCAGGATGCACGTGAGCTTAACCGCTTGATTGATGACGCGAAAGAGGAATATGAAATCATGATGCGTGACTTGTGTTAATCAATAATCAGTTGCCATAAGCAACGAACAGCCTTCCTTACAAACTCTTCTTCTTTTTGAAATTATTTAACATTTTGGCCTCCCTGCGCTACCAGGGATTGGCCTTATAGTATTCAACCAAATGATCAATCAGGGCCCTGACCCCCGGCGCAAGGTGCTTACGCGACGGATACAGGGCATAGACACTCATGACCTTGGGCTGCCATGTCGGCAGAACCTGTACCAGTTGTTCGCTTTTCAGATAAGAATTGGCCAAATAGGTCGGTTGCATCGCAATGCCATGTCCAGCCAGGGCCGCACTCAATAGCACCGTCGCTTCGTTTGCAGTCAGCCGGCAGTGGATGTCGGTCGAGACATGCTGGTCTCCCTGGCTCAGGTGCCAGACATGGTGCTCAAAATTTTTGTATCCCAGACATTGGTGGTCAAGCAAATCACTCGGCTGCCGGATCGGGGCGTGTTGCTGCAGGTATGCCGGAGAGGCCACCAGAATTGATTTGCAGCGGGCAATGGGACGGCCTACCAGGGTGGGATCCGGATTGGCGGCAATGCGGATCGCGAGATCAACCTGCTCTTCGACCAGGTTGACGGTACGATCGGCCACATCAATATCAACCTCGATGCTTGGGTGGCGGGCCATGAAATCGTGAATGGCCGGCATCAGTTGGGCATGGCCAAAGGACATACTGGTTGTAAGGCGTAACTTCCCACTGAGTTGGTTATCGGGTTGATGCAAAAATTGCATGTCTTCTGCCATTTCGACCCAGGCTTGCGCTTGCGTCAGACAACGAAGGCCAGCATCAGTCAGGGTGACCTTCCTTGTGGTCCGTTGCAACAGCCGGGCTTGCAACCAGTTTTCCATCGCCTCGATATAGCGCGTTACCATTGAGCGTGACATCTCCAGTCGCGCTGCGGTAGCAGTAAAGCTACCTGAGCGTGCGACATCAATAAACACCCTGGCCGCAGTGAGCTTATCCATTTATATGTCCGATTTAAGAAATAATGTTGCTCATTATTGGCTATATATATGAGCAAATCAACGCGGTAATCTTGGCTCCAACTTAAACAGAGAGATTGGAGAGAACGATGCGAACACTGACCAAAATTGCGGCTACTTTGCTGGTTGCCGGTACTACTTCTACTTTTGCACACGCGACGCCGCTGCAGCTGGATGTGTATAACGCCGGTCCGGGCAGCTTTCATGTCAATGCCAGTGTGGTGTACGGGGAGACCGAGGCTATGGTGGTGGACACCGGCTTTACCAAGGCCGATGCTCTGCGAATTGCGGCCAAGGTACTTGATTCCGGCAAAACATTAAAAACGATTTTCATCAGCCAGGCGGATCCGGACTATTACTTTGGCGCTGAAGTGCTGGCCGAGCTGTTTCCGGAGGCCAAAGTGATCACCACCCCGGCTGTGCGTGAGAAAATCGCTGAGAAGATGGCGGGTAAGCTGGCATTCTGGGGGCCGAAAATGGGAGGCAATGCGCCGGTGGCACCGGTACTGCCGACGGCATTTCAGGGCCACACCTTGAAGATCGATGATCAGCAGGTTGAGATCCGCGGCACAGACGGCGTCATGGCGCATCGACCATATTTGTGGATCCCGTCAACCAAAACGTTACTGGGTAACGTTGCAGTTTATGGCGACCTGCATTTGTGGATGGCAGATGCCCAGCAAGATCAGGAGCGCCAGGCTTGGGCGCAGCAGCTCGAGGCCATGAAAGCGCTGAAACCGGAGACAGTGGTGCCGGGGCACATGAAAGCGGGCACTGAGCTCAATGGCGCAACGATTAATTATTCTCAGGGTTATCTGGCAGCGTTTGATGTGGCCAAACGGCAGAGTGACAATAGCAAGGCGCTGATTGAAGCGATGACGGCGCAATATCCGCAAGCTGAGTTGCCGATGGCACTGGAGATTGGTGCGAAAGTTCACATGGGAGAGATGAAGTGGTAACCGTTCATTATTTTTTCGACCCGATGTGTGGCTGGTGCTATGGCGCGTCATCGCTGATGGCGCAGTTAAGCCAGCGGGATGGCGTGTCACTCGTGCTGCATCCCGGTGGGATGGTCGCCAATCGCGCCATAGACGATTCGTTCCGCCAGCACATTTTGCAACATGATCAGCAAATTTCCCGGCAGACCGGCGCTGTGTTTGGTGATGCCTATGTGGCGCGAATCCAGAGCGCAGTTCCTGTGGTGCTGGACTCTTACCTCACGGCGCAGGCGATCCTGGCCGCTGAAGCGGTGGGGGGCGATCCGTTTGAGATGCTACACGCGATCCAGCTGGGCCATTATCACCAGGGTCTGGCGGTGAATCAGCTGGATACGTTAGCGGCGCTGGCCGGCTCAATTGGGTTAGATGAAGCGGCATGGCGTGCAGCGATGGCAACGAATGAAGCACAGCTTCATGAGACGATTACGCAGACCCGAGCCTTGATGTCACAACACCAGGTATCCGGTTATCCGACCGTGATGATTGAAACGGCAGCGGGGTGGCAAAAGGTGCCGACCAGCTCGTTCTATGGTGATTTTCCGCGGTGGGAGTCTTTCTGGGAGCAAGTCCTTGGTGAAGCAGAAGCCGACGTTTCCCGGTGAGGTCTCGAAGAAAAGAAAATGGCCGGCGGATACCGGCCATTGGGTAGTTAGGCGGTGCAGGTTTGGTATAAAGCGCGCTCTGTACGTAAGCCTTTAATCAGGCTGTAACACATCAGCAGCAGGACCAGTGTGAACGGTAGCGCAGTCGTTACCACTCCGGCCTGAAGTGCCTGCAGGGCTTCCGTGCCGCCAATCCACAGCATCATGGCAGCAATTGCACCTTCAATTGTGGCCCAGAAAATCCGTTGCGGCACCGGGGCATCGACTTTACCACCAGCGGTAATACTATCGATCACCAGAGAGCCGGAATCTGATGACGTAATAAAGAAGATGATGATCAGTCCCAGTGAAATCACGGAGATCACAGTGCCAAATGGTAACGCGTCATACACGTGGAACAGGGTCAGCGAAATATCAGTCAAGCCGTTAGCGCCCAGCTCACCCACTTGATTGATCACCTGATCAATCGCAATGCCACCAAAGACAGACATCCAGATTGTCGTCATCAACGTCGGTACAAATACAACAGCAAACAGGAATTCACGAACCGTACGGCCTTTCGAGACACGTGCGATGAACATGCCGACAAATGGTGACCATGAAATCCACCAGGCCCAGTAGAACACAGTCCAACCATGCATCCAGGTTTCATCTTCACGGCCGTGTGGATTGCTCAGTGGTACCAGGTTGTCCAGGTATCCCATGGTGGTGGTCGGCAGCGAATCCTGTACGACCCCGAAACCGACGCAGGTGACGAAAATAAATACCGCCAGGGCAAACAGCATGTTGATGTTACTCAGCACTTTTACCCCGCCTTCCAGCCCACGAACCACAGAGATCACGGCCAGTGCGGTGACAAAGACAATCACACCCAACTGCATGCCTAGTCCACCGTCGGTCCCGAACACATGGTTGATCCCACTGGTCACCTGCTGCGCACCCAGGCCCAGAGAGGTCGCCAGGCCAAACAACGTCGCCAGGACCGACATAATGTCGATAAAGTGGCCCATCCAGCCCCAGGCACGGTCACCGAACACCGGGTAGAAAATCGAGCGCATTGACAGTGGCAGCCCTTTGTTAAAGGCGAAGAAAGCCAGTGACAGCGCAACCAGGGCGTACATTGCCCAGCCGTGAACACCCCAGTGGAACATGGTGGCACCTAAAGCCAGCTCACGTGCTTCCGCGGAGTAGGGCTCGACGCCAAGCGGGGTTTCATACCAGCCGGTGAAGTAGGCGGTTGGCTCGGCCACCCCCCAGAACAGCAAGCCGATCCCCATTCCAGCGGCGAATAGCATGGAAATCCATGACAGGGTGGTATGATCTGGCTTGGCATCCACACCCCCGATGCGGATTTTGCCCAGTGGGGAGGCCATCAGGCCGATACAAAAAATCAGGAACAGGTTGGCCGACCACATAAAGAGCTGGTCAAAATTGCTGATGATCTGGCCTTTCACCCCGTCCAGGGCGCTTTTTGCCGTGGCCGGATCAACCACAGCTAAGCTGAGTAAGCAGAGAAGAATCAAACCTGCGCTTATCCCGAACACAGGGTTGTGGACATCAAATCCCCATTTCTGAATGTTGTCCTGGCCGACCTGGTAGTCAGTTGTTTCAATGCTGTATTGATTCAATACGCTATCCATAAAGTCTCTCAAATGTTTTGTCCTCTAAGGGTTTGACTGGGAATTCAATCATGCATGGAGGCTATAAGCCGATAAAACCCTTAGAATTCAAATTAAAAATCGTAGAAATATTACCATTAAGAATAGTTTTTCACAACTTATGCTAATTTTTTGGTCGTTGCCTACCATTAAGTTACTGATTTATAAGAGGTGAATTATATAATTTGATTTGTGTACGAAACGATGTGTACTAAAGGATTATGTGGGAGGTATTTGCGTAGGGGAGGATAAAATACACCCCGGCTGATACCGGAGTGAAGATAAAGCCGATCTTCCACCATTGCTTGAGGGATAGATAACCGGCACCGAATAGGATCGGCGCGGGGCCTGAAGAGTAATGGGTGGTCGACATATACAGGTTACTGAAGATCCCCAGAACGATCGCCGCGAGCATCGGCGGTGTACCGGCGGCGATGGCAATGGCCAGGAAAGCGGCATACATGACGCTGATATGAGCCATGGCACTGGCCATCAAATAGTGGCTGTAGAAATACACCAGCAGTTTCGGCCCTGGGATTTCGCTTGATACAGGGCTTCATCGGCGTATTTGATCAGTGAGGTTATGTCCGCATCGCCTGAAAGGAGGCTGGTAATGCCAAAGCTGGCTGTACATTGAAGCCGGGTGTTTTTGTGAGGAATTTGCAGCGTTTCGATTGCAATTCGGAGCCGTTCGGTGATCTGTTTGGCATCCGACAAGGTGGTATTGTTCAGCAAGATCACAAACTCCTCCCCGCCGAAGCGGGCCAGTAGATCTTCTTGGCGCAAAGTCGCCTGGATGGTTCTCGCGACGGTGCACAGCACATGATCACCGGTCAGGTGGCCATGGTTGTCATTTACTTGCTTGAAGTGATCGATATCGAGCAGGATCAGGCTGATTGACGTTTTACTATCCTGAGTGTCGTCCAGTATAGTTTGCGCATTTTGGCTAAAGGCCCGGCGGTTCAGTAGCCCGGTCAGGCTATCCGTCTCGGCCAGGTATTTCATTTTTCGATTCTGCTGCCGGTGATATTTCACCCACCGAGCACTGGTCAGCAGCAAGAGGAGAAAGCCGAAGGACTGGCAAAGATCTTCCAACTTATCAAGCGTGTAGAATGGCTGGATATACTCATCTGTTACATCAATAAAGTGACCGATAAAGAGCAGTGAAGAAGACAGGAGCAGCAGGCGGTAGATGGGTTTGTTTTCCCTGACGCCATGGACACCAAACATCAGCAGCAAACAGCTAAGCGCCATCACACCTTCAATGATGACATTCGTATAATCAACTGGAATATCAGATGCATAGAAGGTGAAAGCGAAACAAAACAGACATGTGGCGCTCAACAGAATTGCTAACTGAGTTTTTACTTGAGCCACAAATGCCATACTTCCCGGGATACCTTTGATCTTAGAGTTCGCTTTACCTCACGGAAATATACCACACCGGGATGACTGGAAAATAAAAATTCACTGGGGATTGTTGTTTTATTTTAGTGAATTTCTATGAGCTGGTTAACATTCTTTACGCTAATGCCTTGTTATTCAGACTATAATTGTTTCACTGAGACAGTGAGGGTTAAGCTTGATTGCGTATCATCAATGGCTGTGTCGTGAGTTTATTCAAGTGAATGAATAAATCCTCAATTTGTATCAGGGCTTGAAGATGCCAACCGAAAGTCCGGTGGCACTGGTTCAGTGCCATTCACGAGAGAGGGGAAGGTGAATGTATACGAGTAAACGCGTAAAGCAGCGAGTGAAAGAGATCTCAGAACGCACCCGGCGTAAACACTTAGGTGAGCTGGCGGCGCAGAAAACGCCGGATCGATCTTAGTGCTGTTTCTGTGCGGCTGGTACCAGCACAATGAATGCCTGATTCATCAGGAATTGAATAAAGTCGCTCTGAATGGCCCCCATCTGGGGAGGCTGTTCAGAGCGATTGTTGTTAATGGGGATGCGGTGCGCCGTGAAACTACTTGGAAGTGACGTGTTGTCCCCGAGCCCGTCCTTTTGCCATTTTAGCCAGATAATACACATTTACGCAGGCAATAAAGCTGTTGGTGACGACCACAGGCATGGCATCAATGAAGAAACCATAAGTTGTGAACAAAATACAACCGATCAGGTTGAAAACCCGCAACCAGACGATGTCTTTCATCATCAGTGAGAGCGCAACCATCACAGAAGATGCGTAGCCGAGTAATTCGATGCTGCTGAATGCCATTTTGATACCTATATCTTTCCCGTCATGATTTGTGATCCCTGCACTTGCAGACATCAGTACGCCTTGCCTGACTGGTGAAAAAACGGGCCTGAGCCTGGCCCGACTTTAAAATAGCCCGGATCATATCAATCTTAGGTTTATACCAATCGCAGTAAATAACTGGTCATTCTGTCTTGTTCTCAAACATTTTTCCGGCGCTATTTCTGATCACTTACTTAGATTGGTATTAAACGAGAACAGACGGTGTCTGCAACGGTGGATAATAATGGATTTGGGTACTGATATAACAGCTATAGCCTGCTTTTTCAGTATAAATAAATCCCGGTAAACATCGGACCATTGACAGCTACGATGAGGGCTATTCCGCCAGTTCGACAAAGTTATAGACCCCGAACAGGCAGATCATCAAGCCTCCCAAGAGTTGCAGATAAAATGGAAAGGTCAGGGTATCGAAATGCTCGCGGTAGGCTGAACCAAAGACGGCAAGCAGGCACTGAATGACCAGGCTTCCGGTAAAGATGGCTCCAGCCAGTTGCAGCGCGAGGAGCATGTCGACTTCCATGGTGGCGTGACCGATAAAGGCAGAGAGTGCAATCACTGCGATCGGATTAGCGAGTGTCAGGTAGAAAGCCGACCGAAAGCCCAGTTTGCGGGTTGGCTGATGGAAGTTGGCCAACAGACGGGTATTGCGAAGGGCGCTGTACATCATATAAAAACCGACAAAGATCAGTACCCAGGAAGAAAGCAGAATGATTTGGAAGTGGTAGTCGGAGAAGGTTGTGATGATCCAGGCGCCGGCCATGAAACTGATCAGCGCATAGCAATAATCGGCCAGCGCGGCCCCGATGGCACTCCGGACAGCCACCGTATAGCCGTGCTGAATGCCGTTATTGAGGACTAAAATTGCGATCGGCCCGATTGAAAGCGATAACAACAGACCAAAGAAAAAGGCTTTCATAACTTCCATAGGCTCTCCTTAAGTAACAGCGAGTCAGAGCGTCAGGTAAGCAGGTGCTTAGTTAAAGAATAGTCAGTGAAGCGGAAGGTATGCCATGGGTAACATCATGTTTCCAAGTACATTAATGAGGCAAACGCCGTATTTATGCACGGCGTGCTCTCGATGCTGGGGCTGTATAGGGGGTTAAATGAAATCAGGTGATTTTATATTCGGTGAGGATGAATATCTGTTTTGGGGGTACGGCAGGAAAGCATGGTGAGCGCTTTCCTGACGCGTGGTACCGCTGGTTTGCTTTGTGGTTATTTCGACATAGCTAGTTTTTCGTGGTCATTGTTTATTGCGACTGTGTTTGTTGTCCGGCGCTAAGGGTTGATCCCCAATTGTGGTTTTGCCCGGGCAGACTTTTTTGACCGGACATTTACGACATCCCCAGATTGCGGCGTAGGGACACAGGGCAATTACTTTATTTTTCTTCGACATTGCTCACCTCATGATGATGGATGATGTTGATACTGCGCTCTCTTACCTCCCTTTAAGTTCGGCAATCAGTAGCCGCTGGGTTAGTTTGTCTTGGATTGTTTTCGGGTCGCTCAGATCCATTCGCTTCAGCAGGGGACGCAAGCCGGCATCATGGACCGTCGTGGTCAGTGCCTTGAGCATGCATTTGAGCTTGCCACCGGTGGTGGCTGTTTTCGCTTTGAGCGACTTCAGCGCTTTGCCCAATTGCAGCTCTTCGGCAGTAAAACTGCAGCCGAACGGGAATGGCGAGAAGACTTGCTGCTGGGCGAACTTCTGATACACCCGTTGAATGGCTTCTGGGGTGTTATTGCAGAACTCTGGCGGCAAGGTATAGTCCTTGGCCACTTTCCCGGCCGCTTTGGCCTGGGCCAGCAGTTGGGGTTGGAAGCGTGAATCGGCAATTTTGATCAGCTCGGTATACACTACGTGATCGGGTTTGCTCCGCAGATCGGCGATCCCGTATTCGGTGATCACGATATCTCTGAGCTGGCGCGGAATCGTCGTGTGCCCGTAATTAAACAAGATATTGGACTTAAGCTCTCCGTTGCGCATCGCACAGCTTCTGAGCTTCATGATCGAGCGGGAGTCGTGTAACTGATGTGACTGCGCCACAAAGTTATATTGACCCCCGACGCCACTCACCACTTGGCCATTTTCCAGCGCATCTGATACGGCGGCGCCGCTCAGTGTTACCATCATCGCAGAGTTAATAAATCGGGCATGTTGCCGCTGAGCCTGCTTCAGTTGCTGGCTGCCGAGGAAATGATCATATAAATCATTGACGTAGTTGACGCTAGTCATACAGAACTTCTGATGGTCGGATTCACTCATGGTATTCAAAGCGTCATAGAAATCCTTCGGACCCACAAAAAAAGCGCCATGCATCACCACACCACCACTCAGCTGGTTGCCGAGGCAGTGCTGCTCAATCCAGGCTATAGAATCGGCATTGTTTAAATTGGCCGCTACTTGCAGTTGGCCGACAGACAGCTGACCCCTGTCAAACTGAACGTCGGCATTAAACACCCCGACACGTTTGAGATAGTCGACATCATCCCGGGTAAGTTGCGATGCGATTGCGCCGTGATCTTGCAGGGTGGTCAGGGTCGTAACTGAGACATCCGGGGTGATTTTCTGTTGGTTGAGCAAAGTTTGAATGGTCAAATCTTCGAACACTTCGCGTTTGAGGATCCCAGCTTTGTATAAGTGGACGAAACCATCGACCATAAGTTCGCTACAGCCGTATAAGCCTTGTTTAAAAGTGCTGCTGTCGCCGATTTTCTGGCTGATGGGGAACTTCTTGGCGACGTTGAGCTCATTCATCACCTGATGATACACATCGTTTTGCTGGTGACGCAGTAAGGTGCTGGATATCAGGGCGCTGCTGAGCGAGCCGATCCCGACTTGCAGGGTGCCGCCGTCCTTGACCAGAGTACTGGCATAAAAGCCTATCAGGTGATCTTCCGGTGAAATACTGGCATGCGGCGCAGCAAACAGGGCGTAGTCCTGATGGCCGGGGGTGAGGTTTTGGTCCAATACCCAGTCAAACACGTTATCCGCGACTTCGGCGTGGTTGTGCATAAACGGCATGTTGGAATTGACTTCAGCGACCATGGCAACCGGGGTTCCGTTTTCTTTCATCTCTTCCATTAACGGTGCGAAGTCGAGGGCCAGATCAGAATTACTGCATAAACTGTAGGTCGTCACCCCGTCGACGGTGCGTTTGGCAACCAGCTGGGCGACCACGTTGACGCCTTTATCCAGTAAATCTCTGACTGCATGGGTGTAGTTGGTACTGGTGTAGTTCTGCTGTTGCGGGCTGTTTAAAAAACTGCCGGCCTTAAAGAAAAACTCACTGACGGTAATATTGGCCGGCACCTGGTTGCGGCGAAGGTCGGTGATGTAGTCCAGATCCGGTACCCCGGCGAATTCACGTGCGACAAACGGATCCAGGAACCGCTTTTCCAGTGCGCTTTTACCTACCGGTTTTTCCAGGCTGATGCCGGTTTCAATACGCAGGGTGATCCTGGCATCGGCTTTGGCCCGTTGATACAGTGCGTTGACAAAAGCAACGGGTTTGCCAATCGCCAGCGGAACCCCGAGAGTGATCTCGTAACCGACGGTTGCCAGGATGCGATCAACCAATTGTTCAACATCGGCGAAGGCGGGTGCTGCTGGTTTTTCACAGGTCACAGTCATGGTTGCTAGCGGTGGTGTGGTGGTATCCACTAATTCTAGTACTGACATTTTGCATTCCTTGTTCGATTTGTTATTGGAGAGAAGCATATTTTTGTGCGTCAGTTTCATTGTTAGCATCAGGAATAGAGTGTTCACTCTAGACTCGGTTTGCGGTCACGTTTTTTGTCATATTTTGGCCACTTTTTGGTCATAAGTTGAGCTGCGTCACAACGCGTTTTCCGCTCAGCTTGGCCCCTGAAAAGCGGGTGTGGGACAGAGGCGATCACGCATCGAAACCGGTGCGTCAAGATCTCCCTGAAGATGTGTGCCGGTGAGTGCGGACCGGCATAAATTAGAAAGAATGATCTAATTTGGATTGGTAAGCTCAGAGATCTTGATGGGATTGTAATAATTGACAAACAGGATTTTGACCATGATGAATCCAGTAAAGATGATTGGAAATATGAAATCTGTGACTGAAACCGGCGAGAGCGCCCTGAAGCAGGTTGTCTGGGTCGGTCTGGGGGCATACAGTAAAGGGATTGAACAGGTCGGCATGGCCCAGCACCTGGTGACCAAGCGCTTCTCTGCGTTGGTTGATCAGGGCCAGCAAGTGGAAACAGAAACGCTGAGCCGGGTGAAAGATACCGCTGCGGCCGTGCGACAACGTACCGAGGCACAGCTGAATCATACGCTTCGCAAAACCTGCGGTTTCGATCGTGATCGCCTGTCGACATTTGAAGAGAAAGTCGATCGACTACAACTGGCGGTCGATCAGCTGGCGAAGCAAGCCGCAGAGTAAGCCGGCGGCTGAATTACTGGCCGTGTGACCCATAACATTGTGAGGCAGGTTGGCTGCCAGGCAAGCTAGAAAGAAAAGGAACCTTCTATGCCAAGTTTGTCTCTTCTTGATTTCAGTTTTATTGCGTTTGAAACGGCAAAAACGCCGATGCATGTGACCGGCCTGGTGATCCTGGATCCGCCTCCGGAGCAGGCAACGACGTTTGCCCAGGATCTGTATCATCACTTTTTGACGCAGCCGGAAACGGCTGCGCCGTTCAACTGGCGCCTGAAGTGGTCCTTGACAGGGAAACCCGGCTGGGAAGTATTGCCGCAGGTGAACCTGGACGACCACCTGCGGATCACCATGCTCCCGTCGCCGGGAAATGAACAGCAACTGCAGCAGGTGGTTGGTCGCCTGCATAGTCAGGTGCTGGATCGGAGTCGCCCTATGTGGGAAGTCTGGGTCATTGGCGGCCTGGAAAATAACCGGGTGGCGCTGGTGATGAAAATTCACCATTCCATGGCTGACGGGGTCCGTGCCAGCCGGATTTTTACTTCGAGCTGCAGTGCTGATCGGGAGGACTCGTTTGGCAAACCATTCTGGCAGCATGATCTACGTAAAACCGCTTCTGAACGCCGCCAGGAAACACATCTGACCGATTTGGTGATGAAAACCGCGATGACGGCGACCAAACAGCTTTCATTATTACCTTCAATGTTCCGCCTTGGCAGCAAGCTGGCGTTGAAAGCGGTAAACCTGGCCGATTGTGATTTGAAAGTCCCGTTCACGGCACCCAAAACCCCGTTTAACCTGAGCCCCAAGCGAAGTCGTGCTGTGAGCCTTGGGCATTTTTCGATGGCTCAGCTCAAGCATATCAGTCATATTACCGGGGCCTCGCTGAATGACATCCTGTTTACCGTCAGTGATATTGCGCTGAATCGTTACTTGCAGGATCGGGCTATCCCGCTCAGTAAGCCCCTGGTTGCCATGATGCCCATTAATCTCAGGGGCAAAGATGGCACGGAAGGGCAGAGCAATAAGATGTCTATCGGGCATGTTGAGTTGGGGAAACCTTTTCTGACACCGCTGGAGCGCCTGGAAGCGATCCAGCATGCGACTTTGGATCTGAAGCAGGAAGCGTTGAATATTTCCCCCGATGCTTATGTCAATTATTCGCTGCTGGTGAACGGGGTGTCGCTGTTCAGCGGCAAGTTCGGGCTCAATAATTTTATTCCGCCGGCGAGCAACCTGCTGATCTCTAACGTACCGGGCGCCAAAGAACAGTTGTACTTCATGGGGGCCGAAGTACGGGAACAATATCCGGTCTCTTTGCTGATGCCGGGTCAGACCCTGAACATTACCTTCTTCAGTAATGCAGATACCATTTATTTCTCCCTGGTTGCCTGTAGTCAGTCACTGCCGGGCTTTGAAGTGATCACCGATTATATGCGGGAAGCATTTTCAGATATTGAAGCCGAAGTGATGCAAACTGCGGCTAATGCGGTCTCGCAGCAGTTGGAATATCGTCAGGATAAAACGCTGGCGGTTGAAACCGCGGTTGAGGCGGCCAACAGCTCCCTGTCCCCCAATGATGAAGACTTCGAACAGCTTTTTGCCGAGAAGCAGAAAAAGGTTGAAGCGCTGGAGCAGCAACTGGCGAAGTTGACGGCTATGCTGGCAGCAACGGAGCAAAAAGGGGCAGATGAGCATGAAGCAGGGTCTTCTATCACGGGGAAGCAGACCTCTGGCGATAAGCCTGTACAGGCTGCGAAGCTCCACTAATCGTCAGCCGGAAACCTGGTAATCGACAGCCACCGCACTTCAGTTCGGTGGCTTTTTTGTGGTGGTTATTTCTAAAGCTTTTGTGGCGGTGAGTTGCTTGATTGTGGCGAGGGGGCATTGGGAGGCGTTGTCTGGCAATAGGCTACTGTAGTCGCTTTGCAGTGCTTGTCTATGGGACCTGGCGTTTCAAGGGGTAAAAAGAAAGGCCGCGTTGTGCGGCCTTGACGTAATTTACAGCAGGGAGCCGGTTAAGCGTAAGCTGATTTTAATGCCGCGACTTTATCCACGTATTGCTGCATCGCGGCGTCGCTCTCCATTCCTTTGAGCTGCTCCCAGGCTTCGTATTTTGCAGCCCCTTTGAAATCAAACATACCTGGCTTGCTGCCGTGTACATCACCTTCGGTCGCTTGCTTAAACAGCGAGTAAAGTGCCAGCAGTTCATCGTTCGATGGACGCTGGGTCAGTGTTTTGATGTCCTGTTGTGCTTGCTCAAAACTTGCTTGTAAATCTGCCATGATTCAATTTCCTTTTAAAAGTGTGATCTAGCCACTGAATGATGTGTTGTGTCTGATGTCCGTGATTGGATCACAGGTGAATGCCCTTCAGCAGGGCGGAGAAAGCCATCAGCTCTGCGGAGGAGGCCTTCTCGGTTTTTTGCTCTTTGCCCTGATCGCTTTCTTTCGAATCCGGGAACATCCGGAAACTGCTGTTCATTACGATCTCGGCCAATTTCGGGAACAGGGCATGCACCACAGCGCCGAAGATCCCCAGGTTGGTGGCGATCCGTTTTGGCTTGTCGATGATGGCTGTGGCCAGCATATCGGCAGCCTCGTCCGGGGTCAGGGTCGGGACGGACTGATAGATCTTGGTTGGCGCAATCATCGGGGTTGCCACCAACGGCATGTTGATGGTAGTGAAATGGACGTTGAGATCCGAATATTCTGATGCAGCGCATCGGGTGAAGGCATCCAGCGCTGCTTTTGAGGCAACATAAGCCGAGAAGCGGGGCGCATTGGTCAGCACGCCAATCGAAGAGATATTGATCACGTGACCGCCGCCCTGCGCTTCCATTGCCGGGAGCAGTCCCAGGGTCAGCTTTAGCGAGCCAAAGTAGTTGAGTTGCATGGTGCGCTCAAAATCATGGAAACGATCAATTGAGTTGGCAATTGAGCGGCGGATCGAACGGCCGGCATTGTTGATCAGAATATCAACCCGGCCATGGTCGGCCAGTACCTGTTCAACCAGTTGTTCGACTTGCTCAATCACCGCCAGATCACATTGGTAGGTGTGGGCGATCCCGCCTCGCTCTTCAACCGCCTGTTTGGTGGCGGCCAGTTTTTCTTCATCGCGGGCGACCAGAATCATTTCTGCGCCGTTTTCAGCCAGTTTAAAAGCGGTTGCCTGGCCGATCCCGGAGCTGGCACCGGTGATCAGGATGATCTTATCGGAAACGCGTGCACTTAGGCTGCGATCACCGGAGATCGCCGGATCCAGGTGACGCTCCCAGTAGTCCCAGATTGCCGGGGCGTAAGTCGGCAGTCGGGGGCACTCAATCCCGGACCCTTTCAGTGCCATCTGCGTTTCACGGCAGTCAAATTCGGTCGGATAGGTAAAGAACTTCAGCACTTCGGACGGGATCCCCAGATCCTTGAGCGTCACATCCGTGATTTGCCGAATGGTCGGCAAGGACAGAATAGCACCTTTGACCTGGTTAGGGATCAGGCCGAACAGGCGGGCGTCCAGCCGCAGGGCCATGCGTGGCGCGTGACCGGCTTCGGCAAAGATATTCAGCACTTCGCCCGAACGGTAGGGCTTGGGATCGGTCAGGTGGAAACAGCGACCGTCGAGATCCGGCTGGTGGGCGATATGATCCAGGGCGTTGACGACGAAATCGACCGGTACGATGTTCAGGCTGCCGCCTTCCAGGCCGATGGTTGGTACCCAGGCAGGCAGTACTGAGCGGATACGCTGAATCATTTTGAACAGGTAATAAGGCCCGTCGACCCGGTCGGCGACCCCGGTTTTGGAATGGCCAATCACCATCCCCGGACGGTAGATACGATATGGGACCATGCACTGGTCGCGCACGGTTTTCTCAGAGAGGTGTTTGGTCGAGAAGTACGGATGATCCAGATTCTCCGCTTCTTCAAACATATCTTCCCGGAAGTGGCCCTGATACAGCCCGGCCGCTGCAATTGAGCTGATATGGTGGAAGCAGCCCGCATCGAGATCTTCAGCTGCATCCAGCGCATTTTGTGTCCCCTGGACGTTGACTGCTTCCTGAATTTCAGCACTGGCGTTAAGGTCGTAAATGGCTGCCAGGTGGAAGAAGTGGCGAATGTTACCGCGCAGATCTGCAAGACTTGACTCAGACAACCCCAGTCTTGGTTGCGTCAAGTCGCCGGTCACCGGCACGATTCGATCAGCCTGAATCTGTGATTCTGTAATAAATTCAGCCAGCTTTTCCTGCGCCTGGTCATTCCGGCACAGAACATAAATGGTACCGGAACGCTGGACGAGTTTTGAAATGAGGTTGCGGCCTAAGAAACCGGTTCCTCCCGTTAGAAAATATGCCATGAGATCTCCTTAAAGTACGGGCGAAATGTTGAGTATTCCTTTATACAATATTAAATCTACACTGGTCAGATGTGTTGTCTTTAGCAAAAGTTAAAAATTATTAGACAGATCACCTTTTTATTTTTATTGAAACTTTTTATTGCAGTGAAATGATTAAATTAAATAAAATTTCGTGAAAGAATCTATGATTTATTAGAGAATCAATAAAAAATACTTATGACTGGGTAATTTCATCTGGCTGGCAAATCATCCATTTAACTGAGGGATTGTTATGTATGATTTTATTATTGTGGGCGCAGGGTCGGCGGGCTGCGTATTAGCAAATCGGCTCTCTGCTGATCCATCTGTCAAAGTATGCCTGCTGGAAGCCGGACCGAAAGATGCCAGTTTGATGATTCGTGTGCCGCTGGGCATCATCGGGATGATGCATTCGAAGCAAATGAACTGGCGCTATTACACGGAGCCCGAGCCGCATCTGGGTGGCCGCCAGCTGTTCTGGCCCAGAGGGCGGACTCTGGGGGGCAGCAGCGCATCGAATGCGATGTGTTATATCCGCGGACACGCCTGCGATTATAACCACTGGGCCGCGCTCGGGAATCCCGGTTGGGGCTATCACGATGTGTTGCCTTACTTTAAGAAATCCCAGCATCAGTCGCGTGGGGAAGATGCCTATCACGGCCTGGGCGGGCCGCTCCATGTATCGGATCTGCGGGTCCATAACCCGTTGTCGGATGCCTTCATCGCGGCGGCGATGCAAGCAGGCCACAAGCGAGCGCAGGATTTTAACGGCGGTGAGCAGGAAGGGGTTGGCTATTATCAGGTGACCCAGAAAAATGGTGAACGCTGCAGCACCGCTGCCGGTTTTCTGCGGCTTGCTGAGGCACGAGAGAACCTGACGGTGATCACCGATGCTCTGACAACGCGCGTCCTCTTTGATGGCCGGCGGGCAACTGGGGTGGAGTATGTGAAAGATGGCGAACGACATAGGGTGTCCTGTCAGCGGGAAGTCTTGCTTAGCGGTGGCGCCATCAACAGCCCGCAGCTGTTGTTGTTGTCGGGGATTGGCGATCAGGCGCAGCTCAAACAGCACCAGATCCCGCTGGTTCACCATCTTCCCGGGGTCGGGGAAAACCTCCAGGATCACCTGGATGTGCTTGCTGTGACTCGAGAGCGGACCTTTTACTCCATCGGGTTCTCCCCGGTGGCTCTGCTCCGTTCGGTCAAGGGGATTTTTGATTACTTGTTGTTCAGGAAGGGAAATTTCACATCAAATATTGCTGAGGCGGGCGGGTTTGCCAAAAGCTCCCCTGAGCTTGCGGCGCCGGATATTCAATTTCATTTCTCGCCCTGTTTCTTGGACAACCATGGCCTGAACCTGTGGCAGACGGTGCGACACGGCTACTCGCTCCATGCCTGTAACTTGCGCCCCAAGAGCCGCGGCCGGTTAACGCTGCGGGATGCTGATCCGGCGTCATCGCCCGTCATTCAGGCAAATTACCTGGATGACCCGGAGGATATGGCCGTGATGCTCAAAGCTATCAAGCTGTCACGGGAAATCCTCAAGCAGCCGGCGTTTGAGCGCTATCGTGGACGGGAAGTCTATCCCGGCCCCGAGGTTCAAACGGATGAAGCTCTGGCGGCCTTTATCCGCCGTAAAGCAGAGTCGATTTATCATCCGGTGGGGACCTGTAAAATGGGCAATGATGAGATGGCTGTCGTCGATCCGCAGCTCCGGGTACGGGGTGTCTCGGGACTGCGTGTGGTGGATGCGTCGATTATGCCGACCTTGATTGGCGGCAACACCAATGCACCGACCATTATGATTGCAGAAAAAGCATCGGATATGATTTTGGGAGATCATGTAAAAAAGCCAGTCAATGCCCAATTAGAAGTCGAAACGGCAACTTAAATCGATGAGAATGTTTCAGGCTATATTCATGGCCTGATTCTAAACTTCAATTATTTTTAAAGTTAGAATGATTTTTCTAATTTTTCTTTTTACAATTCAAGAGCACGCCTTTATTTATATTTCGATATTATCATGGTGTTGTATATTTTCCATGATTCTTATTGTTAATATTCAGCCGGGATGTGGTCTTGATTCGCTTGATTTCCATGCTTGACTCATAAATGATAGTCAACGACGTGATCAGTGGTAGGTTGGTGTATGATTTCGAAAAATAACCTGAGTCAACGATTTCAGACCGTGATGGATGAGCTGTCATCCAAAATGTCGGAAAATAAGCTGGTGGCGAAAGAGAAGCTGGGTGATTTTATTGAATCGGGATTGCCGCCGGTTCAGAGCGAAATGGTGATCGCCACGCTGAACGGTGCCATTGGGGACTACCTGGCACAGCGAAACAGTCGCTTCTTGCAGCCCATGCTGCTGCGGGATCAACACCAGACCCTGAACCTGGAGCCCGGGCAACTCGATCAGCAGTTGGCCCGCTGTACTGAGCGGATCGTTGTTTGTGTTCACGGCTGGTGTATGAATGATGTGCAGTGGAAACGAAAAGAACATGATCATGGCCGTAGCCTGAGTCAGTATGGTTACACGCCTGTTTATCTGCGTTACAACACTGGTTTGCACATCTCTGAAAATGGTGAAAACTTCGCGCGGATGTTGGAAGCGTTGGTGGCGAGCTGGCCATGCCGGGTCAAAGAGCTGGTGATCATTGGCCACAGCATGGGTGGCTTGGTGACACGAAGCGCTTGTTATTATGCTGAACAGCATCAATTGAACTGGCTGAGTACGCTCCATACCTTTATCACCCTGGGCTCTCCCCATAATGGCGCGCCGTTGGCCAAGCTGGCTTGCTGGATTGATGATCGGATCGCCGATACGCCGTATCTGAAAATGTTAACCCGGCTTTCTGAGATCCGCAGCAGCGGCACCAAGGATTTGAGCCAGGGGCATATCCGCCATACAGACTGGCAACCCCTGGCAGAGCCAGCGTTACCGCAAGAGCGTCCTCCTTTACCGCAGGGGGTGGCATGTTATGCCATTGCTTCCTGCCTGGGGCAGAACCTGGATGATGAAAAAAACCTCCGGCTGGGCGATGGCCTGGTGCCGGTGGCTAGTGCGCTGGGGGCGGCCGGCGATAATTATGCGGCGCTCAATTATCCGTCGCAGCATCAGTGGGTCGCCGGTGGGATCAACCATATCGATTTGTTGATCCACCCGCACATTGCTAAGAAAGTCCAACAATGGGTGTTGTTCAACACAGCTGAATAATAACCAGCCAAGCCCGCGTCAAAAGCGGGCTTTTTGATCACCTGCCGTTTGCGTATCTTTTTTGACAGTTTCGTGAACTCTATATATGGCTATTGTTATATATAGTTGCTCATATATACTGGGCTCACCTGTTCATCGACTGAGACCTACATGAAAAAGAAAATCTTGTTTCTTTGCACTGGCAACTCTGCGCGCTCCCAGCTGGCGGAAGCCCTGATGCGGCATATGGCAGGTGATCACTATTTGGTGATGAGTGCCGGGATGAAGCCGGAAGGCGTTGATCCGCGGGTCTATCAGGTGCTGTCTGAGCAGGGGATTCACGATGACGATCTCCACAGCGTGTCTGCACTGGAACTTCAGGACCAGCATTTTGATGTGGTGATCACCTTGTGTGATAAAGCCAGCAATGAATGTGCGCTGTTTGCCGATTCCGATGCCTTGATCCACTGGGACTTTAAAGACCCGAAGCCGGAAGCAGGGCTGGCACCGTTCAGGGAAACCTTCGAAGGGCTCCGCGCTCGGATCGCACTATTTCTGATGCTCAATGGGGAAGTACAGCATGATGTGATTGGCCCGGTTGAGCTGTTCAAGATTATGAGCGATCCGCTTCGGCTGCGGATCCTGATGCTGATTGAAGACGAGCAAGCCCTCTCGGTAAGTGATTTAACCAAGGTGCTGGATGTCAGCCAGCCGAAAGTGTCGCGGCATTTGGCGCTGCTCCGCGATGGGGGCGTATTGCAGGATCAGCGTGAGGGATTGTGGATCTTTTATCGGTTGGCCGAAAACCTGCCGACCTGGATCCGGCATACGCTGGCGACGGTCAGAAACGGCAACCCGGGAATGATCAATGAAGAGAAGCTGAAACTCTCCGCGCTGACAGATCGTAAGAAGCCGGGTTTTAGCCTTAAAGATTCGACACTGAGTGCCTAGCGCTCAGTTCTATATATTTTATTAGTTTGATGTTCACAGGAATAACCATGTCTACAACACACCCATACTGGACACTCCCTCTCGATGGCAGCGGCCAGTTGATTTTGACCCCTTGCCCCGGTACCAAAGAAACGACGATGAAAGAGGCCTTACAGCAACTGAAAGAGGCGGGCGCTACGGCCGTGTTGACGGCGCTGGAACCCGGTGATCTGGCGGATGATGGCTTAGCTGAACTGGCGAAGGCGTGTGAGAAGCTGGGGCTGAAGTGGTTCCATCTGCCGATAGAGGATGATTGTGCGCCGGGCGATGAATTTCATGCCAACTGGCCGCAAGCTAATTGTGCGGCACAGGCCATGTTGGATCAGGGAGAGTCCCTGGCGATTCATTGCATGGGCGGCTCCGGCCGGACCGGGCTGATTGCGGCTCGGCTGATGCTCGAGAGAGGGGTGGCATTGGACACGGCGATCGCGCAAATTCAAGCGTTACGTCCTGGTGCATTCACACGCCAGGTTCATCTCGACTATATCCGCAAATTTCAATAACCAGAAATTCCAATAGAACAACTCGATCAGTTGGTGATTCAGGCCCCGCTTTGCGGGGCCTTTTTGCTGGGTAATTCAGGATCTTCATGGGTTGCTGGCTTCATCATTTTGTCAGCCAGGGGTTATAAAATGCATCGGGATGAGTATCAGGAGGGGCTTTTGTGAATTTTTTAAGAAAGGGCTAGCCAGAAGCCTTAGATGTGACTAGTATATTCGCAATTCCATATATATGGTTTAACGAATATTTAGACGGTGCACAAGCACAGAGGAAATGAAGCATGGCTATTAAAGTAGGTATCAATGGTTTTGGTCGTATCGGTCGTCTGGCGCTGCGCGCGGCCTATGACTGGGCGGACATTGAATTTGTACAGATTAATGATGTGGCCGGAAATGCACAGACTTTAGGTCACTTGCTGGAGTTTGATTCTGTCCAGGGGCGCTGGCATCACGGGGTAACTGCTGAAGACAATGCCATTGTGATCGGTGAGCACCGGATTCGCTGTACCCAGGAGCGTGATATTGACGCTGTGGACTGGTCTGCATGCGATGTTGTGCTGGAAGCAACCGGGGTACATCGTAAAACTGAGCTACTGCAGAAATACCTGGCTCAGGGGGTCAAACGTGTGGTGGTGTCGGCACCGGTGAAGGAAGAAGGCGTGTTGAACGTTGTTGTAGGCGTGAACGATCATCTGTTTGATGCCGAAAAACATCGCATCGTAACGGCGGCATCCTGTACTACCAACTGTATTGCTCCGGTAGTGAAAGTGATCCACGAGAAACTGGGAATTGAGCAGTCTTCTTTCACCACCATTCACGATTTGACCAACACCCAGACCATCCTGGATGCACCACATAAAGATCTGCGTCGCGCCCGTGCTTGCGGCATGAGCCTGATCCCGACCACCACCGGCTCGGCGACGGCGATTGTCGAAATTTTCCCGGAGCTGAAAGGTAAAATTAACGGTCATGCGGTCCGTGTGCCACTGGCGAACGCATCCCTGACCGATATCATTTTCGATGTCAGCCGTGATACCACAGCCGAAGAGGTGAATGCCCTGCTTAAAGAAGCAGCAGAAGGAGAGTTGGCCGGGATCTTGGGCTTTGAAGAACGGCCACTGGTTTCCATCGACTACAAGGGCGATCAGCGCTCGACAGTGGTTGATGCGCAGTCAACTATGGTGGTCAACGATCGTATGGTCAAAGTCTACGCCTGGTACGATAACGAAATGGGTTACGCAACCCGCACGTCTGAGCTGATCCGCAAAGTCAGCCTGGCCTGAAATCCTGCCTGAGCAACGTGGCTCAAAGGCAGTGTTGAGCAGACGCAGCGCCGGGGTGAACCACTGGCGCTGCTGTCTGCTTTTCCTGGCGTAGTATTAATACTGCTGCAACTGACAAGAGAATTCCGCATGCTTGCTGCTTTTTCGAACTTATCCAAAGACGTGCGCCAATATATGTTGGTGACTTTCAATTACTGGAATTTTACGGTCACTGATGGTGCACTCAGAATGCTGGTGGTGCTTCACTTTCACCAGCTTGGCTATACCCCGCTTGAAATCGCGTCGCTGTTTCTGTTTTATGAGTTCTTCGGGGTGGTCACCAATTTGATTGGCGGCTGGCTTGGGGCCAAGTTGGGTCTGAACCGGACGATGAACGTCGGGCTGGGGATGCAGGTTATTGCTCTGGTGATGCTTGCAGTGCCGTCCGCTTATCTGACGGTGCCCTGGGTGATGCTGGCGCAGGCGTTGTCGGGCATCGCCAAAGATCTCAATAAGATGAGTGCAAAAAGTGCGATCAAAACCCTGGTTCCGAATGAGCGTCAGGGTGCCCTGTATAAATGGGTCGCGATTTTGACCGGCTCTAAAAATGCCCTGAAAGGGGCGGGCTTCTTTGTGGGCGGTGTCCTACTGACCACGATTGGTTTCAAAGGGGCGGTGCTGGCGATGGCTGCAGTCTTGGTCCTGGTGCTGATGCTGAGCTTGTGGGCGCTGGACAAGGATATGGGCAAGGCGAAAAAGGCGGTGAAGTTTAGCCATATCTTCTCCAAGAGCAGCAGCGTTAACATTCTTTCGGCTGCGCGCATGTTCCTGTTTGGCGCCCGCGATGTCTGGTTTGTGGTGGCCCTGCCGATCTATCTCGGCCAGGTGTTTGGCTGGGATCATGCCGCCGTGGGTGGTTTTCTGGCCTTGTGGGTGATTGGCTACGGCTTTGTCCAGGGGATGGCGCCTCGTCTGACCGGGAAAAGCAAAGGTGTGGTCCCGGATGGCAGGGCTGCGATGGCCTGGGCCGGATTGCTGGCGGTGATCACCGCCGCTGTGGCTTTCGGGATCCAGACCGGCTGGCAGCCCGGATTGACGATTGTCGGTGGCTTGTTGATATTCGGGGCAGTGTTCGCGGTGAACTCTTCACTGCACTCATACCTGATTGTCAGCTATGCCAAAGATGACGGCGTGTCGCTGGATGTGGGTTTTTACTACATGGCCAATGCGATGGGACGGCTGATTGGCACGGTACTGTCCGGTTGGTTATACCAGATCGCGGGGCTGGCAACCTGCCTGTGGGTGTCTTTTGCCTTCCTCGCGGCGACGACGTTGATTTCGCTCTGGCTGCCGGCGCACCCGAAAGCACAGGTTGCAAACTGATGATCTGACAGCAGTCGCTCCGGCTGCTGTCATTCTCTGGCGTGATTGTCATATTCCTTTACAGCATATTTCTCTTTGTCGTGACAGGAGAATGGCAGAGTTTCGGGATATAGTGATACATATCAATATTTTGAAACTTTGATCTTCCTCCCATTCGACGCTCGCTTTAATAAACCAGTTTCATCATGTAGAGTCTCACTCCGTTTCGCCATTGATAGCCTGACAAGATGTCAGGTTCCAGACCAAGTTTGACGACTGCTAAGCGAGTGATGAATACCACGATTGAAAATGCGCTTAAGCGCTTACATGGAAATCAACTGTTTGATGAAGCCACGCACCAGCTGTGTGAGTTCTTATCACCCAAGCACTGTTTTATTGGCTATTTTGACGAAACCCGACAATATGCCAGGACCTTGTCTTACCGAATCAATGGCGAATTAACTGATAATTTCACGTATCCACTGGCGGGAACGCCTTGCCATTTGGTGCAGCGGGGCAGTCAGGGGTGCAGTTACCCGGCCAATATCCAGGAGCATTTCCCGGATGATCTTGCGCTGCGGGAGATGAATGTTGAAGGTTATCTCGGGATCCCGGTCTTTACCGATAGCGACGAGCCGGTTGGTATTGTCGTTTGCCTGTTCGATACCCCCTATCAGCATTCTGAAGCTGCCCAGCAGTGGTGTCAGGAGCTCAGCTACCTGTTGGGCGTTGAGCTGAAATATACCCAGTTGTTGTCAAAACAGGAAAAACTGCTGTGGGAGCTCGAGGAAGGCCAGCGGGTCGCCAAAGTCGGCAGTTGGTTCTGGGATCTGACCGCGGATACGATTAGCTGGAGCCAGGAGATTTACCGGATTTACGGGATCGAGGATACCGGGCTGACACCATCGATTGATCTGTTGTCCGAGTTTATCCATCCCGAAGATCGCGATTGGGTGCTGAGCTCGTTGCATGAATCGATTGAGTCGGATTCGGTTAGTTACAATCTGGTCCACCGGGCACAACTGGCGGATGGCTCAATTAAGTATCTGCGTAAACGCGCCGATGTGATCCGGGATAAGCAGGGCAAGCCCCTGTTGATGCGTGGCACAGTTCATGATGTCACGGATGTCTATCAGATTTCAGCCAAGCTGACCAAAACCTCACACAAGCTCAATACGACCTTTAACTCGGTTGAAGAAGGGATCTGGGAATATGATTTGATCAGCGAGGAGTTTTTTACCTCGCCGAAATTCTGGAATATTCTCGGCCGGGATAAGCCGAAGGATGGCAGTGACTTTGCCGAGTGGATTGCGTGCATACATCCGGAGGACAGGGCTGAAGGGCTGAGTTTCTTCCAGCGCTTTATTCAGCAGAATTTCACCAGTGTGTTTCAGTTCGAATTTCGCCTCAGTGAAAAACGCTATCCGGATCTTCAGCGCGGCCAGGAGCGCTGGCTGAAACTCAAAGGTAGTGTCATTGCCAAAAATGACAAAGGTGAGCCAACCCGTATTGCCGGTATCCAGCGGGATATCACCAACACGGTTGAAGCTCGGCGCCAGCTCAATCGTGCTCAGGTGGTGTTTGACAATACCTCAGAGTGTATCCTGATCACGGATTGTCACAATAAGATTATCTCGGTCAACCGGGCGTTCGAGCAAACTACGGGATATCGGGAGAAGGAGTTGCTGGGCCAAACACCGAGTGTCCTCTCATCTGGTTTACATGAGAAAGAGTACTATCAGGAGCTCTGGTACAGTTTGTCGACCATCGGGCACTGGAAAGGCGAAGTCTGGAACAAGCGTAAGAACGGCGAAATTTACCCTGAAGAGATGTCGATCAATGTCATCCGGGACAGCAACGGGGATATTGTGAACTATGTGGCGGTATTCCGCGATATCAGTCACTGGAAAAAAGCTGAAGAGCAACTGACCTTTTATGCCTACTGTGATCCGCTCACCGGGCTGGTTAACCGTCGCAGCTTTGTCCACCGGGTTGAGAAAAAAATTAATTCAGTGAGCAAGAAAAGTGACGTTTTTTCGCTGCTGTTCATTGATATGGATGATTTTAAGTCGATTAATGATCTGTACGGACACGATTTCGGTGACCGGGTTCTGACCCACATTGCAGAGCGGCTCAAAAAACTGTTTCCGACAAATGACAATATTTGCCGATACGGCGGCGATGAGTTTTGTGTTTTGCTGCCGGACAGCGGTGCCGGTGACGCGAAAGAGATAGCCCATGAGGTGGTCGCGGCTGTGTCTCAGCCGCTGCTGATTGATGGCGTCACCGTGAATACCACGGTGAGTATTGGTGTTTCCACTTATCCGGAAAGTGGGCAAACCCATCACGCGCTGCTCAAAAATGCCGATTATGCCATGTACAACATGAAGGGCCGCGGTCGCAATGGGGTCTGTGAGTATGATGGGGATCTCCAGTCGGAGTATCTGCAGAAACTCCGGCTACGGGATCGGTTGAAAAAAGCTATTGCCGATGAAGCGCTGACGGTTTACTACCAGCCGATTGTGGATGCACAAACCGGCCAAATCTCTAAATTTGAAGCCCTGGTTCGCTGGTTTGATGAGGTGGAAGGTTTTGTCTCGCCGGCGGTGTTTATCCCGTTGGCTGAAAAATACGGGCTAATCAAACAACTAGGCTCTTTTGTGCTGCATCAGGCGTGTCGCGACTTGAAAGTGCTTCATGACGCCGGGTATGAAGCCATCTGTTTTTCGGTCAATCGTTCGGTGAAAGAGTTTATCAACAATGCAGAAGAAGAGCAGGTTTGGGAAGTGATCCAGCAGTATGAGCTGCCGGATAATGCTATTATCGTTGAAATCACTGAATCGACCGCTTCCAAGGAGAGTAGCGATATTCAGTGCCTGCTCAATCACTTTAAACAGCGGGATATTAAAGTTGCGATGGACGATTTCGGCACCGGATATTCATCTCTCAGCGCTGTGGTAGATTTGCGACCGGATATCATCAAGATAGACCGAGAGTTCATCAAAGAAATTGAGCAAAGCCCTGATAGCCAGACCTTAGTCTCTCTGATCATCGATCTCAGCGAGAAGCTGGGGATCCAGGTCGTGGCGGAAGGGGTCGAAACTCAGGAGCAGCTGAAGTTGTTGCGAGAGATGCGTTGCCAGTATGTGCAGGGGTTTTACTTTAGCCAGGCGGTGCCGCTGGAACGTTGCTTCACACTGCTGCAACAGCAATGAGGTTTGGTTTTTGTTACACTGCCGGTGTGAATCCATAAGCAGGTTAAATTATGCAAAATGATGAAATCATGAACGGGGACATGCTGGTCGAAACGATTGAAAACCAGCTTGAAGAAGGAAACCCGATCAAAGTCAAAGAGACCCTGATGCGTCTGATGATGACTGGGACGCCCAGAGAGGAAGCCATTGAAATGATGGCCTGTGCCCTGTCGGTGGAAGTGTTCGATGTGGCCAAAAATGACGGAAACTTCGACTTAAAACGCTATTCTGAAAACCTTGATGCGCTCCCGGAGATGCCCTGGGAGTTTGAGGACTAAATCGCCTCTGACTTTAAAAAGCCGCGCAAGCGGCTTTTTTTGTGCCTGCATACCTTCTACACAACAGATCACTTAACTGGGAATGTTGTGTTTGTGTGATGAAATGTGATCCTGCTTTTTCACAACGCATTTGGGTAATGAACATTCAAATCTGCTATGGAAGTCAAATATTCTGAATTTTATCCTGCCGTAATTGTGATTTTACAGCTTGATAGACGGTAATTCATGATTTGTCTATAGAGATTATTCCTATATACGGCTTTAATCATAGGTGTTTTCACTGGATGTTAGAGAAAAGGTGGTCAAGTGGTCTAATTTGTATCCAAAAATCCAAGTTTTGTTGTGTGAGCTGAGTCAAAAACAGTTCATTGTGCCAGATTAGAAGAAAATTCTAGATGTATTTGTTGGTTTTAGGTTAAAAAACGGTGGCACATTCCAGACTTTTTTCATTATTGTGTACATAACTTTTAAACAAGTCAGCAAGGATATAAAAATGATTATCGGTGTACCTAAAGAGATTAAAGTTCATGAATACCGTGTAGGTATGGTGCCAGCATCAGTAAGCGAAGCTGTCGCACATGGACATACTGTGTATGTTGAAACACAAGCGGGTACAGGTATCGGCTTCAGCGATCAGGACTACATTGATGCCGGTGCTCAAATTCTGCCAACAGCAGAAGCGGTTTTTGCCGAATCAGAAATGATTGTTAAAGTGAAGGAGCCGCAAGCTGTTGAGCGTGCGATGCTTCGTGAAGGTCAAATCCTGTTTACTTACCTGCACCTGGCCCCGGACCCAGAGCAAACTAAAGATCTGATCAACAGCAAAGCTGTTTGTATTGCCTACGAAACAGTGACTGACGACAACGGTCGTCTGCCACTACTGGCACCGATGTCTGAAGTTGCGGGTCGTATGTCGATTCAAGCCGGTGCTTTTGCTCTAGAGAAATCTAAAGGCGGTCGCGGCATGCTGCTAGCCGGCGTTCCAGGTGTTGAGCCTGCGAAAGTTGTCGTGATTGGTGGTGGTGTTGTTGGTGCAAACGCAGCACAGATGGCTGTTGGTCTGCGTGCTGACGTTGTTGTTCTGGACCGTAGCATTGATGTCCTGCGTAAGCTGGACGCTCAGTTCGAAGGTAAAGTGAAGTGCGTTTACTCAACCAAAGATGCGATTGAGAAACACGTGCTGGAAGCTGACCTGGTGATTGGTGGTGTTCTGGTACCAGGCGCTTCTGCACCGAAACTGGTTACTGCTGAAATGATTAAGAAGATGAAACCAGGCGCGGCGATCGTTGACGTTGCCATCGACCAGGGCGGTTGTGTAGAAACGTCTCACGCGACAACACACAGCGATCCAACTTACATTGTTGACGATGTTGTTCACTACTGTGTTGCAAACATGCCAGGTGCGGTTGCTCGTACATCGACTTTCGCCCTGAACAACGTAACTCTGCCATATATCCTGAAGCTGGCTAACAAAGGTTACAAAGCAGCACTGCAAGAAGACAAGCACCTGATGAACGGCCTGAACGTTTACCGTGGCCAAATCACTTGTGACGAAGTAGCTGAAGCGCTGGACCTGCCATACGTTGCTGCAGCAGACGTACTGGCGTAATTCGCCAATTCGGTTAGTGTCGGAAAATCCCTGCCAATCTGGCAGGGATTTTTTTTGCGTGTAAAGCTGCTCGCCGGTCCAGGTGATCTTTCAGGTTTGTCTTTACCGCTGTGATCAAGGAAAACGCATTTCATTTGTTGAATCACCCGAATATCATGCACTCGGGTTATATCCGCTGCTGATGACGCTCCGGTACAGTATTTGATGGCTCGTCAATGCGACCGCAAGTGGACTAAGTTCATGGCGGTATTCATCCGAAACTTAAACCAATCGTAGTAAATAAGGGGGTATTATATCTTGTTAAAATGCTCGATAACTTCACTAGAGCTTTTGATTCTATAATAACGACTTAGCGAAAATTCCGCCTTGCTCTCAAGCACTTTTCCGACGTTATTTCCGTTCGCTTACTTACTGTGATTAGTATTAAAAAGCAAACGTGGTCGTGAAGTAAAAAAATACCAGGCATTGATATCTGAAAAACCATTCAGATAACACAGTGCTGGAATCATAACTTAGCGAGAAAGAGTCGATAAAAAAAAGGTATGACAATTGAGTCATACCTTTGCAATGAAGCGAAAAATAATTACTGCTGTTGTTCTTATTAAATTCAGTCTCTTACGAATAACCGATAGTGTTATGCATGTGCATAAATGACGCTGCCGCCTTTAATGGTATCGATAATTTGTCGAGATAAGCCGGTTGGCAGTGCAGGGCAGCCCCAACTGCGTCCCAGGTAGCCATGACGTTTAATGAAAGATTCTGTGGCGTATTTCGCCCCATGGACCACGATGTAACGGCGGCGTGCATTGTCGTTGATACCGCGTGTCAGGCCGTCCAGCTTCAACGAGTAACCATTACCGCCGTAATAAGTGGTGTCGGTCAAGAATGTGCCCAGCGAGGTCTGTCTGGAGTTGACCCGGTTGGAGAAACGGGTTGCCTTGCGACCGCCACTGTTCACCCCATGAGAAACATATGTGCGATAGATCAGTTTGTTTTGATGTAAATCAATCACAAAAAATCGCTTTTCGGTCGAAGGCTTACTGTAGTCAATGATGGTCAGAATTTGTTTTTTTCGGCCCTTGGCTTGGTAATACGCGTTATAGCCTTCTTTAAATACCTGATAATCAATCACACCTTTGAGATTTGCTTGTTGATAAACATGGTCGATGATCGATTCCGGTGTGTTGTTATTACTGTAAGTATTGCTATGAATCTTACTGGCAAATGTTGTGATCGGCAAAAATAAAAAAATCAGAACGAACAGGTTAATCGCTTTTTTCATGGTCCTTGTTAAACACTCTATTGTTCGACTTATAGTTAATATGGCGAGACTTTACCATAAAATCGGCACAAGTTTAGTCTTGTGTGCTGTTTCCTTGTGGGTCGGGTAGCGCAAAAAAATCCTGTTAAATTGAGGAATGAATTTCAAAAACAAATGTTTTACATACGCTTAGAACATGAATTTTTTATTATTGGCAAACACGGGCCGGATCAAGCAAGATCGGTAAAAAAATCAATCAGGCATTAATGATACTTTTGTAATTAAATGATTATGAAGCGCAAATAATGACGACGAGTTGATTAATCTTGAATTCTTGGTGGTTGAACTGTTTGTGCATTTTTTGAGCGCAATATCGCATTTTATCTTGCGGTAAAACCGTCAAAAATCCGATGGTTTATTGGTTTTGGTGTGTTGGTAATTTGACGTTTTGACTGGGTTGGTTATTTATTGTGCAATGGGGCGAAGAAAGCGCGGGATGTTTCCCGCGCTTGAGAGGATGAGTCACCGCCCCTTATAAGGTGCAGACTTCCTTCCAGGTGTTGTCACTGCCCGGTGCTGAGTTCGACCACCAGATGGCTTCATAGATCACGCCGTTATAAATGATCTGATCGCCCTGGTTGGCATGGCTCGGGTTGCCTGCCCAGTCGGTTTGCGGCCAGTCTGGGTATGTATTGATACCGGTTGCGACACATTCACCCGGGTTACCGCCATCGCCGTTACCGGCGCTGATATCACCCAGCGGCAGATCCGGTTGCTCGAACTTGAAGGCGTAGTCCTTGCCGTTGATATTGATACTATAATTCGCCGGTCCGGAAATGGGCAGGTAGTAGACCATGTCCAGCTCGTAGGTGCCGCCTGCAGGCAGGCTCTTCCAGCTTGGCAGGGTAAAGGCAACTCGGTGCATCGGTCCGTCCAGTCCGCCAATGTTGTTGGCACGTGTGTGGCCGGAAGCTATCACCTTGAGCCCGCCACCGGACTGATCTTTGGCATTGTCAGGCGCAGAGACCGGAATATCGAACTGGAATTCCGTACCGCCCGGCAGCTCTTGACCGGTGTTGTTGGTGAAAGTGATTTTCGGATTGATCGGATAGTTCTGATCGCCGACTTTAAAGCCATCGATAGAGACTGTGATATCCAGTGCTTCGGTCGGGAGCGCGCCGGTCGCGATCCGGTTGCCATAAGGCGTCGCAGATTTGAACTTGTGATAGATGGCGTTCGTCATGGTGCTCCCCATATGGTATTCACCATTGCCAGTCTTACAGGCATTCTCGGTTGGGTCGACCGCGCCCCGGCTGCCATTGGCTTCCAGGGTGTAGCAGTTGTAGTCTCCTGCCAGCTCCCAGAACATGATTCCACCGATCCCTTTGTCGATGACATAGTCAGCTTTGACATGGATCGACTGCTCATCTTCAGTCGAGAGGAAGACTTTCTTCTCCGGGTTCCACAGCCAAGGGGCGACGGCGACACTGTCATAGTGGCGTGTATAGGTGCCGACCAGCGGGTGAGTAGTCGGGTCCAGGCCGTAGGCCGCGGTGTAGGAGCCATAAACCCCCTGGGC